>CAZMHA010000161.1:0-1615 GCA_964565985.1 uncultured Piscirickettsiaceae bacterium | reverse complement strand
TGATATTCCCCTTTTTTCTTCATCATTTTTTCTTTTTTTTTTTTTTTCTTTTTTTTTTTTTTTTTTTTTTCCCCCCCCCAATATTTGGGGGGGGGGGGGGGTAAAATTATCTATTTAAACTGCTTTAAAAACCGTAAATCATTTTCAAAAAACTGCCTTAGGTCTATAACTCCATAACGCAACATGGCTAATCTCTCTACACCTAAACCAAAAGCAAGGCCTGTATATTTCTCTGAATCTACATCTACATTTTTAAGAACATTTGGGTGAACCATGCCACAACCTAGTACTTCAATCCAACGGCCATCTCCAAATAAATTGGTGGCAATATCCACCTCAGCAGAAGGCTCGGTAAAAGGGAAATAGGATGGACGAAAACGAACTTTTAAATCATCGTCTTCAAAAAACTTGCGTAAGAAATCTATAATCAAAGTTCGTAACTGAGCAAAACTGGCATTCTCTTCCAAAATTAAACCTTCTACCTGATGAAACATTGGGGTATGAGTTTGATCTGAATCATGACGATAAACTCGTCCAGGTGCAATAATACGCATTGGTCCATCTTTGTTTTCCATAGTTCTTATTTGCACACCAGAAGTATGGGTTCTCAAAACAGTACTTTCATCAAAATAAAAAGTATCGTGCATGGCACGAGCTGGGTGAGTTTTAGGGATATTTAAGGCTTCAAAATTATGCCAATCATCTTCAATTTCTGGACCGGTTTCAATATCAAAACCTGCCTTTGCAAAAATCTCTTCAATTCTTCTTAAGGTTTTGGTAACTGGGTGCAAACCACCCATATCTAAAGAACGACCAGGTAGAGTTACATCAAGGTTTTCTTCCGCTAGTTGTTTTTCAAGAACTGCATTTTCAAGTTGTACTTTTTTATCATTTAATAGGCTTTGTACTTTTTGCTTTGCTTGATTAATTACCTGCCCTGCTTTTGGGCGTTCTTCATTTGATAATGTACCAAGCATACGCATCATCAGGGTAAGTTCGCCCTTCTTACCTAAATATTGCACTCTAATTTCGTCTAACAAAGTTAGCTCTGCTACAGACTCAACCGCTTCTGTTGCTTGCGCAATAATTTGTTGTAGTTGTTCTTGCATTGTTGTCCCTAAGTAAAATAACTTTGCGCAGTCTAGACAAAAAAACGCTAAACTCTGCAAAACTATCTGGTTAAAACTAAAAGAGGGCAATAAGCCCCCTTTTAAATTAAATCTTAACTTTAATATTAATCTAAAATTAAGCTAGTGCTGATTTTGCTTTTTCTACGATTGCTGCAAATGCAGGTGCATCGTGAACAGCTACATCAGACAGTACTTTACGATCTACTTGAATTCCTGCTTTGTTTAAACCAGAAATAAAGCGACTGTAAGTCATTCCATTTAAACGCGTAGCAGCATTAATACGAGCAATCCATAAGCGACGGAAGGTGCGTTTTTTAACGCGACGATCACGGTAAGCATATTGACCAGCTTTTATTACTGCTTGCTTAGCAACACGGAATACTTTGCGACGAGCACCATAGTAACCTTTTGCTTGTTTAAGAATTTTATTATGTCTTCTGCGTGCAACTACGCCTCTTTTTACTCTTGCCATTTTAAACTCCTAA
>CAZMHA010000160.1:0-1705 GCA_964565985.1 uncultured Piscirickettsiaceae bacterium | reverse complement strand
TTGTTTGTTTTTAGGAGATTCCTTAAGGCTTCCCTGCCCAACTTCCCCCCCCTTTTTTTTAAAAAAGGGGGGGGGGGGGGGGGGTAAAACCTCTACATTCACTGCCTTTTAACGATATTCTGTTAAGGTTTTTGTTAGTAGTTCTTGCGGATAATCGCCAGTTACGAAAGCTTTGCCAATTCTTTTTAGTAACACAAGTCTAATTATTCCTGCTTGTACTTTTTTATCACCTGCCATTAAATCTAGATATTTTGCATTACTCATTTTTTTGCTGCTTGGTGGTAAAACTGGTAGATTTGCTTGTTGAAATATAGCTATAATCCTTGAAAAATCTTGCTCAGTTATGTTACCAATTAGTTTTGATAGGTAAACTGCCTGCATGGTTCCTGCACTTACGCCTTCTCCATGTAGCCAATTACCATAGCCCATACCTGATTCTATTGCATGCCCAAAGGTATGCCCTAGGTTAAATAGAGCTCGCATATCATTTTCTTTTTCGTCTTTGGATACTATGTCCGCTTTATTTTGACAAGACCACTCTATGGCTTCTGCAAGTACTTTTGATTCTCTATTGAGCAGAGCAGGGATATTTATTTCTAACCATTGGAAAAAGCCTAAATCACCAATCAGCCCGTACTTTATCACTTCTGCCAGCCCTGCGGACAGTTCTCTATCTGCTAAGCTAGATAGTACATCTGTGTCGATAATCACGCACTTAGGTTGATGAAACGCTCCTATCATATTTTTACCAAACGGGTGATTTACTCCAGTTTTACCACCTACTGAAGAGTCAACCTGTGCAAGTAGAGTAGTAGGTATTTGGACAAAATCCACTCCTCGTTGGTATGATGCGGCGGCAAAGCCCGTCATGTCACCAATTACGCCGCCACCTAATGCAACAAAGGTACAGCGGCGGCTAAATTTATTGGCAATTGCTACATCAAATATTTTGTTTAGTACTTCAAGATTTTTGTATTCTTCTCCGTCTGGTAAAACAACACATTTAACTTGATAGTTGGCAAATAATTGTTCGACTTGAGCAAGGTATAAAGGAGCAACCGTGGTGTTAGAAACTATTAGTATTTGCTCGCCTTTTATAAAGGGGGTAATAAGATTGGGATCTTGCAAGAGGTTTTGCCCTATAAAAATGGGGTAGCTTCTTGCGCCTAATTCAACTATCAACTCTTTCATTCTTATCCCTATTCATTTAGATTGTCTAGCTTGTGTATTATTTCTTTAACTACTCTAAAAATTGGTGCTCGTTCTGTTTCTATGACAAGGTCTGCCACATCTATATAAAATGTCTCTCTTTGTTCTAATATTTCTGTTAGCACTTTTTTGGGGTCATTGGTTTGTAGTAATGGGCGGTTTTTATCATGTTTAGTGCGTTGTACCAGTGTATCAACCGAAGACTTTAAATAGACCGTTAAACCTCTAGAGCGTAAGTTTTTACGGTTATCTTCATCTAAAATTGCCCCCCCCCCTGTGGCAAGTACAGTTTCTGGTAGCTGGCTGAATTCGTCTATAACTGCTTTTTCTCGGCGACGAAAGCCCTCTTCTCCTTCAATGTCAAAAATCATCGGGATATCAACCCCTGTCTTATTTTCAATGACATGATCACTATCTACAAAATCATAAGATAGTTTTTCAGCCAGTAATCTACCAACAGTTGATTTTCCTGAACCCATTGGGCCAACTAAAAATA
>CAZMHA010000159.1:0-1757 GCA_964565985.1 uncultured Piscirickettsiaceae bacterium | reverse complement strand
TACATAGCTTAAAGTTCCTTCTGGCATGCGAATAGACTTTCTTTCTATTTCAAAACCAACTGCTACAAGAGCGTCAGCAATGTCTGCCGTACCGATAGAACCGAATAGTTTACCGTCATCACCACCAGTAATAGCTTCTATAGAAACTACTGTACCATTCATTTTTTCATAAATAGTTTGTGCTGCGGCTAACTCTTTAGCTGCTATTTTTTCTAGTTCAGCTCTTTTTGCTTCAAATTCAGCTACATTTTCTTTAGTTGCTGGCTTTGCAATTCCTTGTGGAATTAAAAAGTTACGAGCATACCCTGCTTTTACAGCAACTTGTTCACCCAAGCCACCTACATTTTGTACTTTTTCTAACAAAATAACATTCATATCTAATCCTTTTTTTGCGACCATCGACTACGAATATCTAACCAGGTATCCGCTAATCCTACTGCCGCAATAATCAAAATTGTTTGTGGAAATAAAAATAATAAAATATATAAACTTACTAACCATGCCCTACTCATTTCTTTAACTGCAATCACATTATGCGCAATTGCTAAGCCAGGAAACAATAAACCAGCGATTAATACTCCTGCTAAATCTTGCGAAAACGCAGACTTAACAACTAAGCTAGTAATAACTACTACTATAGCCAAGTAGGCTACATTAGTAGGTAGACGAATCTGATAAAAGTTTTTACTAAACCTACCAGGGTAATACAGCTGCGCCTGCCACCAACGGGCAATAAAGGTAATTGAAACCCATAAAAACACTGCTGAAACAGCTAACACCAGGGTTGCTATCTTAGCAATGTTTTCAATCACTTCGCTAGAAATATTAACTTCTGCCTGTTCCATTATTGGAAGAAGAAGGGAGTTAAACACTTCCTGCCACCATACTACTGTATCGCCGACAACAACATGAAACCCTACTAGAGCTATCCCTGCCATTAACATTGATAGGTGAATTGCGCTGGCTAAAGAATTGGTTTTTCTTAACACCAGGGCAATTAACCAAATCGGTAGCATATACTCAAAAACTGCAACTAAACTAAGTAGCGAACTACCTAGTAAAAAAGTTGATATTACAAGGTTTGCCACCACTGCTACAGCAAGGGTTTTAAAGCCTTCCATCTCGCCTACTCTAAGAGTTACTAGGGCAATCACCGCACCTAATAACAATCCGAAAGGAGCAAACCAAATACTTAGCACAGACAGTAAAAGTGCTGCTAACAAAGCTTGATTAGGGCCTTTCATAGTATATTTAGCAACGAATAACATATCTATTATTTGTTCTTAATTTTATTTGTGTTGATCTGTATAAGGTAACAAAGCAATATATCTTGCACGCTTAACTGCTGTTGCAAGTTGGCGTTGATATCTAGCTTTAGTTCCAGTAATACGGCTTGGAACAATTTTACCTGTTTCTGTTACATATTTTTTTAAAGTATCTAAATCTTTAAAATCTATTTCTTTAACTCCGTCAACAGTAAACTGACAGAATTTTTTTCTTCCAAATCCTCTACTTGCCACGTTTATCTCCTTTTTGATCCATCATTACAGAAGGTTCTGTAATTGCTTCTTTTCGTTTAATAACCATGTTACGAAGCACTGCATCGCTGTAATAAAATAGGTTTTCTATTTCATCTAGAGCTTCTTGAGTACATTCTATATTCATTAAAATATAATGTGCTTTGTGAACTTTGTTGATTAAGTAAGCTAATTGACGACGACCCCAATCTTCAAGACGGTGAATAGAACCACCCTTCT
>CAZMHA010000158.1:0-1777 GCA_964565985.1 uncultured Piscirickettsiaceae bacterium | reverse complement strand
TAATGAAGGTGGTTCTGCCTCTTATCAAGGTTGGGATTTAATTAAAAAACCAGCGGTTCATCATATTGGAATACCAACTATTTCAGGGACGGGTGCAGAAGCCTCTCGAACTACAGTATTAACTGGTCCTGAAAGAAAACTCGGCATGAACTCCGACTATACAGTATTTGACCAAATAATTATGGACCCAGACTTAGTTACTGGGGTTAATAAAGACCAGTGGTTCTATACTGGTATGGATTGTTATATTCACAATGTTGAAGCTCTTAATGGTACATACATTAATGAATTTGCTCGTGCATTTGGTGAAAAATCTTTAGACCTCTGTAACCAAGTATTTTTAGAAGACCATCCGGACTCTGACGAAAAGCTAATGATGGCATCTTATATGGGAGGGCAATCTATTGCTTATAGCCAAGTAGGAGCTTGTCATGCTCTTTCTTACGGCTTATCCTATGTGTTAGGCTTTCACCACGGCATAGGTAATTGTATTGTCTTTGATGTGCTTGAAGACTTTTACCCTGAAGGTGTAGAGATTTTCCGTAAGATGGTAAAAAAAACACAACATCAAAATCCCTCAAAATGTCTGTGCTAATCTAACTGATGAACAGATGGACAAGATGATTCAAGTCTCCTCTGGTATGGCTCCTCTTTGGGATAATGTTTATGGCCCTGATTGGCAACAAAAAGTAACCCCTGAACTATTAAAAAGCCTATTCAAGAGAATGTAAATGAAAGTTATAGTTATAATTCCAGCACGCTATGGGTCTTCTCGCCTACCTGGCAAGCCACTAAAAATCATCGACAATAAACCGATGATTCAACATGTGGTAGAAAGAGTTTCCAAAGCAGACGGGATCGACGATATTTTTGTTGCCACCGATGATGAACGAATTAAAACTTCGGTAGAAGGCTTTGCTGGCAAGGTAATAATGACACCGCCAGAAGCACAATCAGGTACGGATAGAATTGCCGAAGCTGCCAAAATACTTAAACTACATGATGATGATTTAATCGTAAATGTACAAGGCGACCAACCTCTAATTCATGCACAATCAATTGAAGATGTTATTTCACCATTTAAATCAGGTGAATACAAAGGCAAGTTTGAAATGTCTACCCTGTCTTTTAAAATTGTTAATGAAGCCGAAATTACTAGCCCTAAAGATGTCAAACTAGTAACTGATAAAAACGGCATGGCACTATACTTTTCACGAGCGACTATTCCTCATGGTAGAGATTACTGGGATCATGATTCTTTTAAACACCTAGGAATTTATGCCTATACAAAAAACTTTGTTGATGCCTTTAACGCCCTGCCGATTAGTGAGTTAGAAGACATAGAAAAGCTAGAACAATTGCGAGCTTTGGAAAATGCTATGCCAATTAAAGTGATAGAAACTAAATATGACTCGCCAGAAGTGGATTTGCCAGGTGATATAGAAATAATGGAAGCACTACTTAAAACTGGGCATTAATATATCCTAACATCTCCTTATTTGCGGGGGGAGGTACAGATTAAAAAGTAATAACTAAACTATGTTTATATACCAATTATTAATTCGATTATTATTGCCTGTAGTAACTATCTATCTACTCCTTAGCAGCAAAAAACAATGGGGTTATATTAGCCAACGGTTTGGCTTTGGTTATCAAAACTTTAATTTAAAAGAACCTATCTGGATACATTGTGCCTCTGTTGGTGAAGTAAAATCTGTTGAACAACTAGCTAAACACATCTCACAACATAATAATATTTTAATTACTACCAATACTA
>CAZMHA010000157.1:162-1780 GCA_964565985.1 uncultured Piscirickettsiaceae bacterium | reverse complement strand
GCCCCCTTTGGCCGCTCGGGAAACCCTCCTAATTGAATGGGCGTATTCTAAAGAATTTATATAAGGTGTCAAGTAATAAATGATAAATATTATGAAAAAACCACCCCCCCTCCTTATAAATTTGTCAAAATAGCTAGGATTATATATTTTTAACTAAAAAACACTAAAAGATGAACTTATGAATGACTGGCAAGAACTGCTCAACTATGATCAAAACCATATTTGGCATCCCTATGCAAAAATGCCCGCTGACATTCCTGCAATAGGTGTTAAAAAAACTCAAGGCTCTATCATAACCCTTGCCGATGATAGCGAAGTAGTTGATGGCATGTCCTCTTGGTGGTCCACTTTACATGGTTACAATCATCCTGAAATAGTTAAGGCTATGCACCAACAATTGGATATTATGCCTCATGTAATGTTTGGTGGGCTAACGCATCAACCAGCGATAGAGCTCGCCAAGCAGTTAATTGACATCACCCCCAAACCACTGGATAAAGTTTTTTTTGTTGATTCTGGCTCGGTTGCGGTTGAAGTTGCTATTAAAATGGCTTTGCAATATTGGGCTGCCAAACAACAAACCCAAAAAAACAAACTACTTACAGTTAAAAATGGTTATCACGGTGATACTTTTGCCACAATGGCGGTTTGTGACCCTGTTAATGGCATGCATAGCCTATTTAAAGACTCCATTACCCAACATTATTTTGCCCCTGCACCAGAAATGGGTTTTTCAATAGACTCAAACAATGAAGATATTAAAGCTCTGCGAGATATTTTAGATAATGAACAATGCCATATTGCAGCAATAATTATTGAACCGATTGTTCAAGGAACAGGAGGAATGAGGTTTTATCGCCCTGACTATTTAAAACAACTAAGAAAACTGTGCGATGAATTCGACACACTACTAATACTAGATGAAATTGCGACAGGATTTGGTAGAACAGGAAAATTGTTTGCTTGCGAATGGGCTAACATTTGCCCAGACATAATGACGCTTGGTAAAACCCTTACTGGCGGGCATATATCTTTAGCTGCCACCATAACTACCAAAAAAATAAGCCAAACAATTAGTAAAGGTAAGCCAGGAATTTTAGCTCATGGGCCAACCTTTATGGCAAACCCACTTGCTTGTAGTGCGGCGATTGCGAATATAAAAGTGTTACTAAATTCTGCCTGGCAAAAAAATGTTAAACGCATCGAGCAACATTTTATAAGTGAACTACTACCCCTTCAAGAAGTATCGGGAATAAAAGATGTAAGAGTATTAGGCGCGATTGGAGTAGTAGAGTTAGCAGATGAAAGTTTAGCTAACAAAATCCAACAAACAGGCTTAGAAAATGGGATTTGGATTCGTCCGTTTGGCAAACTAATCTATACCCTGCCCGCTTTCAATATCACCCAAGACGAACTTACACTATTAACTACAGGAATAAAAATAGCTCTTACTGAAAACTTACTAAAAAGCTAAATACAGAAGAAAAAAACAACCTTCCTTCCCCCTTGCCTATTTCTGGTTTTACAAGGGGGGGGGGGGGGGAAAAAAACAAGTTTTTAACTTTGTTTTTATTTATTTTTTTTTTATTTTTCTATAGAAAAAGGCTTTTAAATTTTA
>CAZMHA010000157.1:0-152 GCA_964565985.1 uncultured Piscirickettsiaceae bacterium | reverse complement strand
AAACGGAAAAACCAACATTGCCTACCCCAATTTTTTTTTTTTATTTTTAGGGGGGGGGGGGGGTAAAAACCTGATGTTTACTAGTGGTTTACCTTATTTTTATTTAGTTTTATTTAGAAAAAGGGGCTTTCATTTTTAAATATTCTTGTTTA
>CAZMHA010000156.1:0-1791 GCA_964565985.1 uncultured Piscirickettsiaceae bacterium | reverse complement strand
TCAAAACTTAAATTTTTCCCCCCCCCCCCCCCGCGATCGGGAAATTAAAAAATTTAAACAGAGGAGTTGCATATGCAGTCTCTATTATTAATCGTACTTTTAAACTTTTCAGCTACTGTATTTGCAGCAGTTACCGATGAAAGTTATAACCATGACCATAGTAAAAATGCTTTGCCTGAATTTGGTGGTGAAGTAACAACGTTATTTAAATATGTTTGCCCTATGCACCCGCAAATTGTGCGCGATCATGAAGGATCTTGCCCAATTTGTGGTATGGATTTGGTGAAACAAAAATTTGACCTTTCTGCTGAATCCCCTACTATTGGCGTGAAACAAACAGGAGCAGATGGTTTAAAACAAGGCTTAGCTATTCGCACTATTAAGGTGCAAAAAACCACTCTTTGGAAGTATATTCCTACTTTTGGTCGAGTGGTTGCAGATAAAAATTTTGTGGTACATATTCATCCACGAACTATTGGTTGGTTGAGCGACTTGGGTGTTGCAAGTGAGGGCGATTATATCGAGAAGGGCAAGTTACTATATCGACTTTATTCTCCAGAAATGGTCTCTGCCCAACAGGATTTATTGCTTGCTGTGCAGAATGTAAAACGAAAAGGTTCTAAAGCAAAGCCACTATTGGAGGCGGCAAGAAACCGTTTGCGATTGTTGGGAGTTGCAGATTCTGTGCTGGCTATTATTGAACGCGATAAAAAAGTAATTAATGATGTGCCTTTTTATGCTCCACAAAGCGGGGTAGCTATAGATTTAATTGTACAAAATGGTATGTTTATTCAACGCCAAACTAGGCTAATGAAGATAGAAAACTATGCTCAAGTTTGGGTTGATGCAGAAGTTTTACCCTTGCAACAACAGTGGGTAAGAAAAGGTTTAAGCGTGAATATTGAAACGGATTCTGTACCAAATAAACGCTGGGAAAGCCAAATTGATTATATTTATCCTACTACTGATATAAAAACTCAAGCCTTAAAAATAAGGCTACCAGTCATTAATAAAGAAGGCTTGTTAAAATCCAATATGCTTGTAGATGTAGAAATTTATGGCGGACCTAAAAAAAATATATTAGCAATTCCACAAGAAGCAATTATTGATGATGGTGAAGAAAAAAGGGTAGTAGTTCAGCAGGAAAATGGTCGTTTTAAAATAGTTCAGGTAATTACGGGCATGGTTAGCCGTGATATTGTTGAAATCTATTCTGGAGTAAGTGAAGGTGATAAAATCGTGGTTTCTGGGCAGTTTTTAATTGATTCTGAAAGCCAAATCCAAACCAATCTTCGTCGTTTATTAACTTCACAAGTAAATAAATAGGGGGGGGTATGATTAATAAAATTATCGAACTTTCTATTCAAAATAGGCTATTAGTTTTACTACTTAGTTTGGTCATAGCCATTTGGGGTTGGCAGTCTTTTCAAAAAACACCATTAGATGCTATTCCAGATTTATCTGATGTACAGGTAATTATTAAAACTTCATTTGCAGGGCAGACTCCACAGGTTATAGAGGATCAAGTTACCTATCCTATTTCTAGTTTAATGATGTCAGTACCAAAATCTAAAGCGGTTCGAGGCTATTCCTTTTTTGGTGACTCCTTTATTTATGTATTATTTGAAGATGGCACCGATCCCTATTGGGCAAGAGCTAGGGTTTTAGAGTATTTAAATCAGGTAAAAGCACAGCTTCCTGCGGGGGTGCAACCAAGTTTGGGCCCTGATGCTTCTGGAGTTGGTTGGGTGTATCAATATGCTCTAGTGGACAGAACTCAACAGCATGATC
>CAZMHA010000155.1:0-1793 GCA_964565985.1 uncultured Piscirickettsiaceae bacterium | reverse complement strand
GCAGGAGTAAGGCGCTCGGATGGTTCTAAGATTAAGTTTGATGGCAATGCTGCTGTTATTCTTACTCCAAAGCTAGAGCCAGTAGGAACTCGTATTTTTGGGCCAGTAACTCGTGAGTTACGAAACGATCAGTTTATGAAGATTGTTTCTCTGGCACCAGAAGTTTTATAAGGAATTAATGATGAATCGTCTAAAGAAAGGTGATGAGGTTATTATTGTTGCTGGTAAAGACAAAGGCAAGCTGGGTTCAGTTGCTGATGTTATGCAAAATGGTAAGCTTCTAGTGGATGGGATTAATTTGGTAAAGAAACATACAAAAGGCAATCCTCAAACAGGAGAGCAAGGTGGTATCGTTTCTAAAGAAATGCCGATTGATTCTTCTAATGTTGCTTTATACAATCCTGAGACAAAAAAAGCTGACCGCATTGGCGTGAGAGTTGAAGATAACGCTAAGGTGCGTTTTTTCAAATCTAACGGCAAAGTGGTCGGGGCTTAAGGTAAGGTTTAGATATGGCAAGACTACAAAAAATTTATAAAGATCAGGTTTTACCAAGCTTGGTAAAAAAGTTTAGTTATAAATCTTCAATGCAGGCACCAAGGTTAACCAAAATTACGGTTAATATGGGTGTTGGTGAAGCTATTGGAGATAAGAAGGTTCTAGATAGTGCTGTTTCAGACATGGAAGCTATTACTGGGCAAAAAGTTGTAAAGACTTTAGCTCGTAAGTCTGTCGCTAGTTTTAAAGTGAGAGATGGTTATCCTGTTGGTTGTAAAGTAACTTTGCGTGGCAAGAAGATGTATGAATTTCTTGACCGCTTAATTAATGTTGCGTTACCTAGGGTTCGAGATTTTCGTGGTTTAAATGCTAAGGCATTTGATGGTCGCGGAAACTATAACCTAGGTATTAAAGAGCAAATAATTTTCCCTGAAATCGAGTTTGAAAAGATTGACAAGATTCGTGGAATGGATATTAGTTTTGCTACAACAGCTTCTTCTGATGATGAAGCAAAAGCTCTTTTAGAAGCTTTTAACTTCCCTTTTAAAAAGTAATAGAGGTCTCTAATGGCTAAGCAATCAATGATTGAAAGAGAAAAGAAACGCGCTAAGACTGTTGCTAAGTTCGCTACAAAAAGAGCAGAGCTTAAAAAAAAGTCGGTTGATGTTTCTCTAGATTATGATGAGCGTATGAATGCAATGGATGAGCTGATGAAGCTTCCTAGAAATGCATCACCAGTGCGTCAACGAAACCGTTGTCGTTTAACTGGACGCCCTCATGGTGTTTATAAAAAATTTGGTTTATCGCGTAACATGCTAAGAGAGTTGGTTATGAAGGGTGATGTTCCTGGTTTAAGAAAAGCAAGCTGGTAGGATAATTATTTATGAGTATGTCTGATCCGATAGCTGATATGTTAACTCGCATTCGTAATGGCCAAATGGCTGGGCACGATAGCGTAATGATGCCTTCTTCAAAAGCTAAAGTAGCACTTGCAAAAGTGTTAGCTGATGAGGGGTATGTAAGTGCATACAGTATTAATGAGAATAACGGTAAGCCTGAGTTATTTGTTGCCCTGAAGTATTTTGAAGGACAGCCGGTAATTGAGATGATTAAGAGAGTTAGTCGTCCTGGTTTGCGTGTTTATAAGAATAAAAATGAGTTACCACAAGTTATTGGTGGTTTAGGGGTTGCAGTAGTGTCAACTTCTAAAGGCGTAATGTCTGACCGTGCTGCTCGCCAAGCTGGTGTTGGTGGCGAAATCATTTGTTTAGTAGCTTAGGGGGTTGATATGTCAAGA
>CAZMHA010000154.1:0-1811 GCA_964565985.1 uncultured Piscirickettsiaceae bacterium | reverse complement strand
ACTTATCAAGGTTTGTTCTTTGTTCAACACGAGCATTTTGAACTTCATAACTAACAGTATGCACAGGACTAAAACTTGCATCTAACTTCAATATACCAATGGTAGAAGAGTCTATTTCTGCATTTTGTGTTGCAGCTCTATACCCCATACCCTTTTCAGCTTTCAAAGTCATTGAAAGTACTGCACCATCAGCTAAGTTAGCTATAACTAAGTCAGGGTTCATTATCTCAACATCATGGTTTAACTGAATATCTGCAGCAGTTACCACAGCAGGTCCAGTCTTAGATAAAGTCAATTCAGCTTCAGAAGTTTCATTTAATTTAATCGAAACTTCTTTTAAATTAAGTAAAATTTCAAGCACATCTTCACGAACACCTTCAATAGAAGAATATTCATGCAATACGCCATCCATTTTAGCTTCTACAATCGCTGCTCCAGGCATTGATGATAAAAGAATTCTTCTTAAGGCATTACCAAGCGTATGTCCAAAACCTCTTTCTAAAGGCTCTAAAGTTACACGGCTATGAAAATCATTAATTTGTTTGATATCTACCTGACGCGGGGTCAGTAGTTGCTCTAACATATCTTGCATTAGAAAGTATCTCCGTTAATAAATGGTAGTTAAGAAAACATCAACCAACTAAAAATATTTATTAAGCCAATTATTTATCAGCCTAATGTATGCCTCTTAGTTGCCCATGGTCTCTTTATGGATTATTTAGAATATAACTCAACAATCAAGTTTTCTGAAATATCGCCAGACAAGTCAGCTCTATCAGGAACAGTTTTAAATACCCCTTCAAACTTAGAAGTGTCAACATCAACCCAACTAACATTACCTGTTTGAGCATTGAACTCAAGAGATACTGCTATTCTTGACTGATTACGAGATTTCTCTCTAACACTTACAGTATCTCCAGCACTCACGTCATAAGAAGGAATGTTAACTGAACTACCGTTTACTTGAATAGCTTTATGCGAAACAAGCTGTCGTGCTTCTGCACGAGTTGAAGCAAATCCCATCCTATAAACAACATTATCTAATCTAGTCTCTAGAAGTTGCAACAAGTTAACACCTGTTGAACCCTTACGACGATCAGCTTCTTTGTAATATGAACGGAATTTTTTTTCTAGAACACCGTAAATACGACGAACTTTTTGTTTTTCTCTTAGCTGTGTACCATATTCTGTTACACGCTTACGACCTGCACCATGTTGTCCAGGTAACTGATCAATTTTACATTTTGATTCGATGCTACGAACACCACTTTTCAAAAATAAATCAGTTCCTTCACGACGAGCAAGTTTACATTTTGGACCAATATACCTAGCCATTTTCTACCTCTAAATTTTAAACGCGACGTTTCTTAGGTGGACGACAACCATTGTGTGGGATTGGAGTTACATCAGCAATTGATGTAATTTTAAATCCAACACTATTTAAGCCTCTAACTGCTGAGTCACGCCCAGGACCAGGTCCTTTTACCATGACATCCATGTTTTTAACACCAAATTCTGTTGCCATTTGGCCGGCACGCTCTGCCGCAACTTGCGCTGCGAAAGGCGTACTTTTACGAGAACCACGGAAACCACTCCCACCTGCTGTTGCCCAGCAGACAGCATTTCCTTGCCTATCTGTAATAGTCACTATAGTGTTATTAAAAGTAGCATGAACATGTGCAACTGCATCAGTTACAACCTGTTTTACCTTCTTTTTAGAACGAGTGTTTGCTTTTGCCATAAATATTCTCTTTTATGCTTATCGTTTAATATGCTTTGTTGGACCTTTACGAGTCCGAGCATTTGTTTTA
>CAZMHA010000153.1:0-1829 GCA_964565985.1 uncultured Piscirickettsiaceae bacterium | reverse complement strand
AGACATAAAAAGATGTATAACGTTAAGTGTCTGTAAAAAAGCTAATTCTAAGGATGACTAATTGATCTCTACTTCTAATATCACCATGCAGTTTGGTGAAAAACCTCTTTTTGAAAATATCTCAGTAAAGTTTGGCAGCGGCAATCGTTTTGGTCTAATTGGCGCGAATGGTTGCGGAAAATCAACCTTTATGAAAGTTCTAGGCGGAGATTTAGTGCCGACGGCTGGTAATGTTATGACTGATCCAGATGATGTTGTTGGTAAGTTAAGCCAAGACCAATTTGCGTATGAAGGCTACACCGTAGTTGATACAGTTATTATGGGTAATCCACAACTTTGGGAAGTAAAAAAAGAACGCGATAGAATTTATGGATTAGCAGAGATGACTGAAGAAGATGGAATTAAAGTTGCTCATCTAGAAGTAGAATTTGGTGAAATGGATGGCTACACTGCAGAATCTAGAGCAGGAGAACTATTGCTAGGTCTAGAAATTCCTGTTGAGCAACATTTAGGTCCAATGTCCGATGTAGCCCCTGGTTGGAAACTGCGTGTTTTGCTTGCTCAAGCCCTGTTTTCTGATCCAGACATTTTGTTACTAGATGAGCCGACCAACAACCTAGACATCAACACCATTCGTTGGCTAGAAACTATTTTAAATGAAAGAAAATCAACCATGATTATAATTTCTCATGATAGGCACTTCTTAAACTCAGTTTGTACACACATGGCAGACTTAGATTATGGCGAATTAAGACTTTACCCTGGTAGCTATGACCAATACATGTTTGCAGCAACACAAGCAAGAGAAAGATTGTTGACAGATAATGCTAAAAAACAAAATCAGATAAATGATTTAAAAAGTTTTGTTAGTAGGTTCTCTGCAAATGCATCAAAAGCAAAGCAAGCAACTTCTCGAGCAAAATTAATTGATAAAATAGAACTTGAAGAGGTTAAAGTATCAAGTCGAGTAAATCCATTTATTCGTTTTGAACAGGGTAAAAAACTATTTAGATTAGCTTTAGAAATGGAAAAAGTATCTAAATCTTATGAAAAAAACGAAGTTTTTAACAATATGAATATAATGCTAGAAGTTGGAGAAAAGTTAGCCGTTATCGGTGCAAATGGGTCAGGGAAGACAACTTTTCTAAAATCCCTTGTTGGGGACACCGACATAAATTCAGGAAAAATAAAATGGTCTGAAAATTCCAAAATAGGTTACTACGCACAAGATCATACCCAAGATTTTGAAGAAGAAATGACCCTTATTGATTGGATGACCCAATGGAAAGCACCCGCAGATGACGAGCAAGTAATCAGAGGAGTTTTAGGTAGGCTTTTATTCTCACAAAAAGACATAAAAAAATCAGTAAAAGTTCTTTCAGGAGGAGAGCAAGGAAGGATGTTGTTTGGAAAACTAATGCTACAAAAGCCAAATATATTAATAATGGATGAGCCAACTAACCATTTAGACATGGAATCGATAGAATCTCTAAACCTAGCATTAGAAAACTTCGAAGGAACTCTTATTTTTGTTTCTCATGACCGAGAATTAGTATCCTCACTGGCTACAAAGGTACTAGAGATGAAAGAAGATAGTTTCAATTTCTATCAAGGTAGTTATGAATCGTACCTTTCTAAGGAAACCATAACTAACTAACCGTTTTTTTAGTTAATTTAAACATCTTTAATTTCACCTAAAATAAAGCTTGACGAAAGCGTGTGATTAAAACTACAATGCACAGCTAGCTTAATTAAATGTATGTCTTTTTAAGTGAGAAGCAGTTCTTTAAAAATCAGGTAATTCAGAGATAATTTATGTGGAAGTTACT
>CAZMHA010000152.1:0-1833 GCA_964565985.1 uncultured Piscirickettsiaceae bacterium | reverse complement strand
CACCGGCGGCAAAAAGCAGAGCGACGAAGGAGCGGCGCTTTTTGCCGTCCGAGTGAATTTGCCTTGTTATACGCATACCTACACTCCGTCCCGATCTTTGATACCTTGGAGCTTTCCCGCTGGAAGATTGTTGTATATAGCATCAATTTCCTTAGGTTCGGTAATCATTTTTTGGGCGATAAAATTGACTAGCCTAAACAGTTGATTTGCGGTGTCTCGATCATCATTAAGATCAATGGTGCCGGGATGAACAGCATCATTACCAATGACCCTCACGCTGTCTAGTGCCTCCTGTACTTTATGAGGAAGACCTGCGGCAACTAGAGCCTTTATATCGGCATTAATATTCTTACCTGGCTGACCAAGATGAGCGCATAGTTTCTGAACTCCTAACCTCAGTAGAGCTGCAGCACCTCTGGGGGAAAGATTAAAAATAGACCTTGCCTCTTCATAGTCTTTTTTAATCTCTTCAGGTAAATCTTCGTTTGGAGGTTCAGCTGACAGGTTTAGTGGAAATATAATGGACTCGCCGTGCCAAATTGTGGGGAAGCGGCAATGCTCACAATATGAAATACGAAAACGATGGTCTTGCTTCTGTTCACCAAAACCATCAGCTCCAGTGGATCCTTGCATGAAGTACCAGTGCTGTTTAGTATAAACATGGCAACTCACGCAATTAAATGCATCTCCATTCAAAAATGGTGTGATGTTCTTACCTTTCAATTTGATACTCCATTATTTTTTAGCGTATAACGATTTAGGTCAGTTGCGTTGCGTAGCAACGTCCACTGCACCTGCTTGTTAGGTGTTTTTTAAAAATATAAGCCTTTGTTTTTACTAGAAAATAAAATAAAAGGGTACTTACCCCTTTTTTGTTTTCTTTAATGACTCTTTGATATATTTTGATACTGAGTCAATTTCTGGGAACATTGTTGCCTCATTTATTCCGAGAGTGGCTAGCTGACCAAGAATCTTATTTTTACCTGATTTGTTAATAATTAATTGATATGGTTCTTGATTAGAAGAGTTTTTATCTTCAATTGAGAACCGATACGAGTCAGGGACTCTCGCAGATTCAGTTTTCTTTTCATCAATACCAAAAACAAAAAAGGCTCCATCCTGCCTAATAATTCTCGGATTATCTAACTTTGGCTTTACGCAAACAACTGACTCAATATCGCTTTCAACTATGAGAGGTAAAAAATAAGGCTTCTCTTCCCTTATATCATGCAGTAGATAAGCAATTTGTTCTTTCTTATTAAATTTTTTTTTACTTTGTCTTTTGATGCTTTGAATTTCAAAACCTTTTGGTCTTTTTGCAAGGTTAGTAAGAATACTTACAGTATCACTATCGTAATATTTGACCTCTTTCTTTGGCACTTTAAAAATTAGAACTTCTGCATCCTTATCTGGATTTTCATTTACCGCAAAAAATAATGCTGCCAGTGGATTAGCAGTTAAATCCAGCAAGCGGGTTGGCAAAGAATAATGTTGCATTTTTACCAGTTTTTCAAAGGCGGTTTTAATTTGACTGAAATCATTTGGGCATTTCATTATGATTTCACGATACATTCGGTGTTCGTTATTTATCCATTCCTCTTCTCTGTAGATAGAAGGGGTGAGCATAAATCCTTTATGATCTGAATGACCACGAAAGTAATATACAGAATCAGATGGGTTATCGAGTTCAAGTCTTTCAATCCGCTCAATAAACGTTTTGATGCTACCTATTTTCTGATTTTCCCTTATTCCCACTTTTATATCCGATTTCTATTTAGAGCTAACTACAAGCATCACCAGTTGCTAAAAGAGGCGCGAGTTTTTGCTTTAGCA
>CAZMHA010000151.1:0-1906 GCA_964565985.1 uncultured Piscirickettsiaceae bacterium | reverse complement strand
ACTGGTATATAAAGCATGAAGAGTTTCTAAATGAAAAAAGCATTAATCCAACTACCGGTAAAGAATATTTTACGCATAGAAAGTTAGTAGCTGCATATAGAAGCTTGAGAAGAAATTTACCCTTTCTTTTTACCTATAAAAACTACCCAAAATTGAAGATGCCAAACACTACAAATTCACTGGACGGAGGTGTATTCTCTCAACTTAAAAAACTCACAAAAATACACCAAGGAATAACGAAGAGTTTAAAGTCTAAATTGATTGATGATTACTTGGTTAATTATAACAAAAAACTATAATTTAGCCTCACATATTTTTTATTACGTCTTTTTTTCTGCATTATCTAGCATTTTAGATAGTACGGTTGTTTCAAGTTGCTATGTATACGATGAGGCGCCGTGCAATACATTCCATTCTTTGCCGTCGTAGATAGCAATGGAGTACTCTCCTGCGGACATTAATAAACCATCATTGGCGTAAAGATGCCCGAATGTGAAAGGTATTTCATTTGAGTTGAAGTTGGTTTCTTTTAATTCTCCATCTTTTAATTCATATAAATTGCTAGTGGTGCAAAGGTAGAGCCTGTCTTCATACCAAGCAGCATCAGTAAAATCTGATTGGGTTAAGTCTTGCTTAATTGCCTTCCAGCGGTCCCCTCGTCCCTGTACTATGGTGCCAAAGCGCCCTACGGCATAGACCTGTTCATCTCCAGCACATACTACAGCAGCAATGCGCATTCTTAATACAGGTATGTCAATGCCTCTCCAGACCTTGCCGTCGAAATGCCACATATCGCTATGACCACCCCCTGCATAAAGGTCTGAGGTTGAGTTAAACCCATCAATACTATTAAAGCCTGCTTGAAAAACATCTAGTTTTTCCTCTGCTTGTTCTTTTATTTCCTTGGATATTAAAGTCCACTTATCTCGACCTTCTCGTCTAATAACAGCACGGTTGATACCAACAGCATAGATTGTGCCATGGATGTTATGGATATTTTCTATGCTGGCCGTTAGGTTGGGGGGGATTTGTTTTTCTCTATATTTATTATTCTTCCCAAAACTTGAGTAATATACACGTCCTTCATTGTCTAAAACCAAATAAGTAGTTTTATTTATGTGAACGATTTTAGGCCATTTTAAATTATCTTTCTCAAATAGCGCACCCCCCCAAGGGTCATGATCACCAGCTAGAGCATCATCAAAATAGTAAGAAACTATATGAGCATTAGGCCATTCTGTCCAAATATCTTTATCTGTTTCTTTTGTTGCGGTAACGGTAAAAGTATCTTTACTCTGAATGCAGCAATCATTTACTACGAAATCATTTAAGTATCTATTTTTTTTGCTTTTCATTACTTTTGCTCCTCTATTACAGCACTATCTTTACCAATAGTATCAGGCTTAACCCCCTCTGATAATACGATTGGATAGTTTTTTAGGCTAAGCGCTTAATACGTTCATGGATACCTGTAGGGGGTACTTCATACCAAAGAGGCTCTTGGAAACTCAAGAGCCTCAACTTATATTAATCAGGAGGCACGTTATGTCAGTTTACATCGAATCATTAGAAAACAACCAACAAAACAATATTTCAAAGTACTTGTCTACTTGTGAAACACCAAAAGGTTTTGCTTTTCAGCAAATTATTGCCAAAGTTAAAACTTGGGAAAATAGATCAAGACAAAGAAAGCAACTAGCAAAACTTGATGCCAGAATGCTTGCAGATATAGGCATTACAGCCGAGCAAGTTACTGTTGAAGTTGCAAAACCGTTTTGGAAGCAATAGGAATTGATGATAAAGCTTATAAATTCCCCACAAATTTACTTGCAAATTAGGGAATAAAACAGTCAAATAGGCAGATAGTCTTAAGATCGTTCTTCGGTCTTGAGATTAACCCCCAATA
>CAZMHA010000150.1:0-1942 GCA_964565985.1 uncultured Piscirickettsiaceae bacterium | reverse complement strand
TAGAATTTTTTTTTTTCCACAACTTTTTTTTCCCCCCCCCCCCCCCCTACAACCCTGCTAAAATGGGTAGTATATAGATTGCAAAAATAAAAGCTAGTGTTTCTGTGGTACTATTTTTCAAGATAAACGCCATCTTATTTATTCATTTTATTTCTTTATTATATAGCCTCAATTTCTGCTAAGATTCAGAGATTCTTTTATGACTAACTAGCCTATAACTTTGGATAGCCAATGCTACGAATTACCAATGTAAAGCTTCCGCTTGAGCATGATGATGCGCAACTTAAACAAGAAATTTTATCTGCCCTATTAATTAATAACGACCAACTCGTTGATTTTACTGTTTTTAGGCGTGGTGTTGATGCCCGCAATAAAAACAACATTAGCCTGTTATACACGATTGATGCAAGCACTAATAATGATAAAGCAGTGCTTGAAAATAATAAAAACAATCAAAACATTAGAGTTGCCCCAGACATGACTTACCAATATGTTGTCCGCGCACCTGAGAACTTGAAAGAACGCCCTGTAGTAGTCGGGTTTGGTCCTTGTGGGATTTTTGTTGGGCTTGTATTGGCAGAAATGGGCTTTAACCCCATTATTCTTGACCGTGGCAAAAAAGTGCGGGAACGCACCAAGGACACCTTTGGATTTTGGCGTTCAAAAGAAGGCTTAAATACCGAATCTAATGTACAGTTTGGTGAAGGCGGTGCAGGCACATTTTCGGACGGTAAACTGTGGACACAAGTTAAAGATAAAAAACATTATGGGCGTAAAGTGCTACAAGATTTTGTAGATGCAGGTGCTCCAGATGAGATTTTATATGTTAGTAAACCACACATAGGCACCTATAAATTAGTCAGCATGGTAGAAAACATGCGCGCCAAAATTATTGAACTTGGGGGAGAAATTCGTTTTAACTCACGGGTAGATAAATTACAGATTGATAACGGTCAAATAACAGGGCTTAGCTTAGCAGACGGGCAAAGCATTCAAGCTCAACATATTGCATTAGCGACAGGGCATAGCGCACGAGATACCTTTGAAATGCTTGAAAAAACAGGCGTATATATTGAAGCTAAATCTTTTTCTATCGGCTTTCGTATAGAACATAATCAAGCCTTAATTGATGCAGAAATGTTTGGCAAAAGTGCAGGCAACCCTATTTTAGGGGCAGCGGATTACAAGCTAGTACATCACTGCAAAAACGGGCGTTCGGTATATAGTTTCTGTATGTGCCCAGGCGGATCAGTTGTGGCAGCAACCTCTGAAGAACACCGAGTGGTAACCAATGGAATGAGCGAATACTTACGCAATAAACGCAATGCAAATAGTGCCATTGTAGTAGGAATTGACCCGAGAGATTACCCCGGAGGAGCCTTGGCAGGCGTAGAACTACAACGCCAACTAGAAAGTGCCGCCTATAAATTAGGAGGCGAAAACTATAATGCACCCGCACAGCTACTAGGTGATTACTTAGCAGGCAAGCCATCTGCAGAAACAGGCAATATTAAACCTACATACAAGCCCGGTGTAAAACTAACCGACCTAACCGAAATATTACCATCCTACTGCCGTGAAGCACTGCTAGAAGCAATTCCCGCATTTAACAAAAAAATAAAAGGCTTTGCCATGGCAGATGCTATGTTAACAGGAGTCGAAACCAGAACCTCCTCACCCGTCTGTATTAAGCGAGACCGAATAACCTATCAAAGCATCAACACCAAAGGACTCTACCCCGCAGGAGAAGGAGCAGGATACGCAGGAGGCATAATGTCCGCCGCAATAGACGGCATAAAAGTAGCCGAAGCAATTGCACTTGCAATAACTAAAAAGAAGACCTAATAACGAGAGTAAAGAATCAAGGGGTCAGCCAGCTTGATTTTTGGAATCAAGGGGTCAGCCAGCTTGATTTTTGAAATCCTCACTCTTCCTATCTCCC
>CAZMHA010000149.1:0-1983 GCA_964565985.1 uncultured Piscirickettsiaceae bacterium | reverse complement strand
GGCTCTTTTGCTAGCTGAAAAGTAAGCAAGATAACCAAAGCATTTTTAAACACATTATCGTTAAAAGCCCCTAAAAACTGGACATTAAATAAAGGGAAAAAACGCCTACTAAAAAACAAAATTATGGCTGTTTTATGGTTGAATCACTTGTTACAGTAATATTTGTTCCTCCAGTTGCCGCAAAAGAAACCACTGCTTCTTGCATAGTTTTCGTTGTAACAAGGCTAGAAGCCGGGCTTAAAATAGAGCCATGATCGCCAGCGGTAAAACGAATAATGCCTTTACCGCCCGTTACCGCACCAGTAGCAATTACATCATTTAAACCCTGTGCCTTAACCCAGGCTTCTGTTCCTGCCAGCGGTGCAGTAGCAATTGCATTAGGAATAACCAGGTCAGCCGTTCCAGGATTGCCATCACCAACAACTTCTAGTAATAAAGTCGGTACAGTTATAGCTGCTAATACACTAATTGGGTCTGCAGAATCTATTACAGTTTGTGCTGCTAGCTCAAATTTGGCAAAGTCAGCAGTTCCCTTGTGAATACCTTTTTGTGCTAAACCTGCCGCTATTTCAGGACCAAATGTTGCAGAGTTCGTTAAAATATATGCGGATTGTGTACCAGACATGGCAAAAGATGCAGTTTTTAAATCACTAGCAATACGCACAAAACCTGCCCCAACCATACCGCCTAAAGAATGCCCTAAAAAATGTACTTCTGTATGATCAAAGTCTATTCCTGTTCCACCTTCCAAAGAAGATTTTAACTGCACTAAATCAGAGATAGCTTGGCGCATATTATCTCTAGTGGTCAATAAACTACCTAGTTGCACAAAATGACGACCAGAAGAGTCTGTTACGTCATCAGGAATAAGTGCCGTAATACTGCCATTTGCAGCCTGTGTTACAAAATCTAAATCAAAAGTTCTTTCTGTTACTCCATCTATTCTAAACCCTTCTGCAGAGCTAGTTGGGGTGATACCGTGCATTGGCAAATCAATGGCAATAGTGGCAAAACCAGCGGCTGCATAGGCATCAGCAACTGCCAAAACTGTTGCTCGGTTGGAGGTAATACCGTGCTGGTAAATAACTACTGGGCAATTATTACAACCTGCATTAGGAGTTGTGGCAATTACGGGGATATCAATATCTACTGCTGCTGGAGTTTTTCCTGCTAGAATGGAAATTGGAGTCAGAGAATTTCCTACATCATCAAGCCATTTTGAAGTTAGCGGAGCTGTTGGATTAGCTGGACTAGGTGCGGTTTGATAATAGGGTACAGTAATTGTTCCTACAAATATTTTAGCGCTACCACCTGGTACTCCTGCACTTGCAGTTGTTAAATTAGTATCTACTAAAACTAGGCTAGTATTTGTAACTGCTGTCGTTACAATATCCGTAACAGTTGTTGTAGACTGAGTACTAAAGGTCCAGCTCATCACTACTTTACTTATATCAACACCTTGAGAAGCCGCAGAAGCTAACTGTGCTTGGGTTAGTTGGCGTACTGGTTCTAATTTAACCGCAAGGGCATCAAGTAAACCAACAACCTGACTTTTACCATTTCCATCGACTAAAGGATTTGCAAGTTTAAAATATTCATAAAACCTACCCGCTTCCGCAGGTTGTCCATCTACATCTGTTAAATCATCAGTAATAACCACCATATAACTAGAACTTGCAACTAAAGGTTTTAGCGGTGAAATTACTAGGGTTTTTTTATCCGCAGTTAAACTAGGAAAGTAATCTACTCCATCAATTAAGGCTAAACCATCAATTCCTGTTACAGCTTTTGTTAATGGGTCAGTAGTAACTTTAAATACCTTAACTGCCGATACTAAAGTTTTAGCTTTCATTGCTTTTGATAGCTCAACTGTTATTGCTCCTGATATAGAAAAACCGTCTAGTTCATTTAGGCTATTTTTAGGATCATTAATGTCGGTTGCATCTTCTACAGGTATATTTAAAGTTCCATCTGTAGAACCTG
>CAZMHA010000148.1:0-2044 GCA_964565985.1 uncultured Piscirickettsiaceae bacterium | reverse complement strand
GGTATAAGAAGGATTTGTTGATAAATTTTAAGTTTTTTTTAGTTAAATACGTGTTTTTTATTCTAACTTTGTTACTCACTCAAACTGAAAACAAGTATATTGTAGTAAACGGAAATCAATAGAAAATGGAGCAGATACCATTAAAAAAAACCGATATATGTTAACTTAAATAAGTAATTTTATGTACGGTTATTTTATTCCAACAGTAAACCTAATGGGTGCTGGATGTGCATCTGAAGTAGGAAAACAAGCCAAGATTATTGGTGGGACAAAAGCATTAGTTGTAACGGATGAAACATTGGTGAAAATCGGCATTGTTGAAAAAGTTATAAATATTCTTAATAAAGAAGGGGTTCAAACGGTAGTCTTCGATAAAGTAATGCCAAACCCAACGGATGAGAATGTTCATGAGGGCTTTGATATTTACCAAAAAGAGAATTGCGACATTATTATTGCAGTAGGTGGAGGAAGCCCTATAGATTCTGCTAAAGGAATGGGTTTACTTGCTACTAATGGCGGTTCAATTAGAGATTATGAAGGATTAGACAGGTCCAAAAATGCGATGCCACCATTCATTGCTGTAAACACAACAGCTGGAACTGCAAGTGAAATGACTCGCTTTACGATTATAACAGACACCAGTCGCCATATTAAAATGGCTATAGTAGATTGGCACGTAACCCCAACTGTCTCCATAAATGACCCAGAGTTTATGGTAAGTATGCCAGCTTCGTTAACAGCGGCTACGGGTATGGATGCTTTGACGCATGCTATTGAAGCCTATGTATCAACAATTGCTACTCCTGTTACCGATTCGGCAGCAATCAAAGCCATTGAATTGATTAGTAAATATTTGAGACTTGCTGTTGCCAATGGTTCTAATATGGAAGGTAGAGACAAGATGGCTTATGCGGAGTTTTTAGCAGGAATGGCATTTAATAATGCAAGTTTGGGTCATGTACATGCTATGGCTCATCAGTTAGGTGGTTTCTATGACTTGCCACATGGAGTCTGCAACGCAATACTTTTACCACATGTAGAAAGATTTAATATGATAGCTTGTCTAGATCGTTTTGCTGACATTGCAGTAGCTATGGGCGAAAATATTGAAGGACTCTCAGTGATAGAAGCTGCTGATTTGGCGCTGGAAAGCATTAAAAGATTATCTAAAGATGTAGGAATTCCTTCTGGGTTAAAAGAGATTGGAGTGAAAGAAGAAGATTTACCAACACTGGCCGATAATGCACTAAAAGATGTTTGTGGTTTAACCAACCCTAGAATAGCAACAAAAGATGATATTATTCAGATTTATAAAAATGCTATGTAATTAAAAATAGACAGGAAAGGAATACGCTTCCTTTCCTGTCTTATTCTAACCTCCATTTGATTGATAAAAGCCTTACTAGTATGATTTTGCTGTACTATAACCCCAAAATTACCTGTAAACTTTATTGAAAGGCTTTTGTGTTTAGTTATATGTGCAAACAAATTCAATCAACAATCAATTTTCTTTTTAATTTTGCAAATTAGTCTAAACTAAATATAAACTATGACGCAAATTCTACACTCAAAAATACTAGGCAATGGAAAACCTTTACTCATCCTACACGGTTTCCTAGGTTCAGGAGCTAATTGGATTACTTTAGGTAGAAAATTTGCCCAAAGTTTTGAAGTGCATTTAATAGATTTACGCAACCACGGACGCAGTTTTCACAATGATGAAATGGATTTGGAAGTGATGTGTGAAGACGTTTTAAACTATTGCCAGCAGCATCAATTAGAAAAAATTAATATAATTGGGCACTCTTTGGGTGGTAAAATTGCCATGCATTTAGCCGTAAATCAAGACTTTCTAGTCCGTAAATTAATAGTGGTTGATATTGCCCCAAAAGCCTATACAAGAAGGCATGATTTTATTTTTAAGGCATTAAATGCAGTTGATTTTTCTAAACAAAAAACCCGTTTAGAAGTAGATAGAGCTTTGGCAAAACATATTGAAAAGGAATCGTATAGGCAGTTTTTATTACAGGCCGTTTATAGAAAA
>CAZMHA010000147.1:1160-2064 GCA_964565985.1 uncultured Piscirickettsiaceae bacterium | reverse complement strand
AACGACTTCATCTACGGTAAAGACTGTATAGACATGCTAAAAGCATACCCAACCGCAAAATTTAGCCTAGAAGAATTTATGGCATTCCTAAAACCAATCGCCGCCAGAGCTTACTCCATTGCATCAAGTATAAACGCCCACCCAGAAGAAGTACAACTAACCATAGGTAGCGTAAGATACAACCAAGATGGCCGTGACCATAACGGCGTATGTTCAACATTCCTTGCCGACATAGCTAACGAAGGCGAAGATATACAATGCTACTTTGCCCCAAACAAATCATTCTCCGTACCAGAAGATAAAAGTAAAAATATCATAATGGTAGGACCAGGCACAGGAATAGCACCTTTTCGTGGGTTTTTAGAAGAAAGAGAAACTAGCAAAGCCACAGGACAAAACTGGTTATTCTTTGGAGATAGAACTATCGAAAACGACTTTATCTACCGAGAACAAATAGAATCATGGCAAGAAAAAGGCATGTTAAAACTAGACCTAGCCTTCTCACGAGACCAAACCGAAAAAATCTATGTACAAGACAGAATTAAAGAAAAAGGTGCCGAATTCTACCAATGGCTAGAAGAAGGTGCATACTTCTATATTTGTGGCGATGCTTTCCGCATGGCAAAAGATGTAGACAAAGCCATTCAAGCAGTAATAATGCAACACGGCAATACAGACCAAGCAGGTGCTGAAGACTACATTAACAAACTAAAAAAAGCCAAACGCTATGTAAGAGATGTTTATTAATAACTAGATACAACATATTTACATGTTTAACTATGTTTATAGTTAATAAAAGTTATTATATGCAGATAATGGTAGTATTTTACCCCCCCCCCCCCCTCCACATATAACAGAATTCTTCTAACACCAGTCTAAACTCCCTAAATCAATTAAATAAATA
>CAZMHA010000147.1:0-1150 GCA_964565985.1 uncultured Piscirickettsiaceae bacterium | reverse complement strand
TTAAAACATATTTATATTTTTAATTATTTTTTTATATTATAAAAGTTATTTAATACATTTAATTTTTTTTTTTTTCCCCCCCCCCCCCCTAAAAACCGTAAAAAAATCATATTGTGTATTTAAAATTGTTACTATATTTTTTTGTTTAGGTTTTATTTATGAAGCATATTGTTATTACTGGTGGAAACAAGGGTATAGGCTTAGAAGTTTGTCGATTATTTGTGGCGGAGGGTGCGCAGGTGTCGGTTGTTGCTAGAGATTTTGCGGGCTTTGAATTTAATGGGCATGCTAATGTTAGTTGCGTTGCATATGATTTGGCAAATATAGCTGGTTTAGAGGCTTTGTGCGGGTCGTTTGAGAAGGTTGATGTGTTGGTTAATAATGCTGGTGTTTTGCAAACTTTAACTATTGATGATTATGCTGATGAGGCACGAGATTATTCTTTGAATTTAAATTTAATTTCTCCTGTTACTTTGACTAGGTTATTGGCAGATAAGTTGAAGGCTTCAAGTGGTAGGGTGGTTAATAATGCTTCGATTGCTGGGCAGATTGGTCACCCTGATATTTGGTATGCGGCGGCAAAAGCTGGGTTAATTAATGCGACTAAGAGTTTTTCTAAGGTTTTTGAGGGTAGGGTAATTGTAAATGCGGTTGCTCCTAGCCCTACGCAAACTGATATGTTGAACAATATCCCTGAACACCGTCAACATAGTTTTCTTAAAAATACTATTAGTGGGCGTTTTGCTACTGCAAAAGAAATTGCTGACACAATTTATTGGCTAGCCACCGATTCCCCAGAATATATTAATGGCAGTTGCCTTGATATTAATAATGGTTCTTTCCCCCGATAAACTTTAGGCATAAAAAAACTGCCAGTAGCAATTTAATGCTAAAGGCGGTTTTTTTATGGGATTAGTATGTTATTTGTTTAGTGCTTTTTTTAGAGCTGCTAAACAGAATAGTACATTTTCTCTTTTAGCTGAGAAGCCCATTAGTCCTATACGCCATGCTTTACCTGCAAAAGCTCCAAGACCTGCGCCTATTTCTAGGTTGTAGTCATTTAGTAGTTCTGCTCGTACTGCTACATCGTCCGCTCCTTCTGGAATCCAGATGGTGTTAAGTTGCGGTAGGCGATCTGCTTCATCTACGA
>CAZMHA010000146.1:0-2081 GCA_964565985.1 uncultured Piscirickettsiaceae bacterium | reverse complement strand
GCTTTTTGTCTATCTAAATTATTACTAACCCAAAACCCCCAATAAGAAGTTAAGTCTGTATTCCAAAATTTATCAGGATGAGATGAAACATAGTGCAAAAACTTATCGAAACTATTGTTAGCCAGATCAAGAGTTAAGCCTTCTTCAATGGCATAAGCTATCATTTCTTGATGATTGTCAGATATTATTTTAGTTAGTTTTTTGTTTAATAAACTATCATTGTTTTGAAATCTTTGAAGGTGTTTTTTTAAGTTGGTATCTAAAATAGTGGTCTGTGCAGAAGGTAGAGAACTTTGTAAAGTTTGTCCTGTTAATTCAGTGTATTTTGCTAAGTTTATGGTAAAAATGCAGTTGCCTTGTGGGTCTCTTTTTTCTTGTAATAATTGTTTAGATTGTAGTTGGCTAAAAACCATGTGCAAAGGTTCTTCTTGCCAAAAAGAAAATGCACCCTCTACCTGCTGCCAAGTAATAGAGTTTGATTTGTTAGTGTGTTCTATCCAGCCTAAAACAATGGCTTCTTCTACAGAAAGTTTATTGGCAATAATTTGATTAAACTGAAAGTCCATTATTTAGAGTCTTTTATTTGTTTAACGGCTTTTTCTACAGAACGATGTATCGTAATTAAATTATCAGGGCTTCTTAGGTTTTTTAATACTTCTCTTGCCTGTGTAACATCTCCAATTAAAACCGGAGGTTGCTTTTTTGAACCTTTGATACGGCTATTTTGTGAGTTCACAATTCCCATTAGTTCTACTGGTGGTTGCAGTTGTTTTGGTGTGGCATACAATGCACGATAAGACTTTTTAAATTCAATAGCTTTAAAAGTTAAAGACTTTTCATCAGGAGTATCACAAAAATCTATCCACCCACCCATTTTATGAATTATTTGATGAATTAGTGGGTCATGAAAAACAACATCTTGATAAGCCCCAACGCTACGAATGGCGGTTTCTACTTCATGCCATGCCTGCATCGCATTGTCCTGAGTGCTACCCTTACAGTTTTTGATAATATCAGAAACTTTTGGCCACCATTTCCCCTCTTCTGGATGCTGAAGGTGAGCATTAAACGACTCTTGAACCTGTTCAATAGAATACTCTTGCAAGCCGTTCCAGTACATTTCGTAGGTTAAGTCAGTTAATTCTTTTTCATAATAAGAAAATACCCAGTTTAATATCTGTTGGAATTTTTCCATATCTTGGACTTGCATAGTTTAAATCTCTCTTGGATTAGCATAATTAAATTGCCAAATGACAATTTTAACAAAATAGAGGGGGGGGGGTAAAATCTAATCAATATCCAATATTTTATGAGTTTGTAAGCTTAAGTTCCATTGAGGGTTTTTAAGACAATAATCAACGGTTAGCTTAAGATTTTTATCAGATACATTAGGATTTAAGTCAAACATTGCTTGTAGATAAAAGAAATCAAAGTCTAGGTCTTTAACTGCTTCGGGGTGGGTTTCTGTTTGCGGATAAACTAGCTTTATCTCATTACCATAGTCAAGAATAAGTGGAGCATTAGGTTTTGGGCTAACACATATCCAGTCTATATTTTTAGGAGGTCTTTTGGTACCGTTAGTTTCTAGAGCAATTTCAATATTATAGTTATGAAAAGTATCAACTATATTTTGGTCAACTTGTAATAAAGGTTCGCCACCGGTTAATACAAAGAAAGGCTTTACCCTCTTATTTGGCCATAACTTAAGTAAATGTTTTGCTAGTTCTTCAGCAGAATTAAACTTACCGCCATTTTGTCCGTTTATTCCTAAAAAATCGGTATCACAGAAATTACAGGTGGCATCACTTCTGTCTTCTTCTTTGCCTGTCCATAAATTACAGTTAGAAAAACGACAAAAAACGGCAGGTCTTCCGGTGTGAAATCCTTCTCCTTGCAGAGAATAAAAGGCTTCTTTAACTCGATAACTCATATTAAATTTCTTTATAGGGTGTCTTGGTGGTGCTATAATATTTGTTTTAAAAATTATAGATTAAAAAGCGGAATTATAGCAATGTCTGATGAGGTAGGAAAGACTTTGTACGATAAGTTGTGGGAATCACACATTGTACGAGAAGAAGAAG
>CAZMHA010000145.1:0-2084 GCA_964565985.1 uncultured Piscirickettsiaceae bacterium | reverse complement strand
CCCCCCCCCCCCCGAAAAACGGGGGAAGGTTTAGAGGAATTTATGGAAAAAATAAAGAACTTACATCCTATATCTGGGGTTTACCTTGGGACAACCGCAGCTAAAATAAAAAAAGCAACTGATGACTTTTTGGTTTTTCATTTTAATGATGAGGCAATAACGGTTGGGTCATTCACCCAAAATGCATTTTGTGCAGCACCAGTTACACTTGCAAAAAATAATCTTATAGAAGCCAATAACAATATCTGTGGTTTAGTTATCAATAGCGGTAATGCCAATGCAGGAACAGGAAAGCAAGGCCTTGCTGATGCAGAAAAAACCTGTCAACTTGTCGCAAAAGAACTGGGCTGTGATGAAAATCAAGTTCTTCCTTTTTCAACAGGTGTTATTGGTGAGAATTTACCTATGGATAAAATTGAACTAGCCATACCTATGGCAGTAGCTAATCTATCTGTAACTGGCTGGAATAACGCATCTAAAGCAATTTTAACCACGGATCTAGTAGCCAAAACCTATAGTAAAGTAGCGGATATTGATGGGCATACAGTTACGATTAGTGGTATATCTAAGGGTTCTGGAATGATTCACCCAAACATGGCTACTATGCTGGGCTTTATTGCTTCTGATGTAAAAATTACTGAAGAATGTTTACAAAAAATAATGAATGAATCGGTAAATAAATCTTTTAATAGAATTACAGTTGATGGTGATACATCAACTAACGATGCTTGCACTCTTACCGCAACCCAACAGGCAAATATGCCATTAATAGATTCAGTTGATTCAACAGCCTTCCAACAATTTTCTGCATTAGTTAATGAATGTATGATTGATCTAGCCCAAAAAATAATTAGAGATGGCGAGGGAGCAACTAAATTTGTAACAATTTTGGTAGAAAAGGCAAGTAGTTCAATAGAAGCTTTAAAAATAGCGAATACAGTTGCCTTATCTCCACTAGTAAAAACAGCTCTATTTGCCTCTGACCCAAATTGGGGTAGAATTCTTGCCGCAGTAGGTAGAGCAGAAATTGAAGAGTTAGATTTAGGTAGTTTGCAAATTTATCTAGGAGAAGTTCTACTGGTAGAGAATGGTGGTAGAGCAGAAAGTTATACTGAACAAGCAGGTCAAAAGGAAATGGATAAGGAAGAAATTAGCATAAAGATAGTCCTTAATCGTGGGCAAGTAAGTGAAACCATTTGGACAACAGATTTTTCTTACGATTATATAAAAATCAATGCAGAGTATCGTTCTTAACTATCCTGTGCTTTCTTAAAGGTTTTAATAAAGAGCTCTTCAACCTTATCTCTTGCCCATTGAGTCTTACGCAAAAATTTTAAACTAGATTTTAAAGATGGATCAGAGCTAAAGCAGTTTATTTTTATTCTTTGCTCTAATCCACCCCAGCCATAATATTGCTCTAATCTAGTTACAATTTCTTTTAGGCTTATCCCATGTAAAGGGTCTTGGTTATTATGTTTTGGTTTCATTGTTTATTTCTTGTATAGCTTTGCAAAGTAAATTGCTTTGTTCTTCTGTTCCTATAGTTATTCTTAAGTATTGATTTATTCTAGGCTTATTAAAATAACGAACTATTATGTTCTTCTCCCGTAATTTGCTTGCTATATATTCAGCGGGAATATTTTGGTGCTTGGCAAAAACAAAGTTAGCTTTTGAAGGGATTACTTCAAAGTTGTTTGCAGCTAAAAACTCTGTCAGTTTATTTCTAGTGTTAATTATAGATGCACAGGTTTGTTCAAAGTATTTTTTATCTTCCATTGCCGCAATACCAGCTGCAATTGCTATTCTGTCCATTGGGTAGGAGTTAAAACTATTTTTTACAATTTCTAAAGCGGTAATTAAATTTTCATGCCCAATGGCAAAACCAATTCTTAAACCCGCTAAAGAGCGAGACTTTGATAGAGTTTGCACTACAAGTAAATTAGGGTATTTATCAACTAATGATACTGCGGTATCGCCACCAAAATCTATATAGGCTTCATCAACCAAAACCACAGAACTAGAATGGTAGGTAAGTATTTCTTCAATTGCTTCTAAAGTTAATAGTTTTCCTGTTGGAGCATTAG
>CAZMHA010000144.1:0-2268 GCA_964565985.1 uncultured Piscirickettsiaceae bacterium | reverse complement strand
AAACCTTTGACGACTCTTTAAATATCGCTTATTACAATCTTTCAAACCCAAAAACAGGGCATGACCAATTGGCAGTCTACGATGCTAAAAACAACCAGCACACAGTAGTGAAAACTGATGTGATTTTAGGGAAGCGAAATTTTGTATTTGGTGGCAGCCAAGAGGGGGATAAAATTGTTTATCAATCTCGAAAATACGGCATCTTTTTAGATCCAGCCAAAGAAAATGAATCCCGAACAGCCCCTGATGATCGCGGAGGACAATTTGAATATAGCTTTTTTTTTGATAATGCCTTCAAGCGCTACGACATAAGCAACCCTGCGACTGAAAACTTGATTTTTGATGCCAGCATGTTATCCCAATCGCTCAAAGATCAAGGACTAAAGGTTATGGAGGGTGAGTTTCATTTATTTAACACTATTACTGATCCAGATAATAGTTATGTAGAAATCAAAGCGTTTGAAAAATTGCCAGATGTACTACGTGGTGAGTCAGCAAGTAATTTACTACACGCTCCTATTTTAATTCGATTGTCAGACGGAAAACATACCAATGCACATTTTGTATCAGCACTTAAAGATACACAAGGCAAAGCCACTCAAGTATTAACTTTTTATGATGCGGTGCATAAAAAAGGGGCATACCCTGCTGGGGATGAAAACCGCCAACGCCTACAGTTATGTGAGGTAAACCTTAGCACTTGTTCGGACGTAGGTAATGCAGGAAGCGAAACTGATGGCCGCTTTTTTTACCAAACAGAAACCGATCAATATATTTACTTAACTAAAGATGGTAGCAAGCAATTTTATGCCTTTAATAAAACCGACCACACACTAGCAACCGTAACAGGTGTTGAATATCCAGCGACATTTAATCACAAGAAACATGTAGTTCCCTCTGATTTAGGCCATGGGAATGAAGTGGAAACTTTGAGTAATTTTAGCAGCTTGTCAGGAATGAATATTAGTTTGTCTGAGGGATCAGATGCATTTCTTGCTATTAACTACGATTTGGATAATCAAGACCCCGTAGGTAAATATGAATTTCTGGGTGATATTCATCTGTATAAACACGGACAAATTATAAAATTCAATGGTCTGGCTGGCATAAAGATGCTTGACAATGGGGATGGAATAGATAATGGCGATGAGTCTGACGCTGAAAAAGCAGAAGGACATATTAATTTGATCGCTTTTTCTGCTGATCGTTTGTTAGTAGAAATTGGCAACTACGATGGAGAAAGCGCGAAAGGTAACTGCAAACCTGATGAGAAGGGTTACTACTGTTCATCACTTAAATATGGCTCGCTTAATAGTGATACAAATAATGCGTCCGTACTCGATTCAATCCTTCATGAAATATCTGGGTTAAAGTTCTTTACAGCAAGACGTATAGCGCCTTTTGCAGTAAATGAGAACTTATATATAAGTTTACTGGCAAAAGAAGCTGGCAGGGGCGGCTCACATCAATATACATTACATACCCATACACTTAATGACCTAACAGAGACATCTACTTCTACAGGACGCACCTTTGTAACTCGTTCGGCCAAAAGAACTAATGGGGTAAATGATGGGCAAGTGCTGGCTTGGGATGGAGAAACAAATCTCCTGACCAATCTGACCAGCAATGTTGTTCTAGGAAATATTAATAACTCAACCTCTAGTGCTATTTCATCAACCTTTGGTCGCACAGCAGGTATTCCTCTGGCAGGTATTGGTAATTTATTTGCTTTACGCGCTGACCCAGGCGAACATCAATGGTACTTGGTTGCGGGCGAACAAGATAAAGAAAATGGCCTTCAAACCGTTGACCATGTTCCATTTTCTAACTGGTTATATGAGTAAATTAAATTGATATTAGGTAACTGGCAATAAATAACCCACCCATATTGCGCAGGATTTTTGTTTGTCTTCAAGGCGTAGAAACTGGCGCATAGCTGGCTACGTAACTGTTTCTACAACGCAGAAGACGGACAAAAAGACTAGCAAGATGGGTGGGTTATTTGTTGCTAGTTACCTTACATCAGGGTTAAATTTCTGATGTTCCAATGTATGGAAATGGATCGAATATTGTAACCCAAATTCTGAGGCTATTAATTTAAGACTCGGTGACATGTTAGCTATAAGGAACTAGCCTTTTCATAATCAGGGACTCCATGAAATTATAACTTCTACATAAGTGTCTGTCTTGTTTGAATATCACTAGGGTAAAGATGATTTCGACGTTTCTATAATGAAGATAGCTTGTAAATAGTGGTTAGCCCCC
>CAZMHA010000143.1:0-2287 GCA_964565985.1 uncultured Piscirickettsiaceae bacterium | reverse complement strand
TGACTAGCTAGAAGACTTGCAGAATTTTATGTTAGTTGTTCAGTGCCTCCTTAAGTAAAGTAATAACTTCTTGCCACTGCTCTTCTGTTAGAACTTTTTTCATGTTATCTCTACAGTTAAGCGACATTTTAGCCATTATTCTACGAGACTTTGCCATTTTATCAAACTGAGTCATAAGAATAGCGTTATCTTCCATCGCCAGAGATTGTTGGGTTATTTTTTTCTCCGTCTTTAATACTTGATCAAATAAAAGAGCCCATTTATTCATATTCTCTAAACGCCAGCTTTCTAAGTACTTATGCTGTTCTTTTGTTATTTTTAACTCTTTTTTATGCATTAAGATAATAGCCATTAATTTAGGCATTGGTGAAATTCTTAAAAATGCTTGGATTTCATTACCCGACCTTTTATCAGAGCTAGATACACGAAGGCCCCTGTCTCTTAACTCCATCAACTGATGCCATTGTTCTTTATCCAATGTTTTTTGCATTGTTGACACACACTTATATTTTGTATCTATTAACTCACCACGCAACTCTAGCAAATCATCCTTAAGCTCTTTCATTTCTGCAGGGTTCACACCTTCAAGAACCATTTTTTCCATTTCTTGCTCAAGGGTAACTATATCATTAACCAACCTCTGGGTTGGCTGCTGATGTGTATTCCTCCATGCATTAATGATAGCTAACTGCTCATTATCTAACCCAAGCTGATTAGCATTCATATTAATAACCATCATTAAGCTTGGCAATGGTGAAGCATGTTTTACTTTTTGCATTTTAGTCATCTTACTAGCTGAGGCACTGCCGATAAAGGCTAATAAAACAACCGTAATGAGGATGAATCTCTTTTTAGACATTAAAGACATTAATGACTCCTTATATAATAATTTAGTTGTCGTTCATTTTCTAATCAATATAGAATGCATTATAAGTTTTCTAGAGTAGAAAAAATTTAATTATTAAAATTTTATTTGATAATTGTTCTCACTCTTGATAACATGATGCACATAGTTGGTACGGTTTTTAATCTCGCTTACTTTTAAGTCAAGTAGATACTGGTGTTTTTTATATCAATATCTTTTTTTAAAAAATTAGGAATAAAATAATGAAATCAAGAAATTTAATTAAACTTTTCTCTGCTGTAGCTTTATTAGTAGCAGCTAACACTGTTAGTGCAGCTGAGCACACTGTAAAAATGAAAAATAGTAACTCTGAAGGGATCATGGTTTTTGAACCTGGTTTCTTAAAAATAGCTAAGGGCGACACAGTAAACTTTGTTGCTACTGATGCTGGGCACAATGCTGTATCTGAAGTAACTACAGGTCCCGCATGGCAGGTTGGATTTACTGGCGGTAAAGTTAAATTTGATAACGAAGGTGTTAACATTTACTCCTGTGTTCCTCACCGTTCTATGGCAATGTATGGCGTTATCCAAGTTGGTAAAGCTACTAATAAAGCCGATGCAATGTCTAAAGCTGATTCAATCGATAGCAGTTTCGCAATGAACCACGGTCGTTTAAAAGGTTACATGGCTAATGTTAAGTAATTAACTTTTGCAATACCTTATTGTCTAGCCTCTATTCTTAGAACTAGATAATAAAAACAAAAAAGCAGCGATATTCTCGTTGCTTTTTTGTTTCTACTCTTCAATACTTTATTCAGACTGTATTCTTTTGTTATTTTTATAATACAACTTATCCAATTCATATATCTAGGTGACAATAATATGCGATGTTCTGTATCAGCACAGTCTTTACTTATCGAAGAAAATGATAGTCTAAAAAAACAATTAATAAAATTACACAAAGAAATTACTTCTGTAAAGTTCCAATACCAGTCTTTAGAAGAAGACTTTATGCATGCGGTTAATAATAAAATTGAGATTAGCTTAAAGGGCAAAAAAATTGCCTATATCGGCGGAAATGGCGGTTCTATGGCAGAATATCAAAAAATAGCAAAACTATACCAGATAGACTTAATAACGCCTAAAAACGATAGCTTTGAAGCAATATGTAAGGCAGTAGAGCTAGCAGACGAAGTTGTTTGTCCACTAGATTGTAAAAACCAAGAGCTCTGCCATAGTGCTCGCTCTAGCTCAACAAAATTTAACAAACCCTTTAGGAGTGTTGAAAATAATAGCCCGCAAATATTACAACAAGAATTGAAAAATATAGCAATTCAAGTTCAGTAATACTAGCTAGAAGCTTCGCCCTTCGGGGCCTAGCTAAGCTCTCACCTACTGCGTTATCATTTTTTGCAATAGCTAGCTATTACTACAAAATGAT
>CAZMHA010000142.1:0-2338 GCA_964565985.1 uncultured Piscirickettsiaceae bacterium | reverse complement strand
TTAATCATTCTGTAAGCGTTATTGATACTCCTGAAAATCGTGGAATGATCAATAAAGTTTCCTATTTGTTGAAAATAGAGGAAGCATAAGATGAAATTAAATACTTTAAAGCCTGCTGTAGGTGCCAAGTCAGTTGCTAAACGCAAGGGTCGTGGTCAAGGTTCAGGTAATGGTAAGATGGCTGGTAGAGGTCATAAGGGTCAAAAATCTCGTTCAGGCGGCATGCCTAAGGTAGGTTTTGAAGGTGGTCAAATGCCTTTACAACGCCGTCTTCCAAAAGTTGGTTTTTCTTCTCGTAAAGCTGCTTATATTGCAGAAATCCGTTTAGATGTTATTTCTAAATTGGGTTCAGATGTTATTGATATTGCAGCTCTAAAAGCAGCAGATTTGATTGGAGAAAAAATCAAGTCAGTTAAAGTTGTTAATTCTGGTGAGGTTTCGAAAGGTTTGAAACTATCTGGAATTCGTACGACTGCTGGGGCTAAAGCGGCTATTGAAGCGGCTGGTGGTTCAGTAAAAGACTAGTTATGAATAATCAAGCAATTGCAAATTCAGGAGCAGGAGAGCTAAGACAAAAAATATTTTTTGTCCTAGGGGCTTTAATCGTTTATAGATTAGGTACTCATATACCTGTTCCGCTGATTGATCCTGTTGCTTTGGCTGCTATGTTTGAACAGCAAAAAGGTACTATCTTAGACATGTTTAACATGTTTTCTGGTGGAGCTTTAGAAAGATTATCTATTTTAGCATTAGGTATTATGCCGTATATTTCGGCATCTATTATTATGCAATTGTTAACAGTTGTTTCACCATCTTTAGAAAGACTTAAGAAAGAGGGAGGGGATGCTGGTAGAAGAAAAATTACACAATATACTCGTTATGGGACTGTTGTTTTAGCCACTTTTCAAGCACTTGGTGTTTCGATAGCACTAGAGTCTCAAAATATAAATGGGATGTCGGTTGTTGTTGAAGCAGGAATGTTGTTTAAGGTGATTGCGGTAGCTACTTTAGTTAGCGGTACAATTTTCTTAATGTGGTTAGGCGAACAGATTACAGAACGCGGGATTGGTAATGGTATTTCTTTGATTATCTTTGCGGGGATTGTTGCAGGGTTGCCTAGTGCACTTGGTGGTACTTTTGAACAGGTAAATACTGGTGCAATGCATGCAATTACTGCATTTATTTTGATAGCTTTAGTTTTTCTTGTTATTGCATTTGTAGTGTTTGTTGAACGAGGGCAAAGAAGATTGCCTATTCATTATGCACAAAAAATGCGTGGCAGAAAGTTGTACGGTGGTCAAGAAGGTCATTTACCTTTAAAACTTAATATGGCAGGAGTTATTCCTCCTATTTTTGCCTCAAGTATTATTTTGTTTCCGGCAACCCTTGGTGGTTGGTTTGGTTCAGCAGAAAATTTGGGGTGGCTGAAAGATATAGCAACCACTATGTCCCCAGGTCAACCGTTATATATTTTAATGTATGCTTTAGCCATTATTTTCTTTTGTTTTTTTTATACGGCAATAGTTTTTGATCCGAAAGAGATTTCAGAAAATCTCCGTAAGTCAGGTGCTTATATGCCAGGTATTAGACCAGGTAAGCAAACGCAAGAGAGAATAGATGCTGTAATGGGCCGTTTAACATTGGCTGGTGCGATTTATATCACTCTAGTTTGCCTGTTACCAGAGTTTTTGATTTTATATTGGAATGTTCCCTTCTACTTTGGTGGAACATCTTTGCTGATTATTGTGATTGTGGTAATGGATTTCATGACCAACATACAGGCTCATATGCAATCAGGTCAATATGAAAGTATGATGAAGAAAGCTAATTTAAAAGGTAAGTAAGTTTTTATTTATTACTGAAAATTGAATTATTACTAGCAATTTAGTGACAAAGTGGATATAATTTTCCGTTTTTCGCTAACTGCATATTTAAGGAGCGCAAAATGGCTCGTATTGCCGGCGTAAACATTCCAGTAACCAAACATATTGTTATTGGGTTGACATCAATTTTTGGTGTTGGAACTACTACTGCACAATCTATTTGTAAAGCAGCTAAGTTAGATCCTTCAACAAAAGTTCGTGAATTAACTGAAGTTCAGTTAGAAGCACTTCGTGCTGAAGTGATAAAGTTTAAAATTGAAGGTGATCTTCGACGCGATGTTTCTATGAACATTAAGCGTTTGATGGACATGGGTTGTTACCGTGGAATTCGTCACCGTCGTAGTCTTCCATTGAGAGGGCAGCGTACTAAAACAAATGCTCGGACTCGTAAAGGTCCAACAAAGCCTATTAAACGATAAGCTTTTCCTGTTTGCCAAATTATTTGGGGATTTTCT
>CAZMHA010000141.1:0-2351 GCA_964565985.1 uncultured Piscirickettsiaceae bacterium | reverse complement strand
GACACTGATTCGACGTATTGGGATTGGGTGAGTGTTTTGTGAGGTGGGGTGGGGTGGGTAGAGGGGGGGGTGAAAACCCTGATTTAACAACCGCTTATGTCTTTTTTAGTTTGTCTTCTGTAATTTTAGGTTTTGTAGTTTTAGCTTTTACTGTCTTTTCTACTAACTCTGGTAGCGGGTTTCTTGAGCCAACCGCTTCAGCTATTGAGTTAAATCCGTCTTTTTTAAGTAGTTGAACTAACCCCCTATTTATCTCTCCTATAACCTGTGGGCCATCAAAAATCATGCTAGTAATAAGTTCTACTAAATTGGCTCCTGAAGTTATTTTTTCGTAGGCGTCATCGGCATTAAATACCCCACCAACCCCAACAATAGTTAGCTTGCCTCTACTTCTTCGGTAAACTTGGCGTACCACACTTGTTGCAATGCGTTGTAAAGGCAAACCACTCATTGCCCCCTTATGAAAGGTTAGCTCTTCTTTTATATATTCTTGGTTAAATTCTGGCTTAGCTAGGTTGGTTAGCACTACACCATCCATTTTATGCTCTAAACAGGCATCAACTATCATATCTATATCTTCTTCTACTAGGTCGGCAGCTAATTTAATATAGATAGGGCGGTTTTTTGGACGCACTTTTGTAATTGCTGATAATAAAGCATCTAGGTTGCTCTTATCTACAAAAGGTTCACAATCTTGGGTGTTTGGGCAACTGATATTTATGGTGTAATAATCGCCAATATTCTTAAAGGCATTAATTGTTTTTAGATAGTCTTTAATCGAGTCTTCTAGTACAAATTTGGCGGTTAAATTTGATTTTGCTGCATTTACCCCTATCGGTATTTTAAATTTTTTATCGACTAATCGTTTTGAAATAACCTCTGCACCTTGATTATTTAGACCATACCAAACAAGAATCGATTTAGATTTGGGCATTCTAAATAGTCTTCGGCCTACTCCTGGATTACCTGGACAAACTTCACCAGTAAATGAACCTAATTCTGCAAAGCCAAAGCCCATTTCTGGGTAGGCATCGGTTAACTCACCATCCTTGTCAAAACCTGCGGACAAACCTATGGGATTATCGTAACTAACCCCATCTACTACCGTGTTTAAGCTGGTATGCTTATAGTAAAAAAGAAAGCGTAATATTGAACGACCAAGTACATTAGCACTCATCATTTTGCCAAAAACTTTTAATTTATTGTGTGCAATTTCAGGTCGCCATAAAAAAATAACTGGCTTAAGAATGAACTTATAGACTAGACTATTGAATAGGGCTTTGATAGATAATAGAAGACTAAACATAGCGAACTCCTTTCAAAAAGTATTAAAGACTTTAATTAATTTTACTCCAAAAATAGAAATCATTATTATTTTTTACTGTCTATATACTTTAGCCCTATAAAAAGAGAAAAAAATTATGAAAGCATCTAATTTATTTATAAAAGCCCTTGAAGCTGAATCGGTAGAGTACATTTCTGGTATTCCTGGTGAAGAAAATTTAGATTTTTTAAACTCATTAAAAAACTCTCAAATAAAATTAATCCTCACTCGCCATGAACAGGCGGCAGGCTTTATGGCAACAACCTATGGCAGGCTAACTGGTAATGCAGGGGTTTGCCTTGCCACCTTAGGGCCAGGAGCAACTAACCTTGTAACTGCCGCTGCCTACGCAAATCTTGCGGGTATGCCCATGGTAATGATTACGGGGCAAAAGCCAATTCGTTCAAGCAAACAGGGGCAGTTTCAAATTATAAATATTGTTGAACTTATGCACCCAATTACCAAATATTCTCGGCAAATAACCTCTGCACCTTGATTATTTAGACCATACCAAACAAGAATCGATTTAGATTTGGGCTAGACCTAAAAAACCCCGATTTTATTATGTACGCCAATAGCTATGGAGCAATAGGACACAGAATAGAATCTGAAGCAGAACTAAAAACAACCATTGCAAAATCCTTTCAACAAGGAGGAGTTCATGTAATTGAAGTACCAATGGATTACAGCGATAACGATAAAATATTAAATAAAGAGCTAAAACAAAAAGTACAGGAAGTGTTTAAAAACTTATAATATCTGCACACAAAACTACAAGAACACAAGGAAAACCCATGCCACTACTAGACAGTTTTACCGTTGACCACACCATTATGAACGCCCCTGCCGTGCGCATAGCTAAAACCATGTCCACACCATGCGGCGATACCATCACCGTATTTGATTTGCGTTTTAACAAACCAAACAAAGCCCTAATGGGCGGGCGAGGCATTCACACCCTTGAACATTTACTAGCAGGTTTAATTCGTGAGCATCTAAACGGTAATGGTGTTGAAATTATTGATGT
>CAZMHA010000140.1:0-2504 GCA_964565985.1 uncultured Piscirickettsiaceae bacterium | reverse complement strand
GCGGATGTTGGTCGTTATTTTTGCCCTTTTCATGTAAAGAAAGTCGTTGATGCACTCCAAACCTGTGTTGCTCATCAATAATAACCAAGCCTAGTTTAGAAAAATTAACCTCATCTTGAAAAAGAGCATGGGTGCCAATAACTACCCTAGCATCTCCACTGTTAATTTTTGCCAACATATCTCTTCTTTCCACAGTTTTCATCCTCCCACTTAACCAAGCTATTGGAATATTTAACGGCTCTAACCATTCCGCAAATTGATTAAGGTGTTGCTCTGCTAAAATTTCTGTAGGAGCCATAACCGCCACCTGATAACCTGCTTCAGCAGCTTGTACTGCGGCAAGTGCCGCAATAATCGTTTTACCTGAACCCACATCACCCTGCACTAGCCTTTGCATAGGGTGTGGCTGCTCAATATCCTGCTTAATTTCTTGCCAAACTTTTTGTTGGGCAGAAGTAAGGCTAAAAGGCAAAGATATTAATAACTCATTAGCAGTGCTAGTAGCAGGAAAAACAGGAGCAGTAAACTCCTTTTCTAACTTGCGTCTAGTTTGTAAGCTTAATTGTGAAGTAAGTAATTCCTCAAAAATTAACCTTTGCTGAGCAGGGTGGATAAATTCCTTAATTGCAATTAAATCATCAGTAGGTTGTGGTTGATGCAGGGTAAGTAAAGCATTATTTATTTTAAACAGATTTTCCTTAGCTAAAATCTCATTAGTTAACGCTTCATCTAAAGGATACTGCTTTAATAACACAATTGCCTGCTTTATCAGTTTTAGCAAAGTAAGTTGCCCTAAACCCTCGGTCATAGGATAAACAGGAGTAAGAGTGTTTTCGAGGGGGGGGGGGGTATTTTCACTAAATATCTTATAATTTGGATGAACTATTTCTAAACCAGTATATCTAGAAAGAACCTCTCCATAAGCTCTTAAAAACATGCCGCGTTTAAATTGCTCGGCTTGGCGATGATGGAAATGGAAAAATCTACAAGTTAAAAAAGCCCCGTCTTTACCAACTATTTTTACTAACAAGCTAGGGTTACGGCTTTGGGTCATGTGCTGGCTAACAATCTCACCATCAACCAAAGCTTCCTGCCCAAACAACAAACTAGAAATTGGGGTCAATTTAGTCTTATCTTGATAGCGTAAAGGCAGATGAAATAACAAATCTTGTACAGAAAAAACGGCAAGTTTATTCAGCTTTTCAACCAGCTTATTACCAACGCCCTTCAAAGAGGTTAATTTTTGTTCAGCTAACATAAATCCAAACCTACGGAAGCTGTTGTAGGGTAAAACCCTTCAGCTTAAGTTGATGAACAAGCCCGTCTTTACCCGCAAGATGAGCATTACCCACTAATACCAAACTTACCTTTGAAGCATTGATTAAAGAAGCTATTTTTGGCAACCAAGCCTGATTTCTTTTAACTAAAATATCATAGTAAAGTTTAGGAAAGTTTTGTTGAATTGGAGCAATAGAAACCTTTTCAAAAGTTTTTAAATTACCTGTTTTCCATGCTTGCTTCATATCCGCTAATTGTTTCGGTAAAACTTTAAGTTCCTCTAAACTATGAGCAATTAAAGCATCTTCATAACCCTCACCCATTGACGATAAGGCAGAAAAATGCTCTTGTAAGCCTTCTAGTCCCACAACCATTCTTTTATCTTTTTCAGCAAGCTCAAAAAAATGTTGATCAACTCCAGTACCTGCCATTTTCAGTTTTTGTAATTCAAATACCGTCAATAGCATAGAAATATAGCCAGCTTTAAAATGATTAAAATCATTAATGTTTTTACCATTTTTATGAAAATATTTAGCTAATCTAAGGTACATTTTTTTAGACATATGATGCTGTAATCTCTCACCAGCAGGATAGCTCATTAACTGCATTAGTTTTTTTTGAAAAGATGGGCCGGTTGTTTTACCTAAATCTATTTCTAAAACCAAAGCCTGGCTATCATCATAAGCGAGCTGATAGCCTTTTGGCAAAGGGTAATCATCTTTTGATAATAGATGAACCGTACCGCCTAAATAAAAATACTTGCCAGCCTTAGAAACCTGCCAAACAGGCGAATCAGCCAAGCTGGCTTGAGCCGTAAAAATAACAAAAATAGCTAGAACATAAGCTATATAACGCCTAGCGGAAGAAATTGGTTGGAAAGTTTTAAACCACAAAAAAGACATTTTTTTTCCTGTTTATTTAGGATACACTGAATAACTAATCGCTTTATGATAACGGTTTCATTAGTAAATTTAACAATAAATTAAGGAAAGTTATGAAGATAGGCATAGACCAAGGAGAAAGCCAAATATAAATTGTTGTTGTTCAGGGCTTCCTTAAGGAGGCACTGAACAACTAACATAAAATTCTGCAAGTCTTCTAGCTAGTCAATTCTAGGCATGTTTCGCAGACAATGGTTATTCCATTGTCAAGTAACATAACGACGAAGTGTCTAGCTAGAAGCCTTGCCCTTCGGGGCTTAGCCAAGTTTTCACCTACTGCGTTAT
>CAZMHA010000139.1:0-2553 GCA_964565985.1 uncultured Piscirickettsiaceae bacterium | reverse complement strand
ATCTTAAAGAAGTAGCGAAAGTAAAAGCTAGTACAAAAAAGAAAGTAAAAACTAACTTATTACAACCTACGCCACCTTCCTGCTGACATGGCTTCTACTTTTTGTTCCATTTCTAACATTATAAGTTGCGCTTGAATATCTGATACTGCCATTTTAGACATTACTACTAGTTCATCAAGACCAATCGGTTCGTATTCGATCCATTGTAATAATCCTGAATTCTCTACTTTTTTAGTTATTGAACTAGTATCTTCTTCAAAAAAAGATAACTGTAATATTGAGCCTAAATCTTCTAGGATATCTGCTCCTGATTCAACTAATTTTGCTCCTTGGCGAATTAGTTGGTGGCAGCCCTTAGCTTGGGTGCTGTTAATTGAATTGGGTACCGCAAAAACCTCTCTTCCTTGTTCCATTGCTTGTCTCGCGGTAATTAATGAGCCACTTTTCAATGCCGCCTCTACTACTAATACACCGGCACTTAGCCCAGAAATAATACGATTTCGTTCAGGAAAATATCTTGCTAAGGGTTTGGTTCCTAGTGGATATTCTGACACTATTGCTCCATTTTGAACAATTTGGTGAGCAAGGTTTTTATTAGCTGCAGGGTACACTCTATCCAATCCTGTTGCTACAACCGCAATAGTTACCCCCCCCCCTGGTGTTTTTTGTTTTTGCTCGGCTTTTAATGCCCCTTCATGGGCTGCTTTATCAATACCAGAAGCAAGCCCACTGGTGATAGTAAGCCCTACGCTTACTAAATACTGTGCAAAATCTTGGGCGACTAGCACACCATATTTAGAGGCATTACGGCTGCCGACTATGCCTATTTGAGCATCAGATAAAAGTTTTACATCTCCTAGCACATATAACAAAATTGGTGGGTCCGTTATTTCTGCAAGTAGTTTTGGATAGTCTTTATCTTCTAGCAAGAGAATAGTCTGTTGCTTTTGTTGTTGCCAGTCTATTGCCTGCTCTATTTTGCTAGCCATGTCATCGGCAAATAAATGCTCTAGCTTTTTTTCGGTTAGAATTTTACTGTTTTTCCATTCTTGTAATGGTCGAAGCAGTGCCTGCTCTAAAGAACCAAAGGTTTGAATGATTTGTGAGATTTGTTTTGCACTTACTCTTGCGAAATGGAAAGCTAACCATGTTTTTAATTTGTTCATTTGAGTATAATAACCACAATTAACCTTATGAATAAATAAAAATGAATAATGCTTTAGAAATTGTCCTTTTCCCAGATACAGGCTTACGCGAAGTTTGCAAACCAATTACCGCAATGAACGATCGCCTTGATAAGCTAATAGATGATATGTTCTATACCATGTATGAAGCACCTGGCATAGGCTTAGCTGCCCCCCAAATTGCAGTGCAAGAACGCTTATTCGTTTGCGATATTTCAGATGATAAAAGCCAGCCAATTGCTTTAATGAACCCTGAAATAATCAAAACCGCTGGTGAAATAATATGGGAAGAAGGTTGTTTATCTTTGCCAGGTGTTTTTGCTGAGATTACTCGCCCATCTGAAATTATAGTTAGAGGCATGAACCGCGAAGGAAAAATTATTGAAATTGAAGCCAAAGATTTAGAGGCAATCTGCATACAACATGAAATAGATCACCTAAACGGTAAAATGTTTATCGACCATCTATCAGGCCTAAAAAAGAGACGAGTGATTAATAAATTCAAAAAAAACATGCTGGAAAAGGAAAACCAATGAAAGTAATTTTTGCTGGCACACCTGATTTTTCTGTACCTGCCCTACAAGCATTAATTAACTCTGAACACCAGGTAATTGCCGTATATTCACAGCCAGACCGCCCTGCTGGTAGGGGGCGTAAACTAACCACTAGTGCAGTTAAACAAAAAGCACTTGAGAACAATATCCCTGTTTATCAACCAGCAAACTTTAAAGATAAAGCAGACCAACAAACTCTTGCAGATTTAAACGCCGATATTATGATAGTAGTTGCCTATGGACTGATATTGCCTGAAATTATTCTAAACACCCCCAAACATGGTTGTTTAAACATCCACGCTTCAATCCTACCAAGGTGGCGAGGAGCTGCACCAATTCAACGCGCAATAGAAGCTGGCGACCCTGAAACAGGAGTTACTATTATGCAAATGGATAAGGGCTTAGATACTGGCGACATGCTCGCAATGCTAACTACCGAAATAACCCTACAAGATACCGCCCAAACTTTACACGATAGGCTAAGTAACCTTGGTTCAAAAGCCTTACTACAAACTCTTGCAGAAATTACCACCAGCAAACTAATCCCCATCAAACAAGATGAGGAACTAGTAACCTATGCCCATAAATTAAGCAAAGCTGAAGCCGAAATAAACTGGGATGAAGATGCACAAACTATTATAAAAAAAATCCAAGCCTTTAATCCATGGCCAGTAGCCTTCACTAATTTCCAAGGTAAACCACTAAGGATTTGGCAGGCAGAAGTTATAAGCAATACCCCTACTGAGGGGGGGGGGGGGGAAAAACCGGAAAAAAGGGAGGGAAAGAAGGTTTTACCGCTAAAGGAAAAAAACCTT
>CAZMHA010000138.1:0-2557 GCA_964565985.1 uncultured Piscirickettsiaceae bacterium | reverse complement strand
TTACAAGTATTAGATGGGCTTTTCTGATTTATTCAGTCGCCACTAATTTTTCTGACTCATTGTTTTTAGCACATCCAACATCACTACTCTTTATTGTGTTTAGTGCAATATTATTTTTTGTTCCTGCCAGAAAGGAATCTAAACAATGAAAAAAGTTGCTGTCATTGGGTTAAAGAGGATTGGCGATGCAATTTATACCTTGCCTATTTTTGAAGCCTATTTTAACAGCAATGTCTCTGTCGATATTTACACTCCAAGCCAAGTAACCGATATTTATGTTGGTAATAAAAATATCAATAAAATATACTCTTTTTCAGCCAAAGAATTTTGGCCAAACTGTTTAAGAGAACTGAAAAAAGGTGGTTATGATGAATGCATTGTATTGCATAACGCTTTTAAATACGCACTATTGCCTTTTTTAGCAAGAATACCTAGCCGAGTAGGGTTTGAAAAAGAGTTGCGTAGTTTTCTACTAACTAAGCATACACCTTTACCTATTAAAACGGTGTCCAGTATTGAACATAATGCAATGATAATGGATTTAGTCGAGTTAAATATAAGAAAAATTCTGCCTAAAATATACTTAACCGAACAAGATGAAATGTCGGCAGAAAACAGACTCACTGCATTAGGGTTGCAAAATAAAACTACGATTTGTTTTATTGTAGGATCAATTGCAGAATCGCGTAGGTGGTTTGTAGAAAATTTTGCGGAATTGATTGATTTGATTGTTAGCAAACACAGGTTTAATTGTCTTATCCTAGGTGCTCCTAGCGATGTAGAAATAGCTGATAAAGTCATGGCGTTGGTTCAAGATAAAACCCTAGTTAATAATTTAGCAGGAAAAACAAGCCTACGAGAAACCATGCAAATTTTCAGTACAAGTTCTCTTGTTATTTCAAACGATACCGGCCCTATGCATATTGCTTCAGCATTGGGTTGTCAGGTAATTACATGGGTTGGTTTAACAACAAAACTAGGGGTGTTACCTCAGTCGGACAATGTAACCGTATTAAATGCAGTGAAGCCTTGTAATACTTGTTCAAATAAACAAACAAACACTGCTGGACTAGGATGCCTGCATGAAATAACCCCTTCCCTTGTGTTAGATGCTTTAGGAAAAGTTTTGCAGGGAAAAACGGCACTCTAATGAGAAAGTTTTTACTACATTTTGTGCATTTTTTGGCATACTACTGTTTTTTCTTGTCTTGTCTGCAGGCTTAGGAGAGTGGAGACAAGTCGGCTCGCATATTCATCAATTAGTTTCAGACTTACCGCTATTGCGGAAAACCAACCTAATATTTTTCAAAAACACGGTTCTCCCATTGCTCTCTCATTAAATTTATCGGTATATACGGAATTAGCACTAGAAAATTATCTTAAAGAGCTTGAAAAGATTTCGCCAGATAGTATCGTTTTAGTGGTTGGTGACCATCTTCCTCCGATGTCCAACGGTGTCACAGACTATCAAAAGGCGGGTTTTCCCATTGAAGAAAAAGAGGGCGTATATTTAACCCCTAGATTATTTATGAATAATGGCACTTTTTTATTTCACGATAAGAAATTACATCACTATGATTTCTTCTATAAAATAATTGACATTCTTCAGCAGGGTGAGTTTTGTAAAGAGCAGGCATGTGAAAATTCAAAAGAATCCTTATCTAATTTATATGACTCAATGATGGCAAAAGCAATTGGAAGCTAGTTTAATTGTCGTACTTTTGTTCCCTTTTTTAGTACAAAAGCTACTCAGCCCGTCTGTGCCTGAGTCTGAATTGTATGTTCGTTTTGGTTGGCTAGTCATTTTTGTTTTTGGCATTAGTTTTTTTCCTCTTTGGTTAAGCAACACCTTCTTTTATTTTTTGTTATTAGCAGGGGTAATTGACTTATTGTATGTTCTTGTCTTTAGAACCTTTATTACGCCTAGTGCAATAGAAGCAATTTTTTTAACCAATCGCAACGAATCATTAGAATTTATAAAATCTTATTTTTCTTTAACTAATATTGCTATCGTTGCATTTTACATATTAATAGCACAACTGGCATGGCTCTATTTCCCTACTTTTTTAAATGAAAATTTAGGTTATGTTTTTACGGGTGTTGTTGTTTTTTTATCTGTTGTTATTTTTTATAAAATTGCTTTTAAAGCCAACTATAAAGGCGTTTTGCCAGGTGTAATAGGTATGGTTCCAACCTATTTAAAGGACAAGAAAATAACCGACGCTTTGATTGATAAAAGAGAGCAGTTAGCAACGGAGCTGGATGGAGAAAAAATTAATCTCTCATCTGCTTTGGACGCTTTAACGAGCATTGTGGTTATCGGAGAATCTGCCTCTCGACGACATCAACAATTGTATGGCTATGAAAGAGAAACCACACCGCACCAAAATAGTTTTGCAGATGAATTAATAATTTTAAATAATATGATTTCGAATTTTGCACAAACTAACCCGTCACTCAGTAATATGTTGACAGAGGCAGAGCAGGATTCTAATTTCTGCACGGATTCAGCATTAAGCATTATTGATATCGCCAATAAAGCTGGCATAGAAACCTG
>CAZMHA010000137.1:0-2570 GCA_964565985.1 uncultured Piscirickettsiaceae bacterium | reverse complement strand
GTTTAGCCGCTTCATTTAAATAACGTACATGTCCAGAATGTAAAATATCAAAACAGCCATTGGTTATAACCACTTTGTCGCCGTTATCTTGTGCTATTTTTACTAGTGTTTTTACTTCATCAACACTCATTGAGGCATAACCTTTATGGCGAGAAGCATCTTTTAGTTGTTGTTCTAACTCTGCTTTAGTAACCGTAGAAGTTCCAACTTTTTTGACCACAATGCTTGCTGCCTCATTAGAGCAATGCACTGCATTTCTTAAGTTATTCCCACTAGCAAATACCGTAGCTAATGTAGCCATCACAGTATCTCCAGCACCAGTTACATCAAATACTTCTTGAGCTTTAGATCCTAAGAAAAAAGGCTCTTTATCCTTTTCAATTAGCATCATGCCATTTTCGCTTCTAGTTACTAAAATAGCTTCTATGCCTAATTTTGTGATTAATTGTTTTGCTTTTGCTATTAACTCATTTTCATCTTTGCAATCGCCAACTATCTGCTCAAACTCTGACTGATTAGGTTTAATTAAATATGCCCCAGCATAGCGGTTAAAGTCTAAGCCCTTCGGGTCAATAAACACAGGAACATTATGTTTTTTAGCTGCCAAAATAATATCTTCAACAACCTGTAAAGCTCCTTTTGCATAGTCAGAAATAACTAGTGCATCAAAGCCTTTTACTAAACTTGCAGTTAGCTTTGCAATTTCAACTGCGTATTGTTTGGCTACACTCTCTTCAAAATCCATACGAATTAACTGTTGGTGCTGGCTTAATACTCGCAGTTTACAAATAGTTCCTGAAGGAGATAAAACCCACTTGGTTTTTACCTTTTTTGCAGATAACAAATCGGTCAACTTAGTTGCAAAATCATCTTTACCTACAATTCCTGCAAGGGTTACATCAGCACCTAATGAGGCAATATTTAATGCCACATTCGCCGCTCCCCCTGCTCTGTCTTCATCTGCGGTTACTTTTACAACAGGCACTGGAGCTTCAGGGGATATTCGTTTTGCCAAACCAGACCAATATTGGTCCAACATGACATCACCAACAACTAGGATTTTTGTTTTAGAAAACTCATACATAAGCAGATACTTGATAACTCTTTTTTGTTAGAATGCCATTATAGTCCATAACCTAGTGAAATTTAAGCAATGAAACAAAGAAAAGCATCTATTTTTAACCAGTTATTTATAGCATTCATCTTTTTGTTTTTTAGCCATATCCCACTATCTTTGGCGGAAGATAACGGTACGGGATTCCAAACATCTGATAGATCCCTTCTAAATATTGCGATTGTTGGCTCTATTGCCTCTTTTAGTTTTGCTTGCTACCAGGGTAAAGCACCTTGCACATTAGAACCAGGAATAGATATAGATAAAATAAATTTTTCTTTAGATTATGGTACCGACAACACGGTTAAACAAACTCGTATAGCACTAGGTGCAGATTGGATAGATGACTTATATAATGGTGAAAGTTTAAAAATAGATGGTCGTATGGAAGTGGCTACTTTTTTTTGGAACTCCACCCTAGATAATCCACAAAATCGTTCTGGATATATTATAGGAGTAACTCCTGTTTTTAATTTTTCTCCACAAAAAATGTTACCAAATGCCTATTTAGAATTTGGTAGTGGCCCACACTTTTTATCTAGTACAAGATTAGAAAACAAAAATAAGTCTACCCATTTTCAAATGGGCAGTATCTTTGGCTTTGGATATGGTGGTAAAATATTCGATATAGGTTATCGCTACTTGCATTTATCTAATGTAAATATCAAGTTCCCAAACCCTGGTACAGATTTTCAAAGCATTCACCTAACTTATAAATTTTAAGAGAAACTCATGTCCACACAAAACAACTTAACCATAGCAAAAGAAGTCTTTAAAATACAAGCTGAAGCCATTGCTAACCTATCTAACCAGCTAGATGAACAGTTTAGCGAATCCGTACAAGCTATTCTAAAAAGCAATGGTAGGGTAGTTATTTGTGGCATGGGTAAATCTGGGTTAATTGGCACAAAAATTATGGCGACTATGGCAAGCACAGGAACTCAATGTTTCTTTATGCACCCGGGGGAAGCCTTTCATGGTGATTTAGGCATGGTTGCTCAAGAGGATGTTTTTATTGCGCTCTCAAATTCAGGAGAAACCGAAGAAGTAATAAAATTGCTGCCTTTTTTAAAAGATAATAGTAATGTTATTATTTCCATGACGGGAAATTCTGCATCTACTTTGGCTAAAAACTCTCACTTTCACCTAAATATTGCAGTGCCAAAAGAAGCCTGCCCTTTACAGCTTGCCCCAACCTCATCAACCACCGCCACTCTAGTAATGGGAGATGCCTTAGCTGTAGCACTAATGGATGCCAGAAACTTTCAGCCACATGACTTTGCTCGTTTTCATCCTGGCGGTAGCTTAGGGAGAAAACTTCTTACTAAAGTAAAACATGAAATGAAAACAAAAAATCTACCATTTGTTAAAGGTAGTGCATCAATGAAAGAAATAATTCATACTATGAATGATGCTAGGCTAGGTTTATGCATTGTTGATCAAGGTACAGGTGTAG
>CAZMHA010000136.1:0-2618 GCA_964565985.1 uncultured Piscirickettsiaceae bacterium | reverse complement strand
TTAATGTCGGTTGCATCTTCTACAGGTATATTTAAAGTTCCATCTGTAGAACCTGAAAATAATAAATCAATTGGAAATGGTAGCTTACCTGCGGCAGGGAAATAAATTGGCGATCCTGTCATGTTACTGAGCTGTGCTGCATTAGGTGCAACTGGGTCCGTGGTTATTTTTTGTTTATCTGCTCCACATGCCGTTAATAGCGTACTAGCAATAAATAGGCTTGTGATAAGGTTTATATTTTTTCTGTTAAGTATATTTTTCATGGATTTTCTCCTAATATTTCCAAACTAACTGTAAACTAACAATGTCTATTGCAACATCAAATTTACCTTTTAATACATGTGCTCCTGTATCGGCATCACTGGCTTCTATCTCTGGGCTGTCCGTGGTAATTCTTGTATATCCTAGGTCAAGATTAATGTTTTGATTAATTTTATAACCCATTCCAACCGAAAACCAAGTTTTATTACTATCCGCTATTCTTGGAGTTCTAAGAAATTTGTTTTTAATTGGCGATTGGTCATGGGCAATACCTGTGCGCAACTTTATTTGGTCGTCTAGCTGATAGGTCATTCCTAGTGAATAACGCATTACATCTGTCCAGTCTTCTGGTTGAACAGAGTCACTCTTAGCAGGGTTTTTAAATTTTATGCGTAATTCATCAAATGAGCTCCAACCTGTCCAGGTGGCGTCAGCTAGTACTTCTATTTGCTTATTAACAGGAAAGCTGTAGCTTAAAGATGCTGAAGCAGGTAACGAAACATCTGAAGTAATATCTGAATCTGCATAGGCAGGATTACTTGCAAGCGTGGCAGGTGTTGTAAACTTAGCCGCACCTTCTGCTGCATGGTCTATTTTTGAACGGTAGGAAAAACCTAGCTTGCCAAGTTCTTTAAAATTATAAATTGCCCCAAAATTATAACCATAGCCAAGAGAAGTTGCTTTTATGTCTGCATAGCCATCATCTGCTTGTGGGGTGGAAATAGCATAACCAAAATCAATTTTTTGGGTTAGGTTTACTGATAAATACTGGGCATTTAATCCAAAACCAACGGATAAATTGTCATCAATTTGTTTAGCTATCGTCGGGTTAACATTAATTGATTTAGTTTGGGTGAATACTGCATGGTAGCGACCTACCCAGTTTTGGTCATACTCAACGGTTGAGCCAAAAGGAACCGTAACGCCAACACCAATATCGAAATCTTCAAATTTAGATTTCCAGTAGAAGTTGGGTATTAGACCTAGTTTTGCTCCATCATCTCCTGTTCCAAATAAGGGGCTAGTTGTGCCATCGGTATTTTTAACATAGGAGCCTTCATTTTTAAACTTTGCTGATGGTGAGATAACATGAGCACCTATTATAATTTGTTTATCAACACTGGTTATTCCTGCTGGGTTAAACCACATTATAGAGGCATCTTCGGCATTAACCGCTGCACCTGCATAGGACAAACCTTGCCCACTGGCAGATTGTTCAATAAGGGCAAAGCCGGCGGCATAGATATTGGAGGAGAATAAGGAGAGAAGTGCAAGCGAGGTTAAATGAGGTTTATACATAGGTTTATACCTTTTTATAATATAATTTTTATTTTGACTTTGACTATGATACCTTCTTTTAATAACCTGCCCATAAAAAAATTATATAAAAATAACTTTTTTTGGATAGCTATGACTATTTTTCTGCATTTTGTTTTTTTGCATGGCGTTCGGCAATTGCATCCCAATCGATGTTATTGCAGTCTTCACATTCTTCATCAAACACTTTTAGTTTTACTAATAAAGCATGTATTTGACAACCTACACAAAAGCCTAAAATTGCTTCCATCCACATAAAGGCTAGGCATACCCAAACAAGAATTACTGGAATTAACCCCGACATATAATTTTCAGTAGTTGATAAGCCTGCTGAAAAAAGGGTATTTACCCCTCCCGCAAATACTTCTGGATTAAAGTAAATCCAACAAATAACAATAAATGATGCGCCAATAGACCAGGCAAATCGTTTAGGAACAAGTGGCTTCCATACCGCTGGCTTGTTGCTTGCTAAAAAAGAACTTACTAATACTGTTGGTGAAAAACGGGTTGTTGCCACAAACATGGTGGATATCATTTCTAAAAATGCATACACTAGTATCCATGACTGAAAAGTATAATCATAGGTGCGTTTAATCGCCTCAACGGAATAGATAATATTATTATCCCAGTCCAATTCATAGGTGTCTTCTGCAGTATTGCCATCGACAGTCCAGCTAGATACAAAAATGGCATCATAAAGAGTAAAGCTCATAAAAATAGGAATAAACAACAGCATTCCTGCACGAATACGCATTGCTGTGTCATTGATATAAATTTTTTCTTCATCCATATCCCTAAACCATAGGTTTTTAAAAACGCTAGCTAACTTGCCCATAAGGTGTCTTCTCTCTTTTTAAGTGATTTTATAATTATATTACTTTTGTTCAAGCAGGCGGTTAAATATTTTTTATGGTACCGCAGAAGGGGTTAATACAAGAAGACCTTGATTAGGCGTTATTATTCCCAAGCAACATGTTCCACATGAAACAGTCCCCCCAGAAAATTGGTTTTCGCGGGGGGGGGGGGGGGGGAAAAACCCC
>CAZMHA010000135.1:0-2694 GCA_964565985.1 uncultured Piscirickettsiaceae bacterium | reverse complement strand
AGGAGACACTAAACAATCTTTTACTTATTAGTAGGTACATTAGGATAGGAATTAATACCATGGAAACTATTGGTGCAGAAATCATGCCGCCTATCATTGGTGCGGCAATTTTTTGCATGACTTCAGAGCCTGTTCCTTGACCATACATAATTGGCATTAACCCTACCACTATCATTAATACGGTCATGGCTTTTGGTCGAACTCTTTGTACTGCTCCTTGCATTATGGCGGTTAGTAGATCATTGCGTGAGTTGAGCTGATTTTGTTGCTGTGCAGTTTTTATTGCCTCATTTAGGTACATCAACATTATTACTCCAAACTCGGCGGCAACCCCTGCTATGGCAATCATTCCCACGGCAACTGCCACAGAATAATCATAACCTAACCACCAAACAAACCATACCGATCCTAAGAGGGCAAAGGGTACTACTAATAAAATCATTAGGGCTTCGGTTACATTTTTAAAAATAAAATATAACAAGACAAAAATAATTAAAATTGTTACTGGCACAATTTGTTGTAGAGTTTGTTGGGCTTTAAGTAGATATTCATATTGCCCTGTCCATTGCAAACTATAACCTGCTGGCAAACTAACTTTATCGGCAACTATTTGTTGTGCTTTTTCTACAAAACTTGCTAAATCAACTCCAGCTTTTAAATCAACAAATACCCTGCCATTTAAACGAGCATTTTCGGACTTAATCATTGGTGGTCCAAGTTTTATAACCACATCCGCAACCATGCCTAGCTGTAATTGGCGGCCACTTTTGGTTACTATTGGTAGATTTTGTAGCTTTTTTACAGAATTTCGCCATTTTTGTGGATAGCGTAAGTTCATTGAATACCTTTGACGGCTTTCAATAGTTTTTTGCAACACCTTACCACCAACAGATATCGACAATATATTTGATAGCTCGGCCATGTTCAAACCATATAAAGACATTTTGCTACGATTAGGCACAATATCTATATACTTACCGCCTTTAACTCTATCTGAGTATGCTGATAGCGTACCATCTAAACTGGCGACTACTTTTTCTACATCCTGCCCAATTTTTTCGATTACGCTTAGCTTATCTCCTAAAATTTTAATGCCAACTGGTGTTTTAATCCCAGTTGATAACATATCTATTCGTGTTTTAATCGGTTGCACCCAAGCATTGGTTAGCCCTGGAAATTTTACCTTTTCATTCAGCTCTAAAATTAATTTATCTAGGGTCATGCCTGCTCGCCATTCTGCTTTATCTTTTAATTGAATGGTAGTTTCTATCATGGTTAGTGGGGCAGGGTCGGTTGCGGTGTCTGCCCGCCCTATTTTGCCAAATACGCTTTTTACTTCAGGAAATGACTTAATAATTGCATCCGTTTGTTGAAGTATTGCTTGAGCATTTCCTATTGATAAACCAGGTAAAGTGGTTGGCATATATAGTAAATCTCCCTCCTCTAGCTCGGGCATAAATTCTGAGCCTAGGTTTTGCCAAGGGTAAACTATGCTTGCCATTGCTAAAATAGATACCACAATAACTGTTTTTGACCATTTTAAGAACAGCGATAACATTGGTCGGTAAAGCATAATTAATACTCGATTAATCGGGTTTTTATTTTCTGCGGGCAGATTTCCTCTAACAAAATAGCCAATTAAGACTGGCACTAGGCTAATTGCCAATCCTGCGGATATTGCCATTACTAGAGTTTTAGTTAGGGCAAGTGGTGTAAATAACCTACCTGCCTGTTCTTGCAGTGCAAAAATAGGTACAAAACTAACTGCAATAATTAGTAGGGATAAAAACAATGGCAAACCAACTTGTTTAGAGGAGACCATTACTACCTGCCAATGCTCCGCTCCCTTAGCAGGTTTCCCATGTTTATTTTTATAGGATTCTAAGTGCTTATGGGCATTTTCAACCATTACAATTGCGGCATCAACCATGGTGCCAATAGCTATTGCAACCCCCCCTAAGCTCATAATATTTGCAGATACTCCCATGCGTTCTAAAACAATAAAGGCACCTAAAATACCTATCGGTAAAGAAACTACGGCTACCAAAGCAGAACGAAAATGCATTAAAAATAGTAGTGAGATAACTGCCACCACTAACATCTCTTCCAATAGCTTATCGGTTAAGGTTTTAACACTGCGTTCAATTAGTGCAGAACGATCATAAACCTCGACCAGTTCTACGCCTTTTGGCAAGCCTGCTTTAAGTTCACTTATGCGTTTTTTAACAGCTTTTATTACAGTTTGGGCATTTTCTCCAGAACGCATTAGCACTATGCCACCAACCACTTCTCCCTCACCATTCAGCTCGGCAATACTTCTTCTTGATTTTGCTCCTAGCTGTACTGTGGCAATGTCTTGTAATAAAATAGGTATTTCGTTTTCTGAAGATAAACCTACAAAAACTTGTTTTAAATCTTCTAACTTGGTTACATAGCCTTTTAGTGCCACCATATATTCTGTTTCTGCCTGTTCAATTACCGAAGCACCCATTTCCACACTACTGTTTTGAATTGCTAGTTGCACTTTTTCAAGCGGTAAGTTATAAGCTCGTAATTTATTTGGGTCAATAATAACTTGGTATTGTTTTATTAAACCTCCTACAGGTGCTACTTCTGCCACTCCTGCTACCGCTTGTAATTCAAACTTTAAAAACCAATCTTGTATCGTGCGTAATTGAGCAAGATCATGCTGTT
>CAZMHA010000134.1:0-2821 GCA_964565985.1 uncultured Piscirickettsiaceae bacterium | reverse complement strand
GTTGGTACAACAAAGTACCAACTTCATTACTTTGCTAGAATAGTAACGTTGAGCGTAACCTCATAGGTGTCTGCCGGTTGGTCGGGAGAAGTGGAGAAACCTTGTTCAATTTTAAATACCCCAACATCAGCTAACCCACTATTAATACCAGTTACAATATCTCTAGCACCACTTGACCCAATGGTATAAGCACTGCCCATCAAAGAGTATTTCATGGCGATGAAAGCTGTTCCTGCAGCATTCATTAAAGAGCCTTTAAAAAATGCTTTAGAATCATCAATTTCCATCGTTAAACCAGCTACCGAATTGGTATTGGCATAAATGTTTTTTAAGATAGGTGCAATCTTTGAACCCAAAGGAATTGTGCCTAAATCAACCACCGACTCTTTAAAAGTAAACGTGTTGTCGAGCAGTGTATCACCATTAACAGGGTCAAAAGCAACAATTGCAGCAGGAAGAATATCTCCTGTTACAATCATCTCATCATTTTCAGCTATTAAACTCGTTGCCATAAACGTTGTTACCATAAACGTACTAAGTAGTTTTATTTTCTTCATTTGAAATCCTTTCAAAGTACATGGTTCTTACTAGACTTAAATAGCTGCGATTACCACTGCTAAAGTTGTTACATATTCACCAGACTCTTGACTCGCTGCAGGTGATGCTGTTGTTACAAAATCTCCTGTCGTAGCTGAACCATCATTGGTTGTTTCTACAAGGTTGAAAGGTGTACCATCAGCAAGAACTGGAGTACCATCAAAAGTATAAGAAGTAGGAATGGTTGCAGTTGAACCTGCTTCAGTACTTGTAAGAGGTGTACCTGTAATGCTCATTTTAATACCTGTTTGAGAGTTAGTATTGACATGAACAGCTTGAGTATCTGTGTTAGTTGAACCTAATGCCATTGTATTAAAAGCAATAGTAGCTTCTTCAAAAACAAATGTTCCACCTGTTAAAGTTCCTGTTGGTGCAGCACCAAAAGCAACTTGTGCTCCAGCTAAAATATCTCCAGAAATAGTAATTTCATTATCAGCAGCATTTGCACCAGTAGTTAACATAGCAGCAACAGCTGCAATAGATAGTAATTTTTTCATCATAAATCCTTTTAAATAAAAGGTATATGTGCTATGATGTAGATGCACTTATACCAAAGTGTTAGCAAACCTTCTCGCCAAAGTTTAAGTTTGCGACGCGTTTTAAATTGTTCTTAAATAATTTAAGAACAATTACTACTGTGAATTAACATCCACGTCCTAGAAGTATAGACCCCAAAAGACTGCAAAAAGTTAGATTTTTATTTTTTTAGTTAAAATTATTTATTATTTATTGTGTTTAATATAAATCAATAAAAAGCATATTATTATTTAATTTATTATATTAATATTTTCAATATATATTAACTTATTTAATTAATAATTATTTAAATAATTAAATTAAATATATTTTTAATAAATACCTAAAAATAGTGATTTTACTAATTTTGCACCAAGCTATAATTAAAAAAACAAAGCCTTGCTGTTATACTTGTTTATTAAATAAAAGGAGTCTAAAATTAAAGTATTACAAACAAAAAAAGTAATTTTTATGGGTAATAAAGCAAAATATTTATTTTTAAAATCTTATTTTAAAGAGCTTATTTTAGTAGATAGTAGGCAAAAACTTCTAACTTTTACTTTTGCTAAGCCTCATATTATTTTCATAGATTCTGATGAAAATAATCATGATTGTCTTAAACTCATCAAAGAAGTTCGCCAAGAAGATAAAAAAAGTATGATTATCATTATGGGAAAAACAATAGATAAACCCTTCCTTTTAGAACTACTACCTCTACATGTGTCAGCTTACTTAGAAAAACCTTTTAAAAAAAATGATTTGGAAAAGACATTAGTAAGTCTTATGCATGATTTCACAGAAATAAGTGTTAGCAATAGTATTCCTTTGCAAAATAATTATAGTTTTAATGTTGATGAGCTTATGCTGCTTAATGCAGAACATCAAATAGTCAAATTGACAAAAAATGAAATAAAACTCATGCAGCTGCTTACACGTGAAAAAAACACTTATGTTAGTTCCCAAAGCATAGAACATCACATTTGGGAAGAAGCTTCATTTGAGAACGACTGTAACAATAGACTAAAACATTTAGTCTATTGTTTACGAAAAAAACTACCCAAAGAGACACTCATCAATACTTATGGGTTAGGATATAAGCTTATGATGCATTAATCTTAGTGCATAGTTGGTGTATAATTAATCTATATTTAGACTTTTAACTATAATGACACTTCTCACATACTATAATGTTTGTTTAATTTTAAGAACAAGAGACACAGATGGAAAACTTTCAGAAATTAGACTATATTTTAGATACCCACATGAACGCTACAGCAGTAACCTCTGCTTTTGGCTTTAAAAGTGAAACCATGCTCTCCAAAATGAGAAAAGGCAAAAGTCATATTACAAAATTGCACATTGATGGTTTAGAGAAATATTTTGACATTCCTCATGAAGTATTTACACAAAATATTAAAGCAACAAGTGAAATTGATGCACTTATAAAATCACATAGAGAAATAAAACAAAAAGAAGAAGCCAATCAACCTATCCTCTCTCCTTGGCTAAAACATGCACAAAATGTTTTTTCTAGCAATGAAAAACTGTTTAAAAATTTACAAGGTGTTTGGTATGCCTATGTTTACCCTTCTAATCCAAGTTCTGCTAAAGAGGGCATTTGGGAAGTAAAAACCACCATTAATGAAGATTACTCTGTCGTAGACTATTGGGGGAACAAAGGGTACATTCAACTTGGAAAACATGAAAG
>CAZMHA010000133.1:0-2839 GCA_964565985.1 uncultured Piscirickettsiaceae bacterium | reverse complement strand
GATTTTGATGCCTCTGCTCAGGGAGGCTTGTTTTAAATCGGACAGTAGTGATACTAATACTATCCCTCATTTTTCCAGTTCTTATATGGATAGCTATAAAAATAAAGATTACATCTCCTGGGCCAATTATTTTCAAACAAAAAAGATATGGCATAAATGGTAAAAAAATAAAACAAGCAACCAAAGGAGATACCCGCATTACGGAGTTTGGAGCATTTATTAGAAAAACAAGCCTAGATGAACTACCTCAATTCATCAATGTACTACAGGGCAAGATGAGCATAGTAGGGCCAAGACCCCATGCAGTAGCACATAACGAAGAATACCGAAAAATAATACCAAAATATATGCAAAGACACATAGTAAAACCAGGCATAACAGGATGGGCACAAATAAACGGTTGGCGTGGCGAAACAGATACCCTAGAAAAAATGGAAAAAAGAGTAGAGTTTGACTTGCACTACATAAATAGTTGGACACTATGGACAGATATAAAAATTATATTCCTAACTATTTTTAAAGGCTTTATTAATAAAAACGCCTACTAAAATTTTAGTACGAACAACCATGCTCAACAAGTATAGCGGTTTTTTCAATGCTTAATATCAGTGGTATAGTTAACTTGGGCAGATAGTCAAACCAAACACAATGTTTTAGACATAATAACATCCAAAGACACAAATAAACCAAGTAATAAGCTATAATGGTATCCATAAAAACCAATTAATAGGCGTAAACATGGAGTGTTTAACATTTTTAACAGAAGCAGATGTACAGCTAAACCTTGCTCACTATTTACAAAATCTACGTAAAACATCCAAACTTTCGCGAGATGCCATGGCAGATAAAAGCACTGTCCCTGCATCGACAATTAAAAAGTTTGAAACAACTGGCAAAATATCTCTTCGTCAATTTTTGCTGTTATGGCAATCACTTGATGACCTCAATAAAATCAATAATCTCACTAAAATAACAACTCATTCACAACCTAAAACAATAGATGAGGTATTAGACAGTGAATTTATCTAACGCTATATTAACACCCAAAATAAATGTAATTCGCAACCTGTCTAATGGTAAAAGTATACAGGTAGGCGTATTAGCGCAAAACAAACAAGGAGTTTATTTTCAATACGATAATAACTACCTAAATTCACAACAAAATCTATCTCCTTTCAACTTAAAATTTACCAATGAACTACAACTTGCACCCAAAAACCCCCACAACAAACTACACGGAGTATTTTCAGATTCACTGCCTGATGGCTGGGGACTATTATTACAAGATAAAGAATTTAAAAAAAGAGGGCTACAACTTAACCAAATAACAGCGATGGACAGATTATCGTTAGTAGGTGATACTGGAATGGGATGTTTAAGCTACCAACCAGCTTGTAATAAACAAAACAATAACCCTGAACTTGACTTGTATACACTTGGTATTGAAGCACAATCTATATTTAATGGTCAAACTGAAAAAGTCATCTCCGCGCTGATTACTGCTGGAAGTTCTGGTGGTGCTAGACCTAAAGCACAACTCTATTTTGCCCCAAACAACTTTTTAAAATGTCGCACACATCCTATAAAAGGAGATGAAGCGTGGCTTATCAAATTTACCTCAACAAACCTCCCCCTAAAACATGAAGAAGGACTCTGTGAAGCAGCTTACTTAACCATGGCAAGGCTTGCCAAAATAGACACACCAGACTGGCAATTAATCCCAGCACCTAAAACAACAGGAGCATCTCACTGGCTTGCCTTAAAACGATTTGACAGACAACAAGCTCCTGAAGGAAAACTAAGTAAAATTCACATGCATAGTGCTGCAGGGTTGCTTAATGCAGACTTTAGAATGCCATCGCTTGACTATCAAGATCTTATCAAAGCTTCACGGGTATTATGCCAATCACCTAAGGTAGGGCAAATACAATTTGCCCGTGCTATCTTTAATCTCTTAAGTTGCAATCAAGATGACCATGCAAAAAATTGGGCTTTTCTACAAACCGATGATGGCAACTGGAAGCCTTCTCCTTTTTACGATATAACATATAGCCCAACAGCATTTAACGAACATAGTACTTCTTTCATGGGCTATGGAAAAGAACCACCTCTAAAAGTCATTCGACAGCTTGCTACCGATGCAAGCTTTTCAAATTGGCAAGAAGCTAAAGAAGTAATTGAAAATATAACTGATGCAATTAGCCAGTTCACAACGATTGCACAATCATTTGATATTAAGAAAGAAACCATTAATCAAATACAAAACCAACTCAATAAAACCTGGAAAGACAATGCTCAAATACTGAATAGGACATAATGTAACTATTCCTTGAAATTTTATACCAAGGGGGTAAGTTTGCCATTAAGGAAAAACTGCCTTAATTAGGTCTCCTATACCATGTACCGCGTGCTTTACCGTGTCGGGCAAGAAAACCTAATTTTACCAACTGAGAAAGTCTATTTTTGATAGTTGCTCTAGATACTGTCATAATCAACCTATCAGCATCTTTGATAGTAATTCGATAATTTTCATCAACATATTTCATAATCAACATACATTCATAAGAAAGAGTTGAATAAGACTGAAAAACCTCTGTTTTTGCTAATAAATGATCTTTTTGCCGTTTTAAAGAATTTAAAAAAAACCTAATCCAAGGTAACCAATCTATTTTTTTCTTTTAAGGTTTTTTGAGTCCTTTGCAAGGCTAGATGTTTAGTTATGGGTGTCCTTTTTGTTATCCTTTTTGTTATTTTTGTTAATGCCGTCGGGGGGGGGGGTAATTTTTGTGTAATTTATGAATTTATTGAATTTATGGGTGTCCTTATTAACTCGCCATAA
>CAZMHA010000132.1:0-2897 GCA_964565985.1 uncultured Piscirickettsiaceae bacterium | reverse complement strand
GTAATTTATACCGGAAGAGATAAGAATGGCAAGAAGAAGAGAAATACCTAAAAGATTAGTGCTACCAGATCCAAAGTTTGGTGATACAACCCTTACTAAATTCGTTAACATGATTATGGTTAGCGGGAAAAAAGCGGTTGCTGAAAAGATTGTTTATGACGCATTAGATGTTGTTGTAGATAGGAAAAAAGGTGGCGAGCATGCTTTACTTTTACGCGAAGCATTGGAAAATGTAGGCCCTATGGTTGAAGTTAAATCTCGCCGTGTTGGTGGAGCTACATACCAAGTTCCTGTAGAAGTAAGAGCGGAACGAAAAGGTGCTTTAGCAATGCGTTGGTTAGTTGAAGCTGCCCGTAAGCGTAGCGAAAAAGGCATGATGCTTAGATTAGCTGGCGAATTGTCAGATGCTCTAGAAAATCGTGGTTCAGCAATCAAGAAAAAAGAAGATACACACAAAATGGCAGAAGCAAACAAAGCATTCTCACATTTTCGTTGGTAATCTGTTAAAGAATCATGGAGCTCTAAATTGGTTGTTCCGTGTATCCTTAAGTTGGGCATATTAAAAAGCCCAATCTTTTATAGAATTTAATAATAACCACTTTGCTTAGTTTTTAGGCTAAGTGGTTTTTGCATACTCAAATATATAAATTAGAGTATTTAAAAAAGGTGAAAAAAAGTGGCTCGTACTACTCCCTTAAGTAGATATCGTAATATAGGTATCATGGCGCACATTGATGCGGGTAAGACAACAACAACAGAAAGAATTTTGTACTATACAGGTATTTCCCATAAAATTGGTGAAGTGCATGATGGTGGTGCAACCATGGACTGGATGGAACAAGAGCAAGAGCGTGGAATCACCATTACCTCAGCGGCAACAACCTGTCACTGGAGCGGTATGGCTAAGCAATATCCGCAACATAGAATTAATATTATAGATACTCCAGGGCATGTTGACTTTACTATTGAAGTAGAAAGATCTTTGCGTGTACTAGATGGAGCAGTAACTTGTTTCTGTTCAGTAAGTGGTGTTGAACCTCAGTCTGAAACAGTATGGCGTCAAGCTGATAAGTACGGTGTTCCTCGTATGGGCTTTGTTAACAAAATGGACAGAGCTGGAGCAAACTTCCTTAATGTAAATCAAATGGTCATTGATCGTCTAGGTGCGTTACCTGTTCCAATGCAACTACCAATTGGTGCCGAAGAAGATTTTCGTGGAGTAGTTGATTTAGTAAAAATGCAAGCAATTTACTGGGAAGAAGAGAATATGGGAATGGAATATACCTATAAAGATATTCCAGAAGAGATGCAAGCAGAAGCAGAAGAATGGCGCGAGAAGATGGTCGAGTCAGCTGCGGAAGCTAATGAAGAATTAATGGATAAATATCTTGAATGCGGTGAACTTTCCGAAGAAGAAATTAAAACAGGAATTCGTCTGCGCACAATTGCAGTTGAAATAGTGCCAATGTTCTGTGGTTCAGCATTCAAAAATAAAGGAGTTCAAACTTTACTTGATGCGGTGCTTGATTACATGCCTTCTCCAGAAGAAGTTCCAGCGATAGAAGGAGAGTTAGAAGATGGAACTCATAGTTCTCGTAAAGCTTCAGATAATGGTCCTTTTTCTGCATTAGCATTCAAAATAATGACTGATCCTTATGTTGGGACACTGACATTCTTCCGAGTATATTCAGGAACATTAACATCGGGTAGTCCAGTTTACAACTCAGTTAAAATGAAAAAAGAAAGAGTTGGTCGCTTGCTACAAATGCACTCTAACTCTCGTGAAGAGATAAAAGAAGTTTTTGCTGGCGATATAGCGTGTGCGGTTGGTCTTAAAGACACTACTACTGGAGATACTCTTTGTGATCTAGATAATAAAATAGTTCTTGAAAGAATGGAGTTTCCAGACCCTGTTATATCCATAGCAATTGAGCCAAAAACCAAGCCTGACCAAGAAAAAATGGGAATAGCTTTACAAAAGCTTGCTGCAGAAGACCCATCATTCAGAGTACATACTGATGATGAGACTGGGCAAACTATAATCTCAGGAATGGGAGAGCTTCATCTAGATATTATTGTTGACAGAATGAAGAGAGAGTTTGGTGTTGAAGCAAACATCGGTGCTCCACAAGTGTCATATCGTGAAACAATTACCAAAGAAGTAGAAGTACATGGTAAATTTGTTCGTCAGTCTGGTGGTCGTGGTCAATATGGACATGTAGTGTTTATTATGAAGCCGAACGAAGCAGGGAAGGGGTTTGAGTTTGTTAACAGCGTAGTAGGTGGCTCCGTGCCTCGTGAATACATTAACGCTGTTGAAAAAGGTGCTAAAGAGCAACTAAACAACGGTGTAATAGCTGGATTCCCTATGGTTGATGTGCATGTTGAATTAATAGATGGTTCATACCATGATGTTGACTCAAACGAAATGGCATTTAGTGTTGCTGCTGGAATGGCAATTAAAAATGGTGTTGCAGAAGCAAATGCGGTAATACTTGAGCCAATTATGGTGGTAGAAGTAACAACACCAGAAGACTACATGGGAGATATTATTGGTGACTTAAATAGACGCCGAGGACTAGTGTCTAGCATGGATGATATTCCTACAGGAAAATCGATTAAAGCAGAAGTACCTTTAGCGGAAATGTTTGGTTACTCAAACCAAATGCGTTCACTTACTCAAGGTCGTGCAAACTACAGTATGGAATTTTTGAAGTACAGTGATGCACCGAAAAATGTACAAGAAGAAATTATAGCAAGTGCCAAAAAAGGCTCTTAATTTTAATAAATAATTTACCCAAGTCTTAGCGGGCTTGAGAAGTTAAACAAAAAGGAATTAGCAATGGCTAAGGAAAAGTTTGAACGAAATAAACCACACGTAAATGTTGGTACTATTG
>CAZMHA010000131.1:0-2909 GCA_964565985.1 uncultured Piscirickettsiaceae bacterium | reverse complement strand
TTAAGTTCTTCCCTAAAAAAACCGCAGGGTTAAGTTTTTATCATTAAAGTTATTCATCCGTTCAATTTTTACCCCCCCCCCCCCGCAAAAGAGCATTGGTTTTTAATTTATACTTTTTTTGCGGTTTGAATTTTTAGTTGTAGGGTGGTTTTGCCGAAGTAGGTGTTTAGGCTTGGTTGGTAAGCACATTGTATTTGATTGCCTTTTTCGAAGGGTATTTTTCCTTCATTTATGCAGTTAAAATATATTGCACTTAGTGTTTTGTTGCCATTTGCCAGCGATAACCTAAGTGATAGGTGGTTTTTGTCTTTGCCTACTGCTTTTATGTTTTCTATGAAGAAGTTGCCAGAGAAGAGTGGTTTTTCCCATTCTCTGCCGTAGGGTTCTAGTTGGTTTAGTTCTTGTATTAGGTTTGGTTCTAGTTGCCAGTCTTCTAGTTCTCCGTCGGTTTCTACGGTTAGTTTTGGTGAGGTTTTTCCTATTTGTTGTTGGATTGTTTGTTCAAATAGTTCGCTGAAGTCGTCGAAGAATTCTACAGGTATCATGCAGCCAACAGCTCCTTTGTGTCCACCCATTGATTTGAACAGGTCTGGTTTTTGTTCGGACATGGTTTGAAAGGCTTGGTGTAGGTCGATCGTTGTAACTATGCCTCTGCCACTTCCTGCTAGGTATCCGTCTTTTAGGTCGGTCATGGCGATGGTTGGTAGCCCGTATTTTTCGCCGATACTTGAGGCGATTATTCCTTGTATTCCTGCGTTGCCGTCCATTTTTATGGTCATGCTATATTTATCTTTGTGGAAGATGCTTTTTGCGAAGTCTGTGGCTTGTGCTAGCATTTTTTTTTGTTGTTCACGGCGGTTTAGGTTGTCTAGGTCTAGTTGGTCTAGTAGGTTTTGTGCTTCGCTAAAGTTTTTGGCGTTTAGGAATTTGAATGCGGTCATTACTTCGCTAACACGACTGGCAGCGTTTATTCTGGTAGCTACTTGAAACCCTAGGTATTCGGCGTTTATTGGTTGTTCGTTGTTGTTGTTCATGGTGTGCATTGCTTGCCAGCTTACATCTTCAAATTGGTTTATGGTGTTTAGACCTGCTTTGATGATTGCTCGGTTGTTTATGCTTTTTAGGCTTACACTGTCGGCAACTGTGCCTAGTGCTACGCTGGAGGTGAGTTCTTTTAGGCTTGGTGAGGTTTTTGGTAGATAGCCTCGGTTTATTAGTTCGGATCTTACTTGTGACATTACTAGGAAGATAACGAAGCATCCTGCTACTGTGATGTCGTATTGGCAGTTTTCTTGTTGTGGATTTACTGTGCATATGGCACTTTTTGGTGTGCCTTCAGTTGGTATTTGGTGGTGATCGGTTACACAAACGCTTATGTTGTGTTCTTTTAGTTTTTTTATGCGTAGTTCATCGCTGGAACCTTGGTCGGCGGATATTACTAGATCAATTGGTTCTTTTATGTCTAGTATTCTTTCTACAACTTGGTCGGTGATGCCGTAGCCTGTTTTTCTATCACCTAGCACTTGTATTACTCTGGTTTCATCTACATTGAAGTAGTTGGTTAGTGCTCTTGATGCTATCCATGCGGAGGTTACTCCATCAGTATCGTAGTCGGTAGCTAGTATTATTTTGCCGTTGGATTCTATGGCATCAGCTATTATTTTTGCGGCTTGTTCGGAGTTTTTTAGTTGGTTTGGGTGTTGTAGGTTGGCTAGTTTTGGGAAGGCTGTCTTTTCTATTATGTCTAGGCTTTGTTCGGAGTTTTCTAGTGGAAGATCTTCTTCTGATAGCCTGCTTGCTACTATGTTTGCTTGTAGGTCACTTAGGTTTAGTTGTTTGGCTAGTTGTTTTATTTTGTCTGAAACTTGTCTTGGTATTATCAGTGCTTCTTTTGGTTTTATTTGGTCTGTAGAAGCTTGTTGATTAGAATTCATGTTAGATATATTGTTTAGTTTTTAAAGATAGAAAGTCTATCACTATTTTATATATCTATGCAGACCTTTGCATAAGATTATTAATTGATTAAAGTTGCTATAATTTTATTTTCGTAACTAACTGGTGTAAAGGTATTTTATGGGGTTTTAAGCGTCTACTTGGTCATCTTTTTTTGGTGGTACAAAGTATGGGTCTTTTTTTACTTGGTAGGATACAAAAATATTACCTAGGTATTCGCTTCCTTCTCTGTCTAGAGTTATTTTTAGTTTGTCGGTTTCCCATTCGTAGGCGGAGTATGCTCTTGAGTTGCCTGACACTCTTCTTATTTTTGTTGGTTTTCCTAGTTGTTCAGATAAATCATTAGCTATTTCTCTAGTTTGAATATAGGTGCGTTTATTTTTGTGAAATATGGATTGCGGAAGATATAGTCTTCTTATGCTAAGTAGATCTCCTGCACTACGATAGGTAAATTCTATTTTGTAGCTGTCTTTTAGGCGGTATGACATGAAGAATATGTCAACGGACCTTTTTTGTTTGGTAGATCGGGCTTGTACAAAACCACCAATATCCCATAGTTGATCTCTTACTTTATTTACATCGGTTTTTAGGACAGGTAGGCCTAGGAATGATGCTTGGTTTATTTTTTCTACATCACTAGAGACGCTAGGGGATATAAAAAATATTGGTAGGATTAATAGTTGTATTGGTTTAAGCATAAAAATCTTTTGTTTTAAGTTGTTATGCTTTATCTATCGGCAAGAAATAGACTTTCTTTAGTTATTTTAGAGCATTGAAATAGAGCCTTTAAAATATGGCTCTAACTTAATATTACTTTGAATAATAGGGGGGGTGCTAAAACTAAGCTATGCCTTGTTTTTCTTTCATTTCTTGTTTGCGTTTCATTTCTACTGTCATGTCGGCAGTAGGGCGAGCGTCCATTCTGGCAACGCCAATTTCATCACCTGATACTTTGC
>CAZMHA010000130.1:0-3016 GCA_964565985.1 uncultured Piscirickettsiaceae bacterium | reverse complement strand
TTTTTTTATCAAGTGATATTTAACTAAAATTAAGCAATAATTTTAGCTACAACTCCTGCACCAACCGTACGACCACCTTCTCGAATCGCAAAACGAAGCCCTTCTGACATGGCAATAGGGTGAATTAATTCCACAACCATATGCACATTATCCCCTGGCATTACCATCTCTGTTCCTGTTGGTAATTCACATGCTCCAGTTACATCCGTGGTTCTAAAATAAAACTGTGGGCGATAACCTTGGAAAAATGGCGTATGACGACCTCCTTCATCTTTCGATAACACATATACTTCTGCGTCAAACTTAGTATGCGGAGTTACTGAACCTTTATGAGCTAGTACTTGACCACGCTCTATCTCTTCACGCTTTGTGCCACGTAATAGAATCCCAACATTATCTCCAGCTTCTCCTTGGTCTAGTAACTTACGGAACATCTCTACTCCCGTTACCGTCGTAAGCGTAGTATCCTTGATTCCAACAATCTCTATCTCTTCACCAACTTTTACTATTCCAGTCTCAATACGACCAGTCGCGACTGTACCACGACCTTGGATTGAGAAAATATCTTCTACTGGCATTAAAAATGGCTTGTCAGTTTCGCGCTTTGGCTCTGGAATATATGTATCTAGTGCATTTACTAATTCTCCAATCTTCGCTATATATTCTTCATCACCTTCTATAGCTTTTAACGCTGAACCAATTATTACTGGAGTATCATCTCCTGGGAATTCGTATTCGTCTAATAACTCACGAACTTCCATCTCTACTAGCTCTAATAATTCTTCATCATCTACCATATCAGCTTTGTTTAAAAACACTACTATGTAAGGGACTCCTACTTGACGAGATAGTAATATATGCTCACGAGTTTGTGGCATTGGGCCATCGGCGGCAGAACATACTAAAATAGCTCCATCCATCTGTGCAGCTCCAGTGATCATGTTCTTAACATAATCAGCATGTCCTGGGCAATCAACATGTGCGTAATGACGGTTTTCCGTTTCGTACTCTACATGTGAGGTTGAGATGGTAATACCTCGTTCTCTTTCTTCTGGGGCATTGTCAATAGATGCAAAATCCTTGACATCTCCACCAAACTTTTTACCTTGTACTATCGTTAACGCCGCTGTAAGAGTTGTTTTACCATGATCTACATGACCAATAGTACCAACATTTACGTGCGGCTTATTACGCTCAAATTTTTCCTTTGCCATTTTATAAATACCTCTTAATCTTAGAACTACTTGCTAGAGTAGTTACTATAGTTTTTATTAATTTTTAAATCAAGAACCCTTTTTGGTACTTGCTATTATTTCTTCTTGTACATTTTTAGGTGCGTCAATGTATTTCATAAACTCCATACTATAATTAGCTCGACCTTGAGTCAATGAGCGCATTTGATTAGAGTAGCCAAACATTTCTGATAAAGGGACTTCAGCCCTCACTGACTTACCCGCTGGAATATCTTCCATACTAGTAACTAAACCTCGGCGTCTATTTAAATCGCCAATAATATCTCCCATATATTCTTCTGGAGTCGTAACTTCAACTGCCATTATTGGTTCTAGAACAACAGCATTTGCTTCCTCTACACCATTTTTTATAGCCATTCCTGCTGCCACACTAAATGCCATTTCATTTGAGTCAACATCATGATATGAACCATCAATAAGCTCAACATACACATCAACCATTGGAAAACCAGCAATAACGCCGTTATCTAACTGAGCTTTTGCTCCTTTTTCAACAGCATTTATATATTCACGCGGTACTGATCCACCAACAACACTGTTCACAAATTCAAAACCTGTTCCAGGCTCTTGTGGTTTCATTATGAAAACAACATGTCCATATTGACCTCGACCACCAGATTGGCGTACAAATTTACCATGCACTTCAACTTCTTTAGTAATTGTCTCACGATAAGATACTTGTGGAGCACCAATATTAGCTTCAACACTAAACTCCCTTTTCATACGGTCTACAATAATATCTAAGTGCAACTCCCCCATACCTGAAATAATTGTCTGCCCTGTTTCTTCATCAGAATGCACCCTAAAAGAAGGATCTTCCGCTGCCAATTTCTGCAAAGCAATACCCATTTTTTCTTGATCTACTTTGGTTTTAGGCTCAATGGCAATAGAAATTACTGGCTCTGGAAACTCCATTCTTTCAAGAACAATTTTATTATCTATATCACAAAGAGTATCACCCGTTGTAGTGTCTTTAAGACCAACTGCACAAGCAATATCTCCAGCATATACATTTTTAATCTCTTCACGAGAGTTAGCGTGCATTTGTAGTAAGCGCCCTACTCTTTCTTTTTTACTTTTAACTGAATTAAAAACAGGGCTACCTGATGATAATGTTCCAGAGTAAACACGGAAAAAAGTTAGTGTACCTACATACGGATCAGTCATAATTTTAAATGCTAATGCAGCAAAAGGGGCATCATCAGAAGACTCACGTTTATCAGCAGTACCATCTTCAAGCTCTCCAGTAATAGATGGAACATCTACCGGTGCTGGCATATAATCAATTACGGCATCTAATAATGTTTGAACACCTTTGTTTTTAAAAGCAGAACCACAGAACATAGGAACAATTTCAACCGCTATTGTGCGTTGACGAATACCAATTTTTATCTCTTCTTCAGAAAGCTCTCCTTCTTCAAGATATTTATCCATTAGCTCTTCATTTGCTTCAGCCGCTGCTTCAATCATTTTTTCGCGCCACTGCTCAGCTTCTGCCTGCATATCTGCAGGAATATCTTCATAACGATACTCCATACCCATATTTTCTTCTTCCCAATAGATTGCTTGCATCTTAACAAGATCTACAATCCCTACAAAGTCTTCTTCGGCACCAATTGGTAATTGCATTGGAACAGGAGCAGCCCCCAAACGATCAATAACCATTTGATTAACATTAAGAAAGTTTGCTCCAGCTCTGTCCATTTTATTAACAAAGCCCATACGAGGAACACCGTACTTATCAGCTTGACGCCATACTGTTT
>CAZMHA010000129.1:0-3120 GCA_964565985.1 uncultured Piscirickettsiaceae bacterium | reverse complement strand
TTGCTTGGTATGACAATGAATACGGTTACACCTGCAATATGATGAGAGTAGTAGAACACGTCGGAAAATAAGGCTTAATGGTCCCACTAGCGAGGTAATTTTGCCACTTTAAACAGTCATGTACTAGCGTACACTCCTTTTTTAAAGTAACAAAATTACCCCACTATTGAACAAACTAATGCACTATTTTTAATTGTGTTTTCTGTTCGACTTTATGCTTTTAGAGTCGAATTGAAAAAATGATTTTGAAATACAATAATTAAAAGAGGCTTAAATAATGTCTATCACTAACATGACTGATTTAGATTTATCTGGTAAACGTGTACTTATTCGTCAAGATTTAAATGTTCCTATTAAAGACGGCAAGGTAACTTCTGATGCTCGTATCCAAGCTTCATTGCCGACGATTAAAATGGCAGTAGATGCTGGTGCTAAAGTTATGCTTATGTCTCATCTTGGTCGTCCTACTGAAGGTGAATATGCAGAAGAGTTTTCACTTGCTCCAGTTGCCGCAAATTTGTCAACTAAACTAGGTCAAGATGTTCGTTTAGTAAAAGATTACTTAGGTGGTGTTGAAGTTGCTGCTGGCGAAGTTGTGCTTTTAGAAAATGTACGTTTTAACGTAGGTGAAAAGAAAAACGCTGAAGATTTATCTAAGCAATACGCGGAACTTTGTGACGTTTATGTAATGGATGCATTTGGAACAGCACATAGAGCACAAGCATCTACGCATGGTGCAGGAGCATTTGCCGATACAGCATGTGCAGGGCCACTTTTATCTGGAGAGTTAGAAGCACTAGGTAAAGCGTTGAATGAACCTGCTCGTCCAATGGTTGCAATTGTAGGTGGTTCTAAGGTTTCTACAAAATTGACAGTTCTTGAGTCACTTTCAATAATAGTAGATAAGCTAGTTGTTGGTGGTGGTATTGCGAATACCTTTATCGAAGCGGCAGGACATAATGTTGGTAAGTCGTTATCAGAGTCAGACTTGGTTCCAACCTGTAATAAATTGAATGCAATTATGGACGCTCGTGGAGCAGGTATCCCTTTAGCTTCTGATGTGGTTTGTGGTAAAGAGTTCTCTGAAACAGCAGTAGCAACCACTATGAAAGCGTCAGAAGTTCAAGATGATGACATGATTTTTGATATCGGTCCAGATTCTGCGGCAGAATTAGCAGAAATCATTAAAAGTGCTGGAACAGTTGTATGGAATGGCCCAGTAGGTGTTTTTGAGTTTGACCAGTTTGGTGAAGGTACTAAAGCAGTTGCCATGGCAATAGCCGAATCAAAAGCTTTCTCTATAGCTGGTGGTGGAGATACCCTTGCGGCAATAGATAAGTATGATATTGCAGATAAAGTATCTTACATTTCTACTGGTGGTGGAGCTTTTCTTGAGTTCTTGGAAGGCAAAAAATTACCAGCGGTTGAAATGTTAGAAAAAGCAGCAGAAGAATGCTGTGGTGGATGTGGCGGAAGCTAAGAAAGCAAAAAGAATATAAAAAAATAACTAAATAAAAGGGAAAACATCTTAATGGCTTCAGATATCAGAAGAACAAAAATTGTTGCAACACTAGGTCCTGCAACGGACAGAGAGGGCGAGTTAAAAAAGGTTATCGAAGCTGGTGTTGATGTTGTGCGTATTAATATGTCTCATGGTACCCCTGAAGAGCATGTTATAAGAGCTAGAGATGTTAGAAAATTAGCTGCAGAACTTGGTAGAGAAGTTGGTGTTCTTGTTGATTTACAAGGGCCAAAAATCCGTGTTACTCGTTTTGAAAATAATTCAATTGTTTTAGTAGTTGGTGAAAAGTTTTCTTTAGATAACGATGTAGATCCAATGAAAGGAAGTCAAACAGAAGTTGGCTTAACATATAAAAGTTTGCCAAGTGATGTTAAGTCTGGTGACCGTTTAGTATTAGATGATGGTCGTGTGGTTCTGTTTGTAGATGAAGTTGTTGGTGAGAGAGTTAATTGTACGGTTATTGTTGGTGGCAAACTTTCTAACAACAAAGGTATCAACTTACTTGGTGGTGGTTTATCTGCTGCGGCGTTAACGGAAAAAGATAAAAAAGATATTATCACCGCTGCCGAAATTAAGTGTGATTATCTTGCTCTTTCTTTCCCTCGTTCTGCTGATGATGTTGAATATTGTCGTTCACTCGCTTCTAAAGCAGGGCTTGAGTGTAGTATTGTTTCTAAAGTAGAAAGAGCTGAAGCGGTTGCTGATGACTTTACCTTAGATGGTATTATTTTAGCATCTGATGTGATTATGATTGCCCGTGGTGATTTAGGTGTTGAAGTTGGTGATGCTCAGTTGCCAATGTTACAAAAGAAAATGATTAAACGAGCGCGTGAATTAAATAGAGTAACTATTACCGCAACACAAATGATGGAAACCATGATTGATAATGCCATTCCAACTCGTGCGGAAGTGTTTGATGTTGCCAATGCGGTAATGGATGGAACTGATGCAGTTATGTTATCTGGTGAGACGGCAACAGGGCATTCACCTAGCTTAGTTATAGAAACTATGGCTAATATTGCACATGAAGCAGAAAAATCTCGTTCTACTCGTGAGTCAACTCATCGTATTGATGATGTATTTACCGAAATAGATGAAACCGTTGCTATGGCATCTATGTATGCAGCAAATCACTTTAATGTTAAGTGTATAGTTGCCTTAACTGAGTCAGGAAACACACCTTTATTGATGTCTAGAATAAGTTCAGGAATTCCAATTATTGCAATGACTCCCCATTTAGACACCCGTAGAAAAGTAACTTTATACCGTGGAGTTTATCCATCATCTGTAAATTATGGTGATTTATCGAATGAAAAAATTAAAGAATTAGTTTTAGATAATATTAAAAGTAATAACTTAGCTTCACCTGGTGATTTGATTATTTTGACAAGAGGTCAATTTAGTGGAAAAACTGGTGGAACTAACCAAATGGAAATTATAAAAGTTCCATAGTAATAAAAAAACAAGTGGCAAGCTAATAGTTTTAGTTTGCTAAAAATATAATTTTAATTAAATAGTAAAAAAAGGAGTCATTTAATATGGCGATGATTACACTTCGTGAATTAATGGATTACGCAGCAGAACATAGTTTTGGTATG
>CAZMHA010000128.1:0-3175 GCA_964565985.1 uncultured Piscirickettsiaceae bacterium | reverse complement strand
TAAAATTAACTACTATTAAAAAAATCAACAAGTAAAAACTAATGGAAATACAAGTTTGGGAAGCATGGGTGGCAGGACTTTTTCTTGGTTCTTTTGTTATGACACATTTCTGGCTAATGGGCAAACCGGCTGGTTGTTCTACTGGTTATGGTAACTTGTGTGGCATGCTAACTACTAGAATTGAGTATTTTAACTCTGGCGAGTACACTAATAAAAACAAACCTAAACTATGGTTTCTTCTCGGCATTCCTGCTGGAGGTTTACTAAGTGCACTTAGCTCTCCAGAGCCATGGGCATTATCTTTTAGCATGGGCATGTACGATCAAATATTACCGCAGACAGACGCAGGCAAAGCTATTTGGATTATGTTTGGCGGTGCACTACTTGGTTTTGGTGCTAGGTTAGCAGGTGCTTGCACCACAGGTCATGCTTTAGTTGGCGGTGCTATGCTAAACCCACCTAGCCTATTAGCTGGTGCAGTCTTTTTTGCCAGTGCTTTTGTTACTACAAACCTTTTATTTAATAGCTAAGGAAAAAACATGCAATCTTCATGGTTAACCTTTAAAAACTACATTACTACCTTTGGATTTATATATCGCAATAATATATTTAGCTGGGTAATGGGCTTATCCTTTGGGTTTATTATGAGTAAAGCAGGAGCAACTACCTACGACTACCATGCCAAAATGTTTTTATTAATCGACTTTCAACTTATCATTGTCATAATAACATCTGTAATGGTTTCCATGATAGGTGTACTATTACTAAAAAAGTATAAAGTAAGAGCCATCGCAACTGGTGAAGAAGTTGATTTTGTAAAAAAACCCTATCAAAAAGGTCTAATTACCGGCGCTTTTTTATTTGGTACAGGCTGGGGAATGACCGCATCTTGCCCTGGTACTATACCCGCAATGATAGGAGAGGGTAAGATTGCAGGAGTTTTTGCTATTATCGGTGTAATTATTGGGACTATGGCTTATGGTACTTTGCAAAGCTACCTTATAATGGCACAAAGATATGGTACAGAAGAGCTAAAGAAGGCTAACTGTAAAAATGAAGACTGCTCCTAATTTTTTTAATTATTTCAAACAATTAAAAAATTTCACTTCAAACAAAATATCCTATTTACTCTAATGTTTTGGGTATAATACCCCCTTTTCAAATCTTAGAGACTGTCATTATGAACGCAGATCATATTCGTAACATTGCGATTATTGCCCACGTTGACCATGGTAAAACTACCCTAGTTGATCAACTTTTAAAACAATCTGGTACGCTAGACAATGTCCGTAAAGACGCTGTCGAACGCATGATGGACTCTAACGACCTTGAAAAAGAGCGTGGAATAACAATTTTATCTAAAAATACCGCTGTAAACTGGAACGACTACCGTATTAACATAGTTGACACCCCAGGACACGCAGATTTTGGTGGCGAAGTTGAACGCATACTATCTATGGTTGATTCAGTACTACTACTAGTAGATGCGGTTGAAGGGCCTATGCCTCAAACTCGTTTTGTAACAGAAAAAGCACTAAAACAAGGTCTAAAGCCTATAGTTGTTATCAACAAAATAGACCGTCCTGGTTCAAGACCTGACTGGGTACTTGACCAAACTTTTGACCTGTTTGATCGTTTAGGAGCAACAGATGAGCAGATGGACTTTCAAGTTATTTATGCTTCAGGTCTAAATGGCTTTTCAGGAATGGATGAAGATGTTCGTGAAGGCGATATGACCCCTATTTTTAAAACCATTGTAGAAACTGTAAACTCCCCAAAAGTAGACTCAAGCAAGCCTTTCCAAATGCAAGTTATCTCCCTTGACTATGATAACTACAAAGGAATCATTGGTACAGGCCGTATTAAAAGCGGTATAGCAAAAGTAAATATGCCAGTAAAAATAATTGGTGCTGACGGTAAAATTCGTGGCGGTAAAATGGGCGAAATATTTGGCTACCTTGGTTTAGAAAAAATAAACGCAGATACCGCAAATGCTGGTGATATTATTGCTTTTTCTGGTTTTGACCCACTATTTATTTCCGATACCATTTGTGATCCAGAACAGATTGAAGCACTGCCAGCATTATCAATTGACGAACCAACCGTAAGCATGACCTTTCAAGTAAACAACTCACCTTTTGTTGGTAAAGAAGGCAAGCTACTGACCTCGCGTCAAATTCGTGAAAGACTAGACAAAGAACTAATAACCAATGTAGCATTAAGAGTTGACAATACAGAAGATGCTAACAAATTCCGCGTATCTGGTCGTGGAGAGCTTCACCTTTCAGTATTAATTGAAACAATGCGTCGTGAAGGATTTGAAATGGGAATTTCTCGTCCAGAAGTTATTTTCCGTGAAGTTGATGGCGTAATGCAAGAACCTTACGAAAACTTAACGGTTGATGTACCAGAAGACACTCAAGGTACCATTATGGAAAAACTTGGTACTCGTAAAGCTATCATGGAAGATATGGTACCTGATGGGCATGGTCGTGTAAGAATAGACTTTGTTATCCCATCTCGTGGTTTAATTGGTTTCAGAACTGAATTTATGACCTCCACTCAAGGTCATGGACTTATCTTCTCAAGCTTCTCACACTATGGCGAAAAATTTGATGGTACGCTAGGCGAAAGACAAAATGGCGTACTAATTTCAAACGGTCAAGGTAAAGCATTAACTTTTGCACTATTTAACCTGCAAGAACGAGGTCGCCTATATCTTGGTCATGGTGACGAAGTATATGAAGGCATGATTGCAGGATTACACTCTCGTGCTAACGACTTAACCGTTAATGTACTAAAAGGTAAGCAGTTAACTAATATGCGTGCTTCAGGTACAGACGAAGCACAGGTATTAACACCACCGATTCGTTTTTCACTCGAGCAGGCTCTAGAGTTTATCGATGATGATGAACTAGTAGAAGTAACTCCTAAAAGTATTCGTTTGCGTAAAAAAGTATTAACAGAAAATGGTCGTAAACAAGCCTCTCGTGGAGTATCTAAAAAGTAATTTAGATCTCTAACACTAAAAAGACCTCATCATTTTGATGGGGTTTTTTTATGCCTAAAATATAATGTTTAGAAACTTTTATACAAGCTATTCAGGGCTTCCTTAAGGACTCGCTTAATAACTAAGGTTAGAATTAGGCTGAGAAAAAAGTGTCGCTATTTTTGC
>CAZMHA010000127.1:0-3185 GCA_964565985.1 uncultured Piscirickettsiaceae bacterium | reverse complement strand
CGATTGCTGAAACAGGTATTTATCCTGCGATTGATCCACTAGATTCAACTTCTCGCCAGCTTGATCCTTTAGTAGTTGGTCAAGAGCATTATGATATTGCTCGTGGAGTTCAGCAAACATTACAACGCTATAAAGAACTTAAAGATATCATTGCTATTTTAGGCATGGATGAGCTTTCAGAGGAAGATAGATCCTCTGTTGCTCGTGCTCGTAAGATGCAAAGATTCTTCTCTCAGCCTTATTTTGTAGCTAAGGTGTTTACTGGTGAAGATGGCCGTTATGTCTCTCTAAAAGAAACAATCCGTGGATTTAAAATGATCATGAGCGGTGAGTTAGACAATATTCCTGAGCAAGCATTTATGTATGCTGGTGATATTGACGAAGTTTTAGAAAAAGCTAAGAAATACGAAGGTTAATTGATTATGGCAGTCTTAATGCAAGTAGATATTGTAAGTGCAGAAGGTTCTATTTTTTCTGGCAAAGCTGAAATGGTTTTTGCACAGGCTGCTGATGGTGAGGTAGGCATTCTACCAAACCATAGCCAGTTTTTAAGTTCGCTTAAGCCTGGTCAAGTGCGAGTTATATCTGGTGATGAGGAAGATATTTTCTTTATTAACAGTGGTATTATTGAGGTGCAACCAGAAGTGTTGACTATTTTGGCTGATACCGCAATTCGTGCTGAAGACCTAGACCAAGCAGCAGCTGAAGATGCTAAACGCCGTGCAGAAGAAGCAATGACAGATGCAAAATCTGATACAGATATTGCGTCTGCCCAGGTAGAGTTAGCGGAAGCAGTTGCACAAATACAAACGCTAACTAAACTTAAGGATCGTTTGCATAAAACTGGCTTAGCTAAATAACCAATTGTTCTTATTTAAAAAAAGCACCCTGGGGTGCTTTTTTTTTGTTAAAAATTAAGTAAGTCATAGTCTCCCTAGGTATTTATCTTGCCCTTTGTTTACTCTTTATATTAAAATTACCATCTATAAAAATTTCCTAAAAGGAAAAACTATGTCAGTTCAAGTTATTATTTTAGCAGCAGGTAAAGGTTCAAGAATGCGTTCTAAGTTGCCAAAAGTTTTGCAGCCTTTAGCATCTAAACCTTTGTTGGCTCATGTTATTGACTTAGCTGATGGTTTATCTGCGACTAATATAGCTACTGTAATTGGTCATGAAGCTGAGCTAGTTAAACAAACTTTTGCGAACAATGCCAAACTAACTTTTGTTGAGCAACTAGAACAGTTGGGTACTGGTCATGCTGTTATGCAAGCAGACCAGCATTATGCAGATGATGATACGGTATTAATTCTTTATGGGGATGTTCCACTTACTAAACCTGAAACCTTGCAAGATTTGTTAAGCCTTGTTAGTGATAGCCATCCTTTATCTGTATTAACAATTACTCTAGAAGACTCGACAGGATATGGCAGAATTATTCGTGATAGTCATCATAAAGTTATGGCGATTATTGAAGAAAAAGATGCCTCAACAGAGCAAAAACAAGTTAAAGAAGTTAATACGGGGATTATGGCGGTTAAAGGCTTATATTTGCGCAGTTGGTTGGCAAAGCTTTGCTGTGAGAATGCTCAGGGCGAGTATTACTTAACCGATATTATTTCTTTATGTGTAGCGGATGGCTTGCAAGTTGCGACAACTGAACCAACTAGTGAGATAGAAGTTTTAGGTGTAAATGATAAACAACAGTTACAAAATTTAGAAAGAAATTATCAGCAATTATTAGCAAAACAGCTTATGGCACAAGGGGTAACTTTGGTTGATGCTAATAGAATTGATATTCGTGGTGAGCTTGAGGTTGGTATAGATGTGTCTATTGATGCTAGTAGTATTTTTGAAGGAAAAGTTAGCTTAGCCGACAATGTTATTATTGGTAGCCATTGTGTAATTAAAAACGCCCAAATAGGCGCAGGAACAGTAGTAGAACCTTTTTCACACATTGAGGGTGCAGTTATTGGTAAAGATTGTAAAATTGGCCCCTATGCTCGAATAAGACCTGATACAAATTTAGCAACTGGAGTGAAGATTGGTAATTTTGTTGAAACCAAAAAATCTATCATTGGTGCAGGTTCAAAAATAAACCACCTAAGCTATGTTGGTGATACGGAAATGGGCACAGATTGCAATATTGGTGCAGGCACTATTACCTGTAATTATGATGGGGTTAATAAGCATAAAACAGTTCTTGGAGATAGAGTGTTTGTGGGTTCTGCTTCTCAGCTAATTGCACCGGTTAAGTTAACTGATAATGTTACGATTGGTGCTGGTTCTACCATTGCTAAAGATGTTAAGGAAGAGGGGCTGACCTTGTCTAGGGCAAAACAAATTAGCATTAAAGCTTGGAAAAAACCAGTTAAAAAGTGATTTTTACCCCCCCCCCCCCCTTGCAAAAGGAGGGTATGCCCATGTATTTATTAGGAAAAAACAATGCTTTACTTGCAAATAGAACCAGAGAATGTTGAGCTATTTAAAGAATTTTTAGTTACTAAAGATTGGCAGGTAGTTTCACAAGACGGAGGTCAGAGTAATTTTATTGGCTGGGCGTATATTACTCATCTGACAAGAAAGATTGATGGTAAAAAAGCTGAAGCATGGTTACATTATTCAGAAAACATGAATACCAAAGAAGCTCATATTGAACTTAATCTTATTGCTAAGGCAGAATTAATTTTATTGCAAAAAGATTTTAATGAACAGCTTTAATGCATATATCCAACTAATGAGGTTAGATAAGCCAGTTGGTATTTTCCTAGTTTTATGGCCAACCATGTTTTCATTGTGGTTGGCAGCGGATGGTTTTCCTGGTTGGCATCTAGTTATTGTCTTTGTGCTTGGTGCTATTATTATGCGTTCGGCAGGTTGTGTAATTAATGATTATGCGGATCGTAATTTTGACGGACATGTTTCTAGAACCTGTGCTAGACCTATTGCTAGCGGTTTAATTTCTGCCAAATCGGCACTAGTATTTTTTATTATTCTATGCTTAATTGCTTTTAGCTTAGTTTTAAGCCTTAATAGCTATGTGGTTATCTGGTCTTTAGTGGCAGTTTTTTTAGCAATACTCTACCCATTTATGAAACGATATACCTATTGGCCACAGGCATTTTTAGGAGCTGCCTTTGCTTGGGCAATTCCAATGAGTTTTGCCGCGGTGAACGAGACAGTTCCAG
>CAZMHA010000126.1:0-3222 GCA_964565985.1 uncultured Piscirickettsiaceae bacterium | reverse complement strand
GGAACCTTTTTTTTAACCCAAAGGGGGGGGGGGGGGGGTAAAACTTGTGCCTGTTTATGTGCAAAGCGCACAATTAGGAATTGATGCCCAATATATCTATGAAGATCTTTTATTAAAAACAGAACTACTAGCAAGAGAAAGCCATAAACTTGATTTTAACAAACAACAGTCTTTTGCAGGAGTTGCAGGGCTTGAATATACTCTGGTTGGCTTGTTTGGTAGTGTTTATGATGTAGGATTAATTGCTGAATATCTATACGATGACCTGAAAAAAACTACTCCTTTTCAAAATGATGTAATGGTCGGTTTACGATTGGTTTTAAATGATGTTCAATCAACAGAACTACTAGTTGGTAGTATTATTGATGCAGAAGATAATTCACAATTTTGGACACTTGAAGCGTCAAGAAGAATAGGAGGCAACTGGAAAGCGGAAGTCTTAGCAAGAGCAGTAACTAATGTAGATGCTAGTAATAGCATAGTCGCCTATAAACAAGACGATCTATTTTCTTTTAGGCTCTATTATTACTTTTAGTTGTTCAAATCTTCTGTATAAGCCTTCACAGGAAAGCTAGAATAGTCAAATACATACTGGTACTCTTGTACTGGGTAAATAACTTTAGATTTATTGTCGAAGTTGTTTTTATCTGAAGTAATATGCTCTGCTATCTCTTGATAACCCTTATCAAATAGTGTTAGCAGTGATAAATTCATACCATGTTTTAGTACCTTAACATATCTACCGTCAACATCCTCTTCAGTCATTACTTCCATATATGCCTTAATACCATGTTGTATTAAATATGAAACCATTTCAATCTTATCTTTTGTATTTGCAACTAGGTCATTCTCTGCATGAACAAAATAGTAAAAAGTTTGTAAGCCATTTTTAATCATTTCTTTGATTTGTTTTTCTGAAAAATCTCTTATTCCATAACGGTTGTTATTTAAAGTATTAGGTAGTCCTGCTTTTAATGTCCAAGCTGAACGCAGGAATAATTCCGTGACAATATTACTGTGAGTTTTTTTATTTATTTCTGCTTTATTAAAGTGCCTTCCTACTATGTAAAGTAGGTTAGGGTGTGCCCATGAAGAGTTATCAAATACCGCTCTAAAAGTTTGTGGGGCAAGTTTAGTCGCCATGTTGGCGATATAACCACCATAAGAAGAGCCTACTAAAATAACATTTTTTCGAGGAATGTTATTATTACTTATGGCGTGTTCAGTAGCATTAATTATATCTAGAGCCTGTAAAATCCCACCATTTTGATACTCATTTTTACCAGGAATTAATGTAGCATTAATCTTTATTCTTTTGTCTTGTTTAGACAAGAAAAGATTTAGCTTTTCTAAATTATTCTCTGTAGAATCTTTATCAAAAGATAGTTCAAAAACACCCATTAATTCTTTTATTTCTGCTATATCTTCCGTTTCATAATGAATGTTTTCAGTGGTTAATGTTCTAGATTCACAACAATGATAGTACACGGTAGCGACTGCCAAGTTATATTTTTTAGCTACTTTACGGCAAAAAGTTTTTGCATAACCTCCAGTAGCATCTTCACCAAACCCTGGTATATAAATAACCAATCCTTTGGCAGGTTTATCTGGCATAACAATAAAATAATCTGTTTTACGATGATGACTTGCCATACCTAATTCAAAGTCAGGAGTGGTTTTAAAGGTAACGGTTTTTTCTGTGTATGACATATTTTTTTAATCTTTAATGTGAATGCTTTAACTTCATCGAAAGCTAAGACTGTGCCAATTTTTTTCTTTGGCAATTTGTAAAAGTTTTTTATCACCATCTACTACTACAGGGTTTTCAACAATGTTTAATAATGGTAAGTCATTATGGGAGTCAGAATAAAAATAACTTCCCACCAGCGTTTCGTTGTTTTCTTCTAGCCAAGTGTTTAATCTTGTTACTTTACCCTGCTGAAAGGTAGGTATTCCTTCAACCTCTCCAGTATATCTATCATTAACTATTTTGCCCTCTGTTCCTAGTAGTTCTGTAATTCCGTAGGCTTTGCCAATTGGTTTAGTAATGAAAGTATTGGTGGCGGTAATAATTATAACCCTATCACCCTGTTGCTTATGTTTATCAACCATGGATTGAGCCTTTGGTAGCAGGATAGGTTTAATTAAATCCTGCATAAACTGCTGATGCCAACGGTTTAAAGTTGGCATATTTTCTTTACTTAAAGGCAATAGAGCAAATTTTTGATAAGCAATTATATCCAAACAACCAGCTTTATAATCTGCATAAAATTGAGCATTAATTTCGGCAAAATTTTCACCATCAACCAGTTTGTTTGCTACCAAAAACTTACCCCATAGATAATCACTGTCTCCAGCGATTAGAGTATTGTCTAAATCAAAAATTGCTAATGCCATTGTTTATTTCTTAAAATAATATAAAGTAAGTGGGTTATTTTACTTGATAAATACTTGTTTAAACTGCAATAATACCGTAATGAAAATTTAATGGAATAGTAACAGTGATAGATGCAGACGGGTACCGACTTAATGTTGGTATTATTATCGCCAATAAGCAGGGCAAGCTATTTTGGGGTAAAAGAATTAATCAAGACTCTTGGCAGTTTCCACAAGGAGGCATGAATGAAGGGGAAACTACACAACAGTCAGTTTTTAGAGAGCTAAAAGAAGAAGTTGGCTTAAACCCTACAGATATAAGAGTACTAGGAAGAACAGAAGGTTGGTTATCTTATGACTTGCCTAAGCATTTTGTGCGTAATGAATCATTACCTATTTGTATTGGGCAAAAACAAATTTGGTTTTTACTTGGCTTGGTTGCCGAGGAAAAAGCTATTGATTTAAATCTTCATAATCAGCCTGAGTTCGATGGCTGGGAGTGGATCGAGTACTGGCATCCAGTCCAGAATGTTGTTGATTTTAAACAAAAAGTTTATCAATCAGCACTGACTGAGTTAGAACCCTTTATGAATAAATTCTGGCTAGCTTAATAACCAACAAAGTTTTAATGCTTTAAATAGGTGTCTGCCTAGTGCCCTGCTAACTAAAAAATGTTATCATTTACCGATTATAAAATACAAAAAAGTTTACCTTACAACATAGAGGAGTAGATATGAGCGATAAGTTTGTCGATCAAGATCCACAAGAAACCCAAGAGTGGATTGAGGCGTTAGAAGCCGTAGTAGCTTTTGAAGGTAGCGAAAAAGCCCAACATTTAATTGCTAG
>CAZMHA010000125.1:0-3229 GCA_964565985.1 uncultured Piscirickettsiaceae bacterium | reverse complement strand
AAATATTTCGTAAGGTAGCAGGAAAACCACTAACTTGGTCATTATGTAAAATATGAGCGTACTCATGAGTAAAAACCAACTCAATCCAACCAGTATGATCCATTAGTTCACCACCTGTTGGAGCGGTCATATAGATAAAGAATTTATTGTAAGCTAAGGGTGTTGCCCCACCATTTGAAAAATCCGCAGAGTCATTAATTACTATTTCTGTTTTTTACAGGGTTCCAACGCATAAGAGGAGAGTGTTTTTCATGAACCTTCTCTGCAATTATCGCCATGCGTTGTGCAAAAGCAAAATGCTCTTGTTGATAGTTAATATTAAAATGTGTAGTTTTTAAGGTTTTCCAATTTGCAAAAGGCGAAGGTTGTAGTAGATTAAAATCGGTAATTATAGGAGAATGCTGAGCAAGTAAAAAGCCAGGAAAAAGGCTAGTTAATAATAAAGTTAAAGTCAGTATATTTCTACGCATGGGAACCTTGGCTTAGAATGTAATTTAAATTATTTTAACTTTTTTTTAAAAAAAGTTGCATTTATTCATCTAAATATGCGACCTTATAAAAAGGTAGTAATAAATAAAGAATAAATATATGACAAATTTAGTAATAGTAGAGTCGCCAGCCAAGGCAAAAACGATTGAAAAGTTTTTAGGAAAAGACTTTATTGTTCGTTCTAGTTACGGGCATATCCGAGACATTCAGAAAAAAGGTATGGGAATAGACCTAGAGCATGGTTTTATACCAACCTATGAAATTTCAGCCGATAAAAAGACAACCGTTGCGGAGTTAAGAAAACTAACTAAAAACGCCACTCAGGTTTGGCTGGCGACAGATGAGGATCGCGAGGGAGAAGCAATAGCTTGGCACCTTGCTGAAGCCTTAAAGCTAGATATTGCAACAACAAAACGAATTGTTTTCCATGAAATAACCAGATCAGCTATTCAAAAAGCTATTGCAGAACCAAGAGCGGTGGACATGGATTTAGTTGAAGCTCAACAAGCTCGTCGTTTATTAGACCGGATAGTTGGCTTTGAATTATCACCAATATTATGGAAAAAAATCCGTACGGGTCTATCCGCAGGGCGAGTACAGTCAGTAGCCGTGCGCCTAATTGTTGATAGAGAAAGAGAGGTTGAAGCCTTTAAAGCAAGCCATACATTTAAGCTAAATGGTCAGCTAGCTTTATTAGATAAAGCAAACAAAGAACTAGCAAATATTGAAGTAAAACGCAGTGCCAGTTTTAAAACAGAAGAAGAAGCCCAAACTTTTTTAGAACAGGTTAAAAATGCACAATTAAGCGTAGCAAATTTAGAAGACAAACCAGCAAAGAAAAGCCCAAAACCACCATTTACCACCTCAACTTTACAACAAGAAGCCTCCGCAAAATTAGGTTTTTCAGTTAAGCAAACCATGATGGTTGCCCAAAGATTATATGAAGCAGGAAAAATAACCTACATGCGTACCGACTCATTAAATCTGTCGGAAGAAGCTATTCGCAACGCCTCTAAATCTATTACCGCAAGCTATGGTGCAAATTATGTACAAAATCGTCGCTATAAAACCAAAAGTTCGGGGGCACAAGAAGCTCACGAAGCGATTAGACCAACCAGTTTTACTACCGAAGATGTAACGGGAGAAAATAACCAACAACGCTTATATAAACTTATTTGGCGCCGAGCAATAGCCTCACAAATGGCAGACGCCAAGCTAAAAAGAACTACCGTCGATGTCGCTATTTCAAGCCTACCAAACGACAAACTAATTGCCAAGGGCGAAGTTATTGAGTTTGACGGTTTTTTAAAAGTATATAACCTTGATGATAAAAATGCCGATGGACTATTGCCAGCCATGTCCGTAGGGCAAAACCTAGGTTTAGGTAATTTAATCATAAGACAAAGTTTTACCCGCCCACCTGCTAGATACAACGAAGCAAGCCTAGTTCGTACTCTTGAAGAAATGGGTATCGGTCGTCCATCAACCTATGCCCCAACCATTGATACAGTACAAAATCGTGGTTATGTGGTAAAAGAAGACAGAGAAGGAACACCAAGGCAATTCCGCCAACTAGAACTTGATAGCAAGCAAATAACCGCCGAAACTCTGACTGAAAATGCAGGTTCAGAAAAAAATAAACTATTTCCCACAGACATTGCCGGCATAGTAAATGACTTTTTGGTTAAGCACTTTGGCGAGGTTTTAGACTTTAAATTTACCGCAAATGTAGAAAGCCAATTTGATGATATTGCCAATGGCGATGAGTCTTGGCAAGGTATGTTAGATAAGTTTTACAAACAATTTCACCCAAAAGTTGTGGCAGCAGAAGATGTCTCTCGTGAAGAAGCAGGGCAATCTCGTAGCCTAGGAAATGACCCAAAAACAGGCAAACCAATGTTTGTTAAAATCGGTAGGTATGGTCCATATGTACAGTTAGGTGATGGCGAAAATGAAGAAAAACCAACCTTTGCCAGCCTAATGCCAGGGCAAAAAATGGATACACTAAAACTAGCAGATGCCACCGAACTATTCAAACTACCAAGAGAAGTAGGCGAAGTTTCAAAGAGTTTTTCTGCGAAGGCAGTAGATGGTACCGTATTTGAAGTTGCAAAAGGGCAAATGCTCATTGCAAAACAAGGACCCTTTGGTCCCTACCTAGAATATGGCACCAAAAAATATGCACCAATCAAAGGATTCAGCCCGCTAGATATTAGTTTGGAAGAAGCAGAAGCCATGGTAGAAGCAAAAATAACAGCCGAAGCAGAAAAAATAATTAGAGTTTTTAAAGGCACAGATGTCAAAATATTAAAAGGCAGATGGGGCCCTTATATTACAGATATTACTACTAAAAAGAATGCCAAAATTGCTAAAGATGAAGACGCAATGAAGCTAAGTTTAGAGGAGTGTATTCAACGCCTTGATGAAGCACCAGAGCCTAAAAAACGCGGGGGTGGTAGAAAAAAAGCACCAGCTAAAAAGAAGGTGACAACTAAAAAAACGCCAGCAAAGAAAACTACAAAAAAAGTTTCAGCCAAGAAGGCAACTAAAAAAACTGTTAAGAAAGTTGCTAAGAAAACAACTAAAAAATAGCGATTTAAATCATGGGTAAAAGCAGAAGTTTTTCAATTTTACCCCCCCCCCCCTAATTTTAGTTAAAATATCTTTTTTAATTATTTAGACTATGACTAATGAGCAATGTACAATTAATCCTGATAGATAAACGCAATCAACCTATTAA
>CAZMHA010000124.1:0-3274 GCA_964565985.1 uncultured Piscirickettsiaceae bacterium | reverse complement strand
AATTATGTTAGTTGTTCAGTGCCTCCTTAAAGTAGCTTAGCTATAGTTTTGTATTAAATACCTTACATTTATTGCGTTTATAGATAATATATAAGGTATTTAATACAAATAAAGATAGGTTTATGGATTTTCAAGCATTAGGTAAAGAGATTACTAGCCTACGAAAACATGAAAAAATATCACAACAACAGTTGGCAACAGATATTGAGCTTTCAAGGGTTACTATCCATAATATCGAAAATTATCAGGTCGGTGATGTAGGTATTCATAAAGTAATAAAGGTGCTTGATTATTTTAATTATGAGATTTTGATCAAAGTAAAATCTCCTTAACAGGCGTTTCAGTTATGAACAACTTAATTATTAAGCGTCTCAAAACAGAAAGAGATAGCGAAAAGATAAGCCTGCTAAATCGGCTGTTATTAGTTAGTTAAGTATTTGTGCCAAAATTTTGTGCGTATTGACTAATAGTATGGTCATTATTTGCAGAAGATTTTTTTATCCATACTTTCGCTTTCATAGTACTTTTTATAACACCATAGCCAAAGTTATACATCATACCTAAACTATACTGAGCCTTATCATGTCCTTGATTAGCAACTTTTCTATACCATGCAACCGCTTGTCTATAGCTCTGTACCGTTGTCATAGTTATTTACTACAAGGTACTGAGCATCAGCATTATTTACAATCTAGGCTCTTTTATAGAGTACAGTGCTTTTAATATCTGTATTATTTGTTAGCGTAGAGCAATTGCAGCCAGATAAAATTATTGTGGTTATAAATGCTAGGATTATTTGTATTGCTATTTTAATGCTACCTGCCCATTTATTTAAAATAATGTACTAAATTATCTCCTAGCCAATCACCATTACTCCATCCATTTCAACATCGGTGCCTTTTGGTAATTCTTTCACTCCTACTGCGGCTCTTGCTGGGTATGGCTGTTGGAAGTATTGTGCCATTATTTCGTTTACTGTTGTGAAGTGGCTTAGGTCGGTTAAGAAAATATTTAATTTTACTATGTCTTGTAAATTTCCGCCTGCGGCTTCACAAACGGCAGTTAGGTTTTTGAATACCTGATGAATTCTCTCACTTATTTCACCTTCTTTCATTGCCATGGTTGCTGGTATTAAAGCTATTTGTCCTGATAGGTAAACCGTGTTGTCTACTTTAACAGCTTGTGAATAGGTACCTATAGCTTGTGGAGCTTTATCTGTAGATATTATTTGTTTCATGTTGTGTTCCTTGTTTTTTGGGTATAAAAAAACTCCCAAAGGGAGCTTTTAAGATTATTTTTAGCCGTTGTTTTTTTAGAAACGGAAACCAAGTTTTGCGGTCATGTTTTTTACATCGCCTACTTGGTTATAAGCAAGTAGTAAATCCATTATTAGGATATTTATGTTTGCACCAACTGCATAACGAACAACTTGCTCATCATAAGATGCGTTAAATCCTGCACCGATAGCACCGTCAACTGTGTCAACTTTACCATTTACCACTCCAACACTTGCAAAAGGAGTAACCATTGCAAAACCTTTCGATACGCCTAAATCAACGCCATAGCTGGTGAAGTCAACAAAATCAGAGTCAGTAGTAGTTGTATAAGTTCCCTTAACAGTTACTGCTGGGTAAGTCATTCCACCACTTAAAAGAGCATAGCCAAGAGTTCCTGTTAGGGTGGTCATTGCTGCTGATCTTCCGTAATTAAGACCTACATCAATCCCAAAAGGAAGTCCTTTGTTTGCGTGAATTCCAACTGCATCAAGGGCAGATAGTCCGCCGTATGTTTGATCTTTTAGAGTACTGTTAAGAGTTACGGAGTTAAATGAAACACCAACATCAAAACCGATTAGACCTAAAGGTTCTGCAGGAATAGTGGTTTTGTGTGATTGGCTACCAATAATATCTTTAGCAATAGGTTTAAATTCTGCTTGTAATTTAGTTTCAATATCTTCTGATATTCCAGCCATAGCTAGTGAAGGGGTTAGTATAGCGGTCAAAATAATTTTCTTAAACATAGGGCTTTCCTTTTTTGAGTTTGAGTTTGTATCAAAGTATTCATCACGAATGATTATACTTAAAAAACATAATTTTTTATGTGATGTTGGTCACTTTTTTTGTATATAGCAGTAAGTTTTTAAATTCTTTACTTTGTTAAATGAGAATGTTACCATTCACCTTTGACATTTAGCCTTGACTAAATATTTTGTTAAATGTGTCTATTTTTAAGGAGTGCTTAGTGAAATGAGTGGTTTAAAGAGTTTATTTGTAGTTGTTCTGGTTAGTTTGTTCTCGTCTATTGCATTGGCAAAACCTATTAATGTTGTAACAACCACTGGTATGGTTGCCGATCTGGTAATCAATATTGGGCAGGGAAAAGTTAGCGTTGTTAGTTTAATGGGTTCAGGAGTTGATCCTCATTTATATAAGGCTACACAGGGAGATTTACGGCGTTTATTAAATGCAGATATCATTTTTTATAATGGTTTGCATCTTGAAGGTAAAATGCAGGATATCTTTAATAAACTAGCTAAGAAGAAGCCTGTATTTGCAGTAACAGCTAATGTGGATGCTAACAGTATAATGGAAGCTGATGGGGCGCACGACCCACATGTTTGGTTTGATGTGTCTATTTGGCATGATGCTGGGCAAGAGGTTTTGGCTAGATTAATTGAGTTAGACGCTAGCAATAAAAGCTTTTATCAAAAAAATGCTAATAAGTACCTGGCAGATTTAACTGCATTACATGCTTGGACTAAAATACAAATTAAACAAATACCTGCTTCACAACGCATGTTAATTACTGCTCATGATGCTTTTGGTTATTTTGGCAGAGCTTATGGTGTAGAAGTTCGTGGTTTACAGGGTATTAGTACGGCTTCTGAGTTTGGATTGAATGATATTAAACGCTTAAAAAAAGTAATTGTTAGTAGAAAAATTAAGGCAGTTTTTGTTGAATCTAGTGTTTCTAAGAAGTTTTTACAGTCTTTAGTTGCTGGGGTTAGAGCAGAAGGCGGTAATTTAGAGATTGGTGGTGAGCTTTATTCAGATGCTATGGGTCTTAAAGATACTGAAGAGGGTACTTATATAGGTATGGTAAGGCATAATGTTAGGGTTATTGTTTCTGCACTTAAATAATAAGAAATGAAAATAGCAATAGAACATGCTAAATACTGGGTTTTTACCCCCCCCCCCCCCCCCCAAAAAAGGGGGGGGGGTTTTGAAAGTGTTTTAAATAAAAAAAAACCCCCTTTTTTTTTTTAGTAATTAAA
>CAZMHA010000123.1:0-3357 GCA_964565985.1 uncultured Piscirickettsiaceae bacterium | reverse complement strand
GGGGTTAAGATCAATTTTGGAACAGACTTTGCTAGACACCATGTACGATTTACCTAGTTCAAATAATGTTGAAAAAGTTGTAATCAACAAAGCCGTAATTAAAGGTAATAAAAAACCTATTTTAATGTACAAAGAAGAAATCAATAAAAAGATTTCTTAACATTGACAAGAAAAAACTTAACCACTAGCCTTGGTGGTTGCAGATTTTTTATAAAGAGATTTTAGATGAATATTGATCAAATTGAATTAAAAACTAATGTGTTTGTTTTAGCCCTAAGAGATCTTGTGGTCTTTCCTGGGATGGTGGTGCCTTTATTTGTTGGCCGAAAAAAATCTATGAATTCATTAAACCTTGCTATGAAAGAAGATAAACAAATCTTTCTAGTTTCACAAAAAAATTCTACTCAAGAAAATCCTAAAAAAGATGAGATATATCAAGTAGGAGTTATGGCAAATATTTTACAGTTACTAAAGTTGCCTGATGGAACTCTTAAGGTTTTAGTTGAAGGCGTTAAGCGTTTTGAGTTAATCGATTTTACTGACCGTGATAACTATTTAACTGGTGACATACAGCAATTAGCAGAAGAACAAAATTCAGAAGCGGATGAAACAGCACTAATTAGTGCTGTTAAAAACAAGTTTCAAAGTTATGCAGAACTACATAAAAAAATACCCTCCGAAGTACAAAAAAGCATTCAAAAAACAACAGATGCAAACCGCTTAGTTGATACTGTATCAGGTAATTTAAAGTTATCTATTGAAGATAAACAATCTTTACTTGAAATGGTGAACATGTCTGCACGGCTTGAAAAAATACTGGCTATTATTAACATTGAAATTGATATGCAAGAATCAGAAAGCAGAATCAATAATCGTGTTAGAAGTAAAATGGATAAAACCCAGCGTAATTTTTACCTAAACACTAAGCTTCAAGCAATTCATGAAGAATTAGGTGATGGCGTAGAAGATGGCGGTACAGAAATAGTTAAGTTTCAAGAAAGAATAGATAAAGTAGGTATGCCAGCTAAGGTGAAAAAAATTGCTGAAGATGAATTAAAAAAATTCAAGCAAATGTCTCCACAATCTCCAGATGCTAACATTGTAAGAACCTATATTGAGTGGTTAGTCAGTATTCCATGGAAGAAAAAATCTAGGGTATCAAAAGATTTAAACAAATCTCAACTTGTTTTAGACAAACAGCATTATGGGTTAGATAAAGTAAAAGAACGCATTGTCGAGTACTTAGCGGTACAAAAACGAGTTAACAAAATGAAAGGGCCTATATTATGCCTTGTTGGTCCTCCTGGGGTTGGTAAAACAACTCTTGCTCGCTCAATCGCTGAAGCAACTAATCGCGAGTATGTGCGTATGTCATTAGGAGGAGTTCGTGATGAAGCAGAAATTCGTGGGCATAGAAAGACTTACCTTGGTGCAATGCCTGGTCGTATTATTCAAAAAATGAAGACTGCGGGGACTAAAAACCCATTATTTTTACTTGATGAAATTGACAAGATGTCTAGTGACCATCGCGGAGATCCTGCTAGTGCGTTATTAGAAGTACTAGACCCTGAACAAAACAATAGCTTTAATGATCATTACCTTGAAGTTGACTATGATTTGTCTGATGTTATGTTTGTTGCCACATCAAACTCTATGGACATTCCTGAAGCACTGTTAGATCGTATGGAAATCATTAATTTGGCAGGATACACAGAAAGCGAAAAGTTAAATATTGCTCAGCAACACCTTCTGCCAAAAGAAATAAAAAATCATGGCTTAAAAGAATCTGAAATATCTATTGATGAGTCAGCGATTATGGCAATAATTCAGACCTATACTAGAGAAGCAGGAGTTAGACTGCTAGACCAAAACCTTGCAAAAATTTGCCGTAAATCGGTTAAAAAAATAGTTACCGGTGAGCAGGAGGGTGCTATTAAGGTTTCATCTAACGAGTTGGAAGAGTACCTAGGCATTTCTAAATATAGAATAGGCTTGGCAGATAAGAAAAATCAAGTGGGTCAAGTTGCTGGATTGGCCTGGACAAGAGTTGGTGGAGATTTATTAAGAATAGAGGCTACATTAATGCCCGGTAAGGGTAAACACAGCTCTACAGGTCAATTAGGTTCAGTTATGAAAGAATCAACCCAAACCGCTATGAGTGTTATTCGCTCTCGATCAGACCAACTTGGACTAGATGAAGACTTTTATGAAACTCAAGACATTCACCTACATTTCCCTGAAGGGGCGATTAAAAAGGATGGTCCTAGTGCTGGTATAGCTATTTGTACGGCAATTGCATCCGTTTTAACAGGCATTCCTGTTAAGGCTAATGTGGCAATGACTGGAGAGATAACATTGCGTGGTGAGGTTTTGCCGATAGGTGGCTTAAAAGAGAAGTTGCTAGCTGCACAAAGAGGGGGAATTAAAACTGTATTAATTCCATTTGAAAACACCCGTGATTTATCAGAAATAGAAGAAGAGGTAATTGGTGATTTAGACATTTATCCTGTTGGCTGGATAGATGAAGTTCTAGAAAAAGCTCTAGAAACCTCACCACAGGTTATAAAGAAACCTTCCGTTGCCATAAGTAAAGCTAGTGCAATTTCTAATGAAAAAGGCAAAAATGTTGTTAAACCTCAAAAAAGTCACTAAAAGTTTAAAAAAAGTTACTTATTTACTTGACAGCATAGAAGTAACATTGATATAACTACCACCAGCAAGAGTTATGTGCATTAGCACTATTTTTGTTAATGTATATTTTATTTAAAAGAATGGAGAACTAAATTATGAATAAGACTGAATTAGTAGCATCAATAGCTAGCGAATCTGGTTTAACTAAAGCAGACGCAGCTAGAGCATTAGAAGCAACTGTATCTACAATTACTAAAGCGTTAAAAGGTGGCGATCCTGTTGCTATCATCGGTTTTGGTACATTTAAAGTTGCTGACCGTGCTGCGCGTACTGGCCGTAACCCACAAACTGGTGCAGAGATGCAAATTCCAGCAGCAAGAGTTCCTAAGTTCTCAGCTGGTAAAGGTCTTAAAGAAGCAGTAAACGGTAAAAAGTAAACTATAGTTTAGCTTTATCGCTTATAAAAAAGCCTCCTATATGGAGGCTTTTTTGTTTTTAGACGAAATAGCCTTATATAGTGATATAACTTTGATGTAAAAAAGCATAAAAATTGTTTGACAATGATCAGTCAGTCTATATAATACGCCCATCACTTAGCTAGTACGGCTTTTTAACTTCAAAGTCTTAGATAAAGGGATTGAGTAATCGTTTTAACTTAGTGATATCGATAATAATTGGGTGATTAGCTCAGTTGGGAGAGCATCGCCCTTACAAGGCGAGGGTCAC
>CAZMHA010000122.1:0-3366 GCA_964565985.1 uncultured Piscirickettsiaceae bacterium | reverse complement strand
CCGCACCCCTCCCCCTTTTTTTTTTAAAAAAAAAAGGGGGGGGGGGGGGGGGGTAAAACCCTCTATAAATCAGCTTTTACCAAGGTTTTCCAACTCTAAAAAATAATGTTTTAATATATTCTGTTTCTGGAATAGCTGGGTGTATAGGATGGTCTGGTGCTTGATGTGCCTGGTCAAACAGCTGTACAGAACGATCAACATGCCTTGCCGCTAACTGCACTTGGCTTAACAAACTATTACGACTCATATGATGTGAACAGGAGGCAGAAACCAAAATTCCGTCATACTCAACTAACCTTAAAGCTAGCTCATTTATACGACGATAACCATCTGTACCAGATTTTATATCTTTCTTGCGTTTTACAAATGCTGGTGGGTCAATAATAACAACATCAAATTTTTGTGCTTCTGTTATTAGCATTTTTAGTGCATCAAAAGCATTGCCTTGAAAAGTAGATACCTTATCTTGCACTCCATTTAACTTAGCATTTTTATCTACGCCATCAAGAGCAGAGACGGAAGAGTCAATACAAATAACTTCTTTAGCCCCTGCAACTGCTGCTTCAATCCCCCAGCCTCCCAGGTAACTAAAAACATCTAGCACTCTTTTACCTTTTACTAAATCTTGCAAGCGTTTACGAGCCATGCGGTGGTCATAAAACCAACCTGTTTTTTGTCCTTCTTGCACTGGTATTGAAAAAGTTGTGCCATTTTCTTCTAGTAAAACTTCTGCTGGTAACTCACCTATTGCAATCTCTTCATATTGCTCAAGCCCTTCTAGTGTTCTGCTTGCGGTATCGTTACGATAAACTAAGGCACGAGGATGAAATAGATTTTCGATAGTTGTAGTAATATCTTCTTTAACATTTTCCATGCCTGCCGTAGTAATTTGGGCGACAAACACATCATCAAAACGGTCTATTACTAAACCAGGTAAACCATCGGAATCACCAAAAACTAGCCGATAATATGGTTTATCAAAATTAAGTTCTCTTAAAACTAATGCTGCCTGAATGCGTTTTTTTATAAAGGCTTGATTAAACTTTGCCTTAACATTACGGCTTAGTAATCTTGCACAAATTAAAGTTTGCGGGTTAACATAACCTATGCCTATGGCTTTGCCATTGGCAGATTCTATACTAACTACTTCACCTGCTTCAAAGTCTTTTAATGGCGTTTCTTTAGTATCAATTTCATTACTAAAAACCCATAGGTGCCCTTGTTTAATTCTTTTCTCTTCATTCTTTTTTAATCTTAAGGACTTCACTCTATTTTGTTTCCTTTTTATTGTTATTCTTGGTTTTTTTAGTAGTATCTTTAGTAGTTTTTTTAGCCATTTCTTTAGTATCTTCTCCGCTATTTTTTTCACTTTCGTTAGCTAAAATAGCTACACGATTTCTACCTCTATTCTTGGCATAGTATAAGGCTTCATCCGAGCGTTTATAAATACTATGAAAAGAATCCCATTGTTTTAGTTCTGTTACACCTAAACTAATCGTAATTTTTTTAGGAATGTGTTTGGTTGATATTTGTTGTACTTCTTCTCTTAACCTTTCTGCAATAATTAAGGCTCCTTCAATATCTGTTTTTGTCATAATTACTGCAAACTCTTCACCCCCTATTCGGCATAACCTATCTGTTTCTCTTAAACATTTTTCCATTACTGTGCTAACTTTAGTTAGGGTTAAGTCACCAACATCATGCCCAAATTCATCATTAATGTTCTTAAAAAAATCAATATCAATCATCACTAACGAAAGCGGCTCTTCATATCTAATAGCGAATTTAATATCTTCACTCAATTTATCGTTAAAATAATGCCTATTTTTAATACCTGTTAATTCATCCGTTACAATTAATTTTTCTAATTTTTCTAAATACAATACTTCTTTAGATATATTTGTCATCAATAGAACAGTGTTTTCTCCACCCTGTTTACTTTCTATTTTTGTTGCCTTTACTATAAATGTCTGGGGTCCATTTACGCTTTCTATCTTAAGCGTTTCGCCTTCTTCGTTTTTTAGTAATCTATTTAATAAAGCTTTATTATCACGAACTCCATTCTCAAATTGTTCTGCAACAAAAATGTCGAAAATACAGCTAAATTTTTTATTAAACAAAGAAACTGTTGGCAATTTGCTTTTGAAAAATAATTTTAAAAACCGCTGATTAGCTTCTATAATGAATTCATTATCAAAAACAACTATTTCTTCAGTTGATTTTCCAAAAAACTGGTAAAAGAATTTTTTTTCACGGTTTGATTTATGATGAGAAGAAAACAGCATAATTAGTAAGATTAAAAGTACAAAGATAAACACAAAAATCGATATTAAATGCACTTTTAATTTTGTTACATGCTTAAAATCTAAACTATCTATTGGGCTTATCGTCAACCACAACGCCATAGGCTTACCTTGAATATCCAATATTACATTATCATGAATAAACTCGTCATTTAATGCCCTATAGTCAGTGTTGCTAAAAATCTTATCTATTCCTATTTTACTAATTAGATCGATATCTTTCTTTACTACACCTTCATTGGCAATAAAAAAATCGCCAATAAATCTTTTCTTATCCGCTTTAGTTAATTGTGCTTTATAACTATCATGAACAAGTACCACCGACCTCGCTCCAAAAGCTTCTTTAATCTTTTTATCAATCGAAGATACTTTTGTAATAAAATCTAAAATACCAATAAATTTATTATTTTTATCATAAATAGGAACTAGGGTTTTAAAAGAAAGTGTAAATTTACCAACACTAAAACTACTAAGTTTGCGTGGTTTTTGTACCACTGAAGCAACATCTAAACGAACTTTGGTTAGGTCGTCACCACTTTTGTCTGACCAACTTCTACCTAGGCTAATGCCTTTGTTATTTAGTAGCTGTACCCATATCTGTTTATAGCTAGAGTTTTCTTTTAACTTTTTTGTAAAGTAATTTAGGTTAGACTGAATATAGACTGGTTTTTTTTGTAAAAGCTTACCCCACTTAACAGAAGAGGAAAAAGTAATTGCCAGGGCTTCTGTCAAGTCTTTCTTTTCATTAACCATAGCGTCTATGCTCTGTGTCATATGAACATCATATGAAGAATACTCTCGCCCTATCATTACTTTTACCTGATTATCAAATACTGCTTTCATCACAAGTAAAGAAAAACCTAATATCAAAATAAAAAGAGCTGTGTATTTTTTAGACAAAAAAACCATAAAAACTAAAAATCTAATAATAAATAAGAATAATTTATTATACTAAAATAATAATAAAATCAAAAGTTTAAAACTAATTAAAAATTTATGATGAAAAAAGAAAATGGTGGCTACACCGGGATTTGAACCTGGGACCCCATCATTATGAGTGATG
>CAZMHA010000121.1:0-3433 GCA_964565985.1 uncultured Piscirickettsiaceae bacterium | reverse complement strand
TTAAGCCTTGTTAGTGATAGCCATCCTTTATCTGTATTAACAATTACTCTAGAAGTAGGAATACAAAACGGAACTCTAGCCCTAGTTGTTGCGGGAACATTAATTGGCAATAACGAAATGATGATTCCAGCAGTAACCTATAGTTTGATTATGTTTTTTAGCGGTGCTGGATTTGGCTGGTTGGTAAAGCGTTAAAAAATAAAACGAAAAATCTCTCAACACTTTCTTAACCCTATGTTCATAATCACTAAACATAAGGCCCTTTATAATAGTAAATATTATTATTACCATTAGGTATCAATGATTATTTTGTAAATGTAGTAAGCCGTCAATTAACTCATGGAGCTTAAAATGGAACAAACAAACAAAAATTTCGCATTAAAATATGTAGTTTTATTACTAGCCATATCAACATTAATAACTAGCTGCGGAGGTAGTGATAAAAAAAGTTCTCCTGCTATTGCTGATAATACTGCCCCTACCCTTGAAGATGGTACTTTAACAGTAAAATCTGGTAACACTAAAGAATTACAGTTAAGGGCTACTGATGCTGAAAATGATACCCTAACCTATTCTATTGACACTGCTCCAACACAAGGAACAGCACAAGTAGATCCATCTTCAGGCTTACTTAGCTACAATGCTACTGGCACTGTTGATGGCACATATACTATTGGAGTAAAAGCTAATGATGGAGCTGCCACTGCTACAGCTAGCATAACTATCACTGTAGAAAATACTGCCCCAAAAATTAATGGTGCGGTTATATCTATGCCTACAGCAAGCCACCCTACTTACCAAGCTTCTGGGTCAGACTATGATGATGATAATTTAACCTATACAATTACTACCGCTCCTGTAGGTGCAGTAACTGCTACTATTGATAGTACAGGATTAATAACCTTTGCTAACTTTGCGGGTTCTGGCATCAATTACTCAAATGCTTCTCTAGTTGTACAGGTGTCTGATGGTGATAAAACCCATTCTGCAACTATAAATCTATTACCTTCGATTGATGATGTAACAGCTAATGCTAACTCATTTAAAAATATGTTCTACAAGGTAACTAACCCAGAGACCACTAATTCACAAATTGTGCATTATGACTATGATACCGAGCAACAAACAGTTATAAAAACTAATGTTATCTTAGGCTCTAATGTCTTTGTTATGAGTGGTGATAAAAACGGTGATGCCACCACTTATACTACTAGAGAATATGGCATTTATCATGACCCTAGTGCCAATGCAGAAACAAGAACTGCTCCCGATGGAACAGGTGGAACTTTTGAATACCAATTTTATACTGATCATAAGCTAACAAGATTTTCTGCAAGTAACACAGGAACTGAAAATTTAATCTTCGAAGGATCTCCTACCATGCTAGGTACAGACTTAGATAATGCTGGGATTAAAAAAATTGACTCTACCGTTAATCTGTTCCTAAACGAAACTGATATTAATAACTCATATGTGCAGTTAAAGGCCTATGATCAGCTGGCTGATGTGCTTAAGTCAGAAGTAGCGGAAGATATGCTACACCTACCATTAACTGTTCGTTTATCAGATAGTGCAATGACTCAAGGTCGGCCTTTAGCTATAGTTAAAGATGGAGCTGGACTTACAACTAGTGTGCTGGTTAATTTTATTGCCCCGCATAAAAAAGGGCAATATCCTACTGACACTGCAAAAAGAAAACGCTTGCAGTCTTGTGCTTCAGCATTATCTACTTGTACTGATGTAGTAAGTGGTGATGGTCATTTTTTCCTTTTAGCTGAAAATACTGCCCATGTTTATTTAGCCAAAGATGGTGAAAACACTATATATGCTTATGATAAATCAGCTACAACTATTGCGCCAGTTACTGGGATAAGCTACCCAGCCGTATTTGACCACCATCATCACCTAGTATCAACTTCAGGGCATGGCTCTTCTGGTTTATTATCTGATTTTACCTCACTTGGTAATATTAGACGCACCTTATCTGAAGGGGCAACTAGTTATATAGCGATCAACTATGATTTAGATACTAACACTCCCTTTGGCTCTTTCTTTAGTCGTGATTTTTATATGTATAAACATGCCCAAATATTAAAAATCACTGGTACTGTAGGAACAAAAGTTTTTGATAATGGTGATGGAATTGACCATGGCGATAACTCTGACACCAATGACACAACAATGGGTGAGCATATTTCTTTAACCGCGGTTAAAGATGGCAAGATTTTTCTTGAGCTAGCTACCAATTCTGGCAATGCTAGCTTAGGTGGAACCTGTACGCCAAATAGCTTTGGTATGAACTGTAGTGACCTACGCCAAGGTTGGTTAGACACAACTACTGGAACCTTACCTAAAGCCGATCTAGACAAACAGCTTGGTTCACTTACTGGACTAAACTATTTGCTGGCTAATCGTATACCATCTGTAGCGATAGGTGATAGTGTTTACTTTACTATTTGGGATACCGCAAGTAGTAACAGTTCTTTTTCTGGTCAAAAAATTTATCACATTTATAAAATGCCTTTAAATGATATTAGCCTTGATTTACCAGCCACACCTACGGCAAACGGTCGTATGTTCTATGAAAGAACAGCCTTTCGTAGTAATGGTATTTATGAAGGAAATGTTATTCTTTGGGACGCTATAACAAGTAAAGTAACTAACGGGGATACTGGCATTGTATTAGGGCTTGACTCTAATATTGAACAAGTTCCTGATTCTATCGTAAATGTAATACCTAAAAGCAGTAGCAACAATGTAACAGGAATAGGTAGTATCTTTGGGGTAAAAATGTTAACTTCGCATGGTGGAACTCCTTACCTTACTGCAGGTGAGGCCTCAACCGCTGGTTCTTTAAGAAAAGTTAACCATATAAAGGCTAGCTGGATTATTGATTAATTTTTATAAAAAACCAATTAATAATGTAACCTATGTTTTTAAAAATATGGGTTATGTTTATTAAGTTTAAGCTAAATATGCAACCTCAACCAATCAGGCTTTATATATTACTATTCTGCCTATCTTTACTTATAAATACTGCTCGAGCAGCTGAGACCCACACCCTAAAAAAAATTGAAATTACTCATGGCTCTCAAAATGAACGCCGTAAAAATAATGAAGCAAATTTTTATAAGCCCTACAGTAAACAAGTCATTAGCGAAAAAACTATTAAAGAGGAAAGTATCCGAGATATTGCCGAGGCAGTAAGAGATGTACCTGGGGTAAGCATTACTGAAAACGGCTCTTTTAGTAAAAATATAAAAATTCGCGGTTTACAAGGGCCAAGGGTATCAACTCTAATTGATGGCATTAAACTTTCTAACCAAGGAATGACTCATACTGGAGCTGGCGAAACTGGTATGCAAGATATTGCCAATGTTAAGAGTATTGAGGTTATTAAAGGAAGCCACGCAGTTTTATTTGACCCTGGTGC
>CAZMHA010000120.1:0-3521 GCA_964565985.1 uncultured Piscirickettsiaceae bacterium | reverse complement strand
AAAAACCTAGACTAAACACCGTTTTAACTGATTTTTCCCCCCCCCCCCCGAAAAACAATAGGGGGAAAGGTCTCTAAATATTTACTTGTTTAAAACATCCACCAACTATCTATATCCTTAGGTGGCGGAAGTTTTTTAATAGGATATTTTATTTTCTTTCTAATTTCATTTATATCTTCGCCAGTTAAATTAGCAAGGTTTTGAGCATCTTTATCTAGCCTTTTTGGCAATTCTATTTCTAGATAATTTCTTGCTTGCTGACAAATTTCTTTATCCTTATCTTTTGGTTGCCAAGGTTGATTCATAATATAACGACCTTGAAAATTTTTACGGTTAGCAGTGGTTTGAAAAAGCAGATCTTCAGGAAAGTTTTTGCTGTCATAGCTAAGGTGTAATCTTGTTACATATACATTTTTCTTTTGAGGTCTTGGTCTGGTTATCATTGGCATGTTTACAGCGGCGGTTGGTTTATTGTTGATTTTTTTGCCTAGCCAAAACACACCTAGCTCGCGTAGTTCATCATCTGTTAGGGGGTCTGCTGCACATGGGTCGCACCAGTTCATGTCCCAGGCATACTCTAAAAACACAGCTTTTTCATTTTCTTTTTTAACTTGATGTGCAAACATTTTACGATAAAAGTCAGCAAAATCATCCTTAATATAACTAGGAATGTTTATATTTGATGGTAGCTTTACTGTGCGATAGTTAGTAGTTTCTATGCGTCCTTTTGGACTTAAAGCGTAGATAAACAGTTCTTGTTTACCTTTTGCGTTCAAAGTTCCTAAGCGAATAGGAACCATGAACTTACGACTTTCATAATAAACCTTAATAGGTCTTAGGTATTTAAATCCAGATTTTTGTTGTTCTTTTAAATTAACCTTGGCAACAAAGAACTTCATGTCTTGTTTAATATAACTATTAACTACCTTATCTGCTCCTTTCGGTAGCTTATAGCCATTTTGTTTAAGCCAGGTTAATAGCCCATTACTTTTTTTGGCAGATAGGATAATTATGTCATATTCACCAACGGTATATTTTGCCTCAATTTTTACGCCTAAGCTTTTTGCACTTGATTTTGAATTGACATTCATGATTGGTGACATAGATCTAGCCATCATTTCGTACATGATAAGTTTTTTACAGGGGTCTTTATCAAAATATTCAACTAGTCTAGGAGCGGTGTAGGCATCTAAGTGGGTAAGCGATGAGCGATTAATTACTTGAATCTGGCTCTTTTTGGGAACCTTTGGAACTGGTATTACAATAGCAAAATTGGCAATATCCCCCTTATAATCGCTTGCCATAGTAATAGCGGTTCTTGAACCATCTCTAGCTAACACGACTTGTGATGCTTCATTGTATAAAGATGTATCTGCCCTAGATACATAAAACCCACAAAAAGAAAAGCTGCTAGTAGCTCCTGTTAAAAGAACTAAAAGAATAAAAATATGAATCATTTTTTGTTTAACCATCTTTATGTTCTCCAATTAAATTTTTGATAAGGGAATAGTTTATCTAAAAATAGCACTAGGGGTGCAGAAATTGTTAATGCCAAAATAGGTGCGTACTGTATGTAAAAGTTGAACTGAATGCTAAAAGCAACTATTGCAACAAAACTACCAAATATCCATCTAGCACTAGGGTGGTCGGGCATGGTTTTTGGATCAGAAATCATGAAGAATATAAACAACAGCAAGCCTCCGCTTTGTAATTGATGCCACAAAATCCTAACAGGATCATCAAGATAGAGTAAACGAGCTGTTAGTAAAAGAATATATACAAATAAAAAGGCAATAGGAGTTTGCATGTTTTTAACTTTATACAACATAAAAATGCCTAAGCCAGCTAGCATAAAGGCAAACCAAGCTATGTTGCCCCATTGGCTTGGCACAATCTATGCTTTATCTAGCATGCTAAGAGTGGTTAAAGCTAAAGCCGCAGGGTTAAAAATGTGTTTTTGATTGTATCTAATGCCAAATTTACTAGTAATGGCAATAAATGCAGCTAAAGCAAAAACCCAGTTGGAATCAGCTCTTAGTAGGATGCAAAGTGATAAGGCAGTTATAAATGCACTTAATAAAGAGGTCTTATCTAGTTGCAGTTTGTTAATGAAAAAAGCCTGTATAACTAGGGCAAAAATTAAAGTGACAAAGATTTGACTGGTTGAAATAACGAAGTTTAGTTTGTATAAACCAAAAATTAACAAACTAAATAATATTAATATTTGTAAATAATGAACCTCAGGGAGCAGTTTCATAGGGTTATAAGGCTTGCAATGAATTACAAAATTTGTTATAAATAATTTTACATGAAAATAGCACCTTTTGGAGTCTTATGCTTTTGAAAACTATTTTTAAAAATATATGAAATCAATTTTCAATTATTTAATGTTTATCTTCTTCTTGTTCCCTTTATTGGGCTTTACAGGCAAGATGGAGAAAAACTTTTTCCTCGAATTAGCAGATTATTACTCTGAGGAAGTGGTTTCCCCAACTATAAACAACCTTCTAGAACCAGACCTAGCAAAACAAACTCATTTATATAACGACCTTGATGAAGACGGCGTTGAAGACAAATATGACTTTTGCCAAAATTCTGACAAAACATTTAAAGTAAACCGCCTTGGTTGTCGATTAGATACTGATAAAGATGGTATTTATGATGAAAATGATTTTTGCCTAGATACTGCGGCAAACCTTACCGTTAATTTTCTTGGTTGTGAGCAGGATGATGATAGTGATGGTGTCGTTAATTCTAAAGATAGATGTTTATATACCCCAATTGGCAAAGAGGTTAATGAATGGGGTTGTGATGTTAATGTTGATAAAGATGGCGATGGCATATTAAATGTTGCGGATAACTGCCCATTAACTGCTAAAGATACTGCGGTAAATAGATTTGGTTGTGAACGCAATGCTTTAAGTATTCCAAATGTATTATTTAAAAGTGGTTCTTTCCTAGTTAGTAATAAGCAGAAAGCAATGTTGAAAAAAGAAATAACATCATTGAAAATACTTGAAGATAAAGATATTTTATTAATTATAGGTTTTACTGACTCTATTGGTTCTTATAAGCGTAACCTAAAACTTTCGTGGCATAGAGCACAGGAAGTTAAAAACTATCTGGTGAACTTCTTAGGTTATGATGCAGATAGAGTTTTATTAATGGCAATGGGTGAAGATAATCCTTTATATAAAAATGACACAGTTAAAAACAGACAACAAAATCGTAGGGTAGAAATCAAAATCATTGTTAAAAGAAAAGCTCCTAAAGGGGCTTCTTTAGATATCCCTAATGAAATGAGAAACTACAATCGTTATAGAATTGCTAGAAAATAATAAAAACGCTAGAATAGGTTTTTAATAGGTAAAGTCTTGAAAGGACTATTTTGCAGAACATTCCTAAGATATTACTAGCTGTACTCGCACAAGCCATCTCTTTTGCTTTGTTATATGTTTTAGTTGGTTTCTTACCGTTTTTTACCCCCCCCCCCTATACCCCATTAATACTAACTTTATTAA
>CAZMHA010000119.1:0-3530 GCA_964565985.1 uncultured Piscirickettsiaceae bacterium | reverse complement strand
GCAAAAGCTGAAGCAATGGGCATTAAAGAAATTTACATTGAAGACTTGCGTGAAGAGTTTGCTAAAGATTTTGTTTTCCCTATGATGCGTGCTAATGCAATTTATGAGGGAGAATATCTGCTAGGAACATCTATTGCTCGCCCATTAATATCAAAAAGATTAGTTGAAATTGCACAAGCAACTGGTGCGGATGCCGTTGCTCATGGTGCAACAGGTAAGGGTAATGATCAAGTTCGTTTTGAGTTGAATGCCTATGCTTTAATGCCTGATGTGAAAATTATTGCTCCTTGGCGTGAATGGGATTTGCTATCGCGTGAAAAGTTAATGGCCTATGCCGATAAACATAATATTGCGATTGAAAAGAAAAAAGGGCAAAAATCTCCTTATTCTATGGATGCAAATTTATTACATATATCTTATGAGGGAGGGGTAATTGAAGACCCTGCAAATGAGCCTGAAGAAGATATGTGGCTATGGACAGTTTCACCAGAAAATGCACCTAACAAAGCAACTTACTTAGATATAGACTATGAAAAAGGCGATATAGTTGCGATTAATGGTAAAAAAATGTCGCCAGCAACCGTAATGGAATACTTAAATAAAGTAGCGGGCGAAAATGGTGTTGGTCGTGATGATATTGTTGAAAACCGTTTTGTAGGAATGAAAGCAAGAGGCTGTTATGAAACGCCTGCTGGTACGGTTATGCTAAAAGCTCACCGTGCAATAGAATCTCTAACCCTAGATAGAAACGCTGCTCATTTAAAAGATGAGCTAATGCCAAAATATGCAGAAATGGTTTATAACGGCTTTTGGTTCTCTCCAGAAAGAGAGATGTTACAAGCGTTAATAGATAATTCGCAAGAATTTGTAACTGGCAGAGTGCGTTTAAAACTATATAAAGGTAATGTCGTTATTGTTGGTCGTAGTTCAGAATTTAGTTTATTTGATGAAGACATAGCAACCTTTGAAGATGATGGCGGAGCTTATGATCATTCTGATGCAGAAGGTTTTATAAAGCTGAATGCACTTAGATTAAGAACAGCGGCAAAGAAAAGAAAATAAATTGTCTAAAAAAGCATCTAAGCAAACACCAAAGTTTAACCAACTATTAAAAAGCCCGGTTCTAATGCTGGGTTTTGGTTTTGGTTCAGGGCTTGCACCTAAAGCACCTGGTACATTTGGTACACTGTTTGGTTTAGTCATCTTTATCCCAATATTATTATGGAATGAAACCCTTGCCATAGCTTTATTTATAGCTAGCATTTTATTTGGTAATTACATTTGTGGAAAGTCTGCAGAAATAATTGGCGAGCATGATCATGGAGGTATTGTTTGGGACGAGTTCGCAGGAATATGGCTAGTACTACTGTTTTTACCAGAACAAAACTACCTATACTGGCTACTAGCTTTTGTAATTTTTCGTGGTTTTGATATAGTAAAACCTTGGCCAATAAATCTTGCCGACCAAAAAGTAGGGGGGGGGGGGGGGATTTTTCTGGTTTAAATCCTTGTGCGTTTTTTTTTTTTTTTGTATATAGAAAACCTTTGGAAATAAAACTTGGGGAGAGAAAGGGGGGGGGGGGGGGGGTATTATGCTTGATGACATCCTTGCGGCTGTTTATAGCATAATTGTTATTTGGGCTACCCATAGTATTTTTAATACCTAAGTAATTAAGGATAGCCTACAATACCGCTCAAATTTAATAGAGGAAAAAAGATTAAATGTTTATTTCGTGTGAAGAAACCAAAGAATTAATTAAAGAAAAAAAAGCCCAGTTTATAGATGTAAGAACCCTACCTGAGTTCATGTCTCTTCAGCTGCCAGATGCAGTTAATATTCCATTAGACCAAATTGGACAAGTGGCAGAAACGCAATTAGATAAGTCTAGGCCTATTATTGTATTTTGTCGTTCAGGAAGCCGCTCTAGCATGGCAATGCAAATTTTACAGTCAATGGGGTTTACCGATGTTCACAATATGGGTTCATACTCTGTTTGGCAATAAACAAAACACAAACAAATCAATGTTTTAAAAGCACCAATTAGGTGCTTTTTTTATGTAATACTATCATAAACTAAAAAAAAGTGATTAAGGTAAAATTATGAAACTAGCACTACATTGGCAAATACTTATCGCACTAGTTATTGCAGCAATAGCAGGGTACAGTGCAGGAACAGAAGCAACTATTATGGGAATACATTGGCTAGCAATTTTTACCTTTATAGGCACGCTATTTTTAAACGCACTAAAAATGATAGTAGTACCACTAGTTGTATCCGCGATTATTACAGGTGTTGCCAATGTAGGAAGCCAAGGAGGCTTTGGTCGCCTTGGTAGCAAAACACTAGGATACTATGTATTAACCAGCTCAATTGCTATTTTAATTGGCCTATTAATGGTAAATCTTATTCAACCTGGCGTTAGTGACAATGCCGCACCAGTGCTAGAAGCCAATGAACATGTTACCAATGCCGTAGCAGGAAAATCTGCTGGCGATGTAGTAGATGTATTCTTACGCATGATACCAACCAATGTAATTAACGCTGCCGCCGAAGGACAAATGCTCGGATTAATATTTTTCAGCATCCTCTTCGGTATTTTTATGGGGCGTTTAAAAGGTGGTTTCAAAGACACAATGAACAATTTTTGGGGAGGGATATTTGAAGTGATGATGATGATGACCAACCTAATCATGAAGTTCGCACCATTAGGCGTATTCGGTTTAGTCGCCGCATCCGTTGCAAAAACAGGCTTTGACCAATTTGGTAATCTAGCCCTGTTTTTCCTAACCGTAACAATCGCACTAGGGTTACACCTACTAGTAGTAATGCCAATTTTACTAAGAACACTTGGCAAGGTTAAAAACCCGTGGCTACACTTCCAAGCCATGGCACCAGCACTACTAACTGCATTCTCAACCAGCTCATCATCATCAACGCTACCAGTAACCATAAACGCGCTAGAAAATAGAGCAGGAGTATCCAATCGCATCTCAAGTTTTGTGTTGCCACTAGGAGCAACCGTAAACATGGACGGAACAGCCCTATACGAATGTGTAGCCGCAGTATTTATTGCCCAAATGTTCGGCGTACCACTAGATTTTGGAACGCAACTATTAATAGTTGTAATAGCACTAACAACATCAATAGGAGTAGCAGGAATACCGTCCGCCAGTTTAGTCGCAATTAGCATCATTTTAGTAGCAGTAGGGCTGCCAGCAGAAGCAATTGGTCTATTACTAGTAGTAGATAGGCTGCTCGATATGATGCGAACTGCAGTAAATGTATTCAGCGACTCAGTAGGCGCAGTAATCATTGCCCGCTCAGAAGGTGAAGACAAGGTTTTGACTTCTAAAGAATTTTAAATTAAAGGCTATTATTATTCAGAGTCTCCTTATGGAAGACCTGAACATAATATGAGATAGATATTCACATAGCCGTACATTAACCTGTATTTTATGCACCTCCCCAAAAAACCCTACAAAAATCCTTTTTTATTTAATAATTTTTATATTGTTTAAAACTATCTGT
>CAZMHA010000118.1:2297-3566 GCA_964565985.1 uncultured Piscirickettsiaceae bacterium | reverse complement strand
CGGCACTTTTTACCAGTATAAAATAATCTTAGTTGTTAAGCGTTTCCTTAAAAAAGGCCGCTTATTACCCCGTCATCATCTATATCTATTTTTTCTGCTGTTGGTACTTTTGGTAGCCCTGGCATGGTCATCATGTTACCGGCTATAGCAACAATAAATCCTGCTCCGTTATTTAGCTTTACTTCACTTATTTCTATCGTATGCCCAGTAGGTGCTCCTTTTAATGCAGGATTTGTTGAGAAGGACATTTGTGTTTTTGCCATACAAATAGGTAGTTCTGCATAGCCATTTTGTAATTTTTCAATTTCTGCCTTAACCTTGTCGCTTGCTGTAATTTGTTTTGCCCCATAAATTTTTGTAGCTATTGCTTCTATCTTGCCCCAAATAGGGGTGTCATCACTATAAAGTAGGGTTAAATCTTTGGGTGCATCGTCAATAAGCTCTATTACAGAATTAGCAAGCTCTTCTGCTCCTTCACCACCTTTTTCCCAATGTTTAGATACTATGCACTTTACACCTAACTTATTGCATTCATCTAATAACAATTGTATTTCTGCATCTGTATCAAAGGTAAAATGATTTAAACAAACCACACAGGGTAGTTTTAACTCTTTAGTAATATTGTGCACATGCTTTTCAAGGTTACTAAATCCTTCCTGTAATGCTGGTAAGTTTTCTTGATTAAGGTGGTCTTTTGCAACCCCTCCATGAAACTTTAATGCTCTAATTGTTGCTACCAAAACTACTGCTGAGGGGTTTAATTTTGCGGCACGACATTTAATGTTAATAAATTTTTCTGCCCCTAAATCAGCACCAAACCCTGCTTCGGTTACCGCATAGTCGGCTAGCTTTAATGCGGTTTTAGTTGCCGTTACAGAGTTACAACCATGTGCAATATTTGCAAAGGGTCCACCATGAACTATGGCAAGGTTGTTTTCTAATGTTTGTACTAGGTTGGGTTTTATTGCATCTTTTAGCAATGCTGCCATTGCTCCACATGCTTTTAAATCACTTGCATAAACGGGGGTTATTTTATCAGTTTTGTAGGCAACCACAATCCTACCAAGCCTTTCTTTTAAATCAGCACGGTTAGTTGCTAGGCATAATATTGCCATAACTTCTGATGCCACAACAATATCATAGCCATCTTCACGCAAATAGCCGTTAGCAGGCCCACCTTGACCAACCGTTACTGAACGCAAGGCACGGTCATATCCACTACTCGTTTCCATTTAATTCGCCGTGAATCTATATCCAGAGCATTACCAT
>CAZMHA010000118.1:0-2197 GCA_964565985.1 uncultured Piscirickettsiaceae bacterium | reverse complement strand
TGACAATAGGTTATGTGCCACTCCTATTGCATGAAAATCGCCAGTAAAATGTAAATTAATATCTTCCATAGGTACAACTTGAGAATACCCTCCCCCTGCTACTCCACCCTTCATGCCAAAACAAGGTCCTAGAGAAGACTCACGCAGGCAAGCAATAGTTTTTTTACCTATACGATTTAAGGCATCACTTAATCCTACGGTAGTAGTTGTTTTACCTTCTCCTGCGGGAGTTGGGCTTATTGCCGTAACTAAAATCAATTTACCATCTTTACTCTGGTGGGATAGCTTATCAATATAGTCCAAAGATAATTTTGCTTTATAGTGACCATAAGGCTCTAACTGCTCTGCAGGTATACCTAACACCTCTTGTGCTAGGCCAATAATAGGTTGCATTTTTGCCTGGTGAGCTATTTCAATATCTGACATACAGTAATTTACCTAAAAAAGTTTTTCAACAAATTGAAAACATGTTCTATATCAACTATCTCCTTAATTAGTTATAAATTGCTTATAATCTTTCCTAATTAAAATGCACAAGGAAACAATATGCGCCTAAAAAACTGTCATAACTTTCATGACTTTAGAAAACTAGCTAAACAACGATTGCCCTCCCCTATTTTTAACTATATTGATGGTGCTGCTGATGATGAAGTAACTTATCGGCGTAATTCTGCCTCATACAATGATGTAGATTTAGTGCCTAATATTTTGGCAGGCGTTAATGAAATAGACCTAACTACCACTATTTTTGGTAAAAAAATTGATATGCCACTATTTCTGTCTCCTGTTGCATTACAAAGATTATTTCACCATGAAGGTGAGCGAGGAGTATCTAAAGCGGCTGAAAAATACGGTACCATGTTTGGTATATCTTCACTAGCTACAGTTAGTCTTGAAGAAATTGGTGAGTCGATTTCCACCCCAAAAATGTTCCAGTTTTATTTTCATAAAGACAGGGGTTTAAATGACAATATGATTGAGAGAGCAAAAGCTGCTAAATTTGATGTGCTTGCTCTAACTGTAGATACCATTACTGGCGGTAATCGTGAAAGAGATTTACGCACCGGCTTTACCTCGCCCCCAAAACTAACACCCGCCAGTTTATTAAGTTTTGCTGCCAAGCCTATGTGGGGTATTAACTACCTAACCAAACCTAAATTTGAACTACCAATGCTACAAGATTATGTTGATGCTGGTACTAATACCAATATTTCCATTGGAGAATATTTTTCAACCATGCTCGATCAATCAATGAGCTGGGACGATGCCGAGCAGCTTGCTTCAAAATGGGGTGGGCATTTTGCACTTAAAGGAATTATGAGTGTTGAAGATGCCAAACGCGCGGTTGAGATTGGCTGTACAGGAATTATAGTATCAAACCATGGTGGGCGACAGCTAGACGGCTCACGAGCACCATTTGACCAGCTGGCTGAAATTGTTGATGCGGTTGGCGACAAAATTGATGTTATCTGTGAAGGTGGTATACAACGAGGAACAGATGTAATAAAAGCTCTCTCTATCGGAGCAAAAGCATGTTCTGGCGGTCGTTTATACCTATATGCTCTAGCCGCCGCAGGGCAAGCAGGAGTAGAAAGAGCATTAGGTCAATACCGTGCAGAACTAGAACGCGACATGAAACTAATGGGCTGCTCATCAATAGATCAACTTAACCGCTCAAATTTACGCTTTCGATAAAATAATTATAATTAAAACAGAGGAAACAAACCAATGAAATCATTTAATCCACCAATTCGTACACTAATGGGACCAGGTCCTTCAGATGTTCACCCACGAATATTATCAGCAATGGCTCGCCCAACTATCGGACACCTTGACCCTGAATTTGTTCGCATGATGGGTGAAATAAAAGCAATGCTAAAAACTGCATTTAAAACCGAAAATGAACTAACTATGCCAGTATCTGCTCCAGGTTCAGCAGGAATGGAAACTTGTTTTGCCAACCTAGTTGAAAAAGGCGACAAGGTTATAGTTTGTATCAACGGAGTTTTTGGAATGCGTATGCAAGAAAATGTAGAACGCATGGGCGGAACAGCCGTTATAGTTGCCGATGACTGGGGAACCGCAGTTAGTGTAGACAAGGTTGAAACTGCACTTAAAGCAAACCCAGACGCAGTAATTGTAGCATTCGTTCACGCAGAAACATCAACAGGTGCAAGCTCAGATGCCAAAGCAATCT
>CAZMHA010000117.1:0-3591 GCA_964565985.1 uncultured Piscirickettsiaceae bacterium | reverse complement strand
TACAAAATGATGCCTTGTAGGTGAAAACTCGGCTTGGCCAGAAATTATGTTAGTTGTTCAGGGCTTCCTTAAGGAGGCACTGAATAACTAATTTAGACATTAAACCTAAAGTGCATTACATCTCCATCCTTTACTATATAGTCTTTTCCTTCTAGCCTTTGCTTGCCTGCAGATTTTGCTCCTGCATCTCCTTTGAACTCGATAAAGTCTTCATAGGCGGTAACTTCTGCACGGATAAACCCTTTTTCAAAATCGGTATGTATTACTCCTGCAGCCTGTGGTGCTGTGGCTCCAACCTTTACTGTCCAAGCTCTTACTTCTTTTTCACCTGCGGTAAAATAAGTTTGTAGCCCTAATAGTTTGTATGCTGCATGAATTACTCTATTTAATCCAGGTTCTTCTTGCCCTATTTCCGCAAGAAAATCCATTTTATCTTCATCATCTAGCTCTGCTATTTGTTCTTCTATTTCTGCACAAATAGCTACTACTGCGGCGCCTTGTTTTGATGCTAAAGCAGATACTGCATCAAGAAGTGGATTATTGTTAAAACCTTCTTCACTTACATTGGCTATATACATCATTGGTTTTATGGTTAATAGGTGTAGTCCTTTTAACAGTTCAATTTCATCATCAGAAAGCTCTATTAAACGCACTAGAATGCCTTGTTCAACTTCTTTTAGAACCTTTTCGTAAGTTTCTTTTTTGGTAACCGCTTCTTTATCTCCACTTCTGGCAGTTCTTTGTACTTTTTGAATGGCTTTTTCTAAGGAGTCTGCGTCAGCAAAAGAAAGCTCCATGTTGATTATTTCTATATCTGAAATCGGATCTACCTTGCCAGAAACATGCACTATATCATCATTTTCAAAACAACGAACTACTTGTACTATCGCATCAGTTTCACGAATATTTGAGAGAAATTTATTTCCTAACCCTTCGCCTTTAGATGCTCCTTCAACTAAACCTGCAATATCCATAAAATCTACAGTAGCAGATAGTGTTCTTTCTGGATTAACTATTGCTGCTAGTTTTGTTTCTCTTTCGTCAGGGACTGCTACTACTCCAATATTTGGCTCAATAGTACAAAAAGGGTAGTTTGCAGATTCTATTCCTGCATTGGTTAATGCATTAAATAGTGTTGATTTGCCAACATTGGGTAGCCCAACTATGCCGCATTTAATTGCCATTATTATTTCTCCTGTTTGGTATGAAGTTGTTGCATTGCCGTTTCTATGTCGTCGTTTATTAAAAATGGTAATACTTTAGATGCTTGATAAATTGCATCTTCAATTAATGTATGGTCTGTTTTAGATGGTTGTTTTAGTACAAAATCAATAACTTGATTTCTATCTCCTGGGTGACCAATCCCTAAACGAAGCCTTAAAAAATCTTTGCTAGATAAGGCTGCTATAGTATCCCGTAAACCATTATGCCCGCCGTGGCCACCAGTTTTTTTTAATTTTACCGTACCAGCTGATAGGTCTAGTTCATCATGCACAACTAGTATTTCTTCGACATTAATCTTGTAAAAATTTGCTAGGGATTGAATAGATTGCCCGCTACGATTCATAAAGCAGGCTGGTTTTAGTAACCAGAAATCTAACCCGTTACTTTGTATCCTTGCTATCTCACCCAAAAACTTGGTTTCTGGACGAAATTGTACGCTAAATTGGCGAGCAATTTCCTCCACAAACCAAAAACCCGCATTATGTCGGGTCTGTTGATATTGTTCGCCAGGGTTTCCTAGTCCAACAACTAATTTAACAGATGACATGTGCGGGCTTTTTAATTTTTAATAACAACTTAATTAAGCTTTTGTTTTACTTACACCAACTACTGATTGATCGTAGTCAGAACTACCATGACTTAGGGCAGTAAGCGTAACTCCTGATGGCATAACTAGTTCAGATAAACGCATGCTTTGACCTGCATCTAACTTAGAAACATCAACGCTAATTTTTGTAGGTAGGTCTTTTGCTTGGCACTTAACTTCTACAATTTGTTGCATGAAGGACATTAACCCACCTCCCTTAACTCCAGGAGATGCACTCTTTCCTGTAAAGATTAAAGGAACCTGCTTAACAATTACAGATGTTTTGCCTGCTCGTTGAAAATCAATATGGGAAACTAGATTTGTTGCTGGGTGGCGTTGAAGATCTTTAATAACACATTCTTCTTTTGTTCCAATACCTTCAATTGTTAAGATGGTATTGTAAAGATCGTCATTTTCTAATGCATGCTCAACTAAATTTGATTGTAACGCGATTGATACCGCGTCTTTGCCAGCACCATAAATTATTGCTGGTATTTTACTCGCGTGACGAAGGCGGCGGCTCGCACCTTTACCTTGGTCTTCACGAAGTTCTGCAGTCCATACTTTACTCATAATTATTTACTCCAAAATTGATACTGTGTTTTATATAAAAACGAGTACCAAAACTTAAAAAGTCTATGCTCGCGACCAAGCATAGAAATGAAGTGCGGTATTATACAGAATTTGGTTTAAAAAGAAACTGTTAGCTATAAAATTTTAAGAAGATGGCATTAAATCAGAAACAGATTCTTCTTTATGCACTCTTAAAATTGTTTTACCTAAAACTGGGGCTATCGATACTTGACGAATTTTATCTGATGCAATAGCTTTATCTGACAGTGGGATAGTGTCCGTTATAACCAGTTCGGTTAGTTCAGAGTTGTTAATGCTTTCAACCGCACTACCAGATAAAACTGCATGAATTACATAGGCTGTTACGCTGTTCGCTCCATGCTCAATTAGAGCTGACGCCGCTTTACATAATGTGCCAGCTGTATCGACCATGTCATCAATTAGAATGCAGTCTTGACCTTCAACATCGCCTATTATGTTCATAACTTGTGCAATATTAGCTTTGGGACGGCGTTTGTCTATAATGGCCATTTCACAGCCTAGAGATTTTGCAACGGCTCTAGCCCTTACTACTCCGCCCATATCTGGCGAGACAACCATCATGTTGTCGCCAGATATGTGCCCTGAAGATTTCATATCTTCTACTAAAGTGGGGGAACCATAAATGTTATCTACAGGTATGTCAAAAAAACCTTGGATTTGGTCGGAGTGAACATCAATAGTTATAACTCTATTTGCTCCTGCAACGGTCATCATATCGGCAACAAGCCTTGCTGTAATCGGCACTCTAGCTGAATATGGTCGCCTATCTTGCCTTGCATAGCCATAATATGGAACAACTGCGGTGATGCGTTTTGCGGATGCTCTTTTAAGTGCATCAATTATCACTAACAATTCCATTAGGTTGTCTGCTGGATTAGGGGTACAGGTTGGTTGCAATACATAAACATCAGTACCACGAACAGATTCATTTATTTGAACAGTGATTTCACCGTCACTAAAACGACCCACATGAGCCTTACCGAGTGAAATACCGGTAGAGGAAGAAATCTTTTCCGCTAAGGGAATATTTGCATTACCTGCAAAAATACGAACCTTATCATAAGCCATTTACGGCATCTCCTACGACTATTGTCTTGGAAAGAATTTGGTTAGATAATGGCAGGGCTAGCAGGATTTGAACCTGCGCATGACGGCATCAAAAGCCG
>CAZMHA010000116.1:0-3768 GCA_964565985.1 uncultured Piscirickettsiaceae bacterium | reverse complement strand
TTTTTTTTGGTTTTTTTGGGTGGTGGGGTGGTGATTTTTGGGTTTTAATGCTTTTTTCGTCTAGGTATTTTTTTTTGGCTAAAAAGCTGGCGTTTTTTCCTGTTTGGTTAAAAAGAACCCATTCGTTATTATTATCGCCATTTTTAATAGTTAAGCTGTGTCCAAAAGATAGGGGCTTATCTGTTGTAAGCAGTACATTGATTAACCAAAATTCGCCATTTTGTTCAGCTTGTGAGGTGAATAACATGATTATTCGCCATGTACTAGGCGACCTTGGAAATAGGTTTGTTCCACCTTGCCAGTAAATTGCCAGCCATTAAATGCAGAGTTATCGCCAGCACTAATCATTTTTTCTCTATCTAAAACCCAAATATGCTCAGGGTTATAAATGCAAAAGTCTGCAGGGTTGCCTACTTTTAAACTTCCCTTATCTATATTAATAATTTCCGCAGGTTTTTGAGTTAGCCTTTGAATAGCTGTAGATAAGTCTAGTACACCCTCATCAACTAGCTTTAAAGTAAGTGGAAGTAGTGTTTCTAAACCACTTATACCGGGTTTGCTTTCTCCAAAAGGTAGCAGTTTATCGTCAGCATTTAAAGGAGTATGGTCGCTTACAATTGCATCGATAATACCCATTTTTACGCCCATGCGCAGGGCTTCTTTATCATCTTTGCTTCTTAGGGGGGGGGCAGTGTTAAATAGTGAGTCAAATTCCATTACATCATATTCAGTTAAATGTAGTTGGTGTATGGCAACATCACAGGTAATTGCTAGCCCGTTATTTTTTGCGGTTTGTATCATGTCAACCGATTGAGCGGTAGATATTTGTGAAAAATGAGCCTTAACACCAGTTTCTGCAACTAAAATCAAATCTCTAGCAAGAGCCGCGGTTTCTGCCGAGCTAGGTATTTCTGCTAAGCCAAGGCGAGAGCTTACTGCACCACCATGAGCAATACCATTATTTTTTAATTGTTGGTCTTCGCTGCGTAACATAAAAGTAATATCATTACAGGCAGCATATGCCATAGCATTTTTTAAAATCAGGCTGTTTTGAATAGGTTGGTTGGCTTGGCTTAGTGCGATACAGCCAGCTTTTTTAAGTGATGCCATGTTGGCTAACAATTTACCTTCTAGCCCTTGAGTAATTGCACCAATGGGCAAAACAAAAGCTGTAGATGCTTGTCTTGCTCGGCGTTGAATTAATTCGGTTACTGCTTGGCTATCGTTTACTGGGTTGGTATCAGGAGGGCAACAAATTGTTGTTACACCACCTGCAGCAGCAGCTTTGGTTTCTGTGGCAATGCTACCTTTATAATAGCTACCTGGTTCGGCAAGCCTAGCTTGTAAATCAATTATTCCTGGGAATAATAATTTGCCAGTTCCATCAATAGTTTTTTCAGCAGTAAAATTATCGGGAATAGAACCTATACCCGCAATTTTTCCTTGCGAAACATATAAGTTAGTTACTTTATCTATTTGTTGTTGCGGGTCAATAATTTTAATATTTTCTATGGCAATATTCATGCTTTTAAAGCCTCCGCATTATCAAAGATGATTTTAATAACTGCCATCCTAACAGCAATACCATAGGTAACCTGTTCTAAGATGACCGACTGTTCACCATCTGCAACTTCAGAGTCTATCTCTACCCCACGATTAATCGGGCCAGGGTGCATTACTATGGCATCCTTTTTAGCAAATTTTAAGCGTTCTTTGGTTAAACCATATAGGTTAAAAAATTCTTTCTCACTGGGTAATAATGCACTCTTCATGCGTTCATTTTGTAAGCGAACATTAATAATAACATCAACACCAGCTAAACCTTCGGCAATATCATTGTAAACATGAACCCCTAAAGCACCTGGGTTTGAAGGCATTAGGGTAGTAGGGCCAATAACGCGTATTTCTCTAGCTTCTAAAATACTAAGAGCTTGAATTTGTGAACGCACAACTCTAGAGTGCTGAATATCACCAATTATGGCAACCTTTAAGTCAAAAATATCCCCCTTATGTTTACGGATAGTAAACATATCTAACATAGCTTGGGTAGGGTGGGCATGTTGGCCATCTCCTGCATTAACTACATGCACATGCGGAGCAGCATGTTTAGCAATAAAATGCACTGCACCACTTTCATTATGGCGAACAATAAACATATCCGCCATCATAGCCTCTAAATTCCACAGAGTATCTAACAGGGTTTCGCCTTTTTTGGTAGAAGAAGTTTCGATGTTAAGATTAACAACATCAGCAGAAAGCCTTTTTTCAGCAATTTCGAAAGTAGTAAGAGTACGAGTGCTAGGCTCAAAAAAAAGATTCATGATGGCTTTACCATGCAGGCTATCAATCTTATTAATATCACCAGTTTCAGGGTCTATAAAGGTTTCAGCGACATCAAGTATTTCTGTTAAATGGTGATGTTTTAAACCTTCTAAAGTTAGAAAATGGAGCAACTTACCCTGTGTGTTTAGCTGAATATTAGGTTTAGAAAGCCGCATTTATAGTAACCCTTGTCGGTAGATTTAGCATATTTTAGAGTATTTTACCCCCCCCCTCCAACAATTTTAACAATTTTCTGTTTCTAGCCAATTTTGTAAGATTATTTGTGCGGCATGGTCATCTATATGTTGGCAAGATTTTTTAACCCTTTGTTCCGCCTCTATCGAACTTAATTGTTCCTCAATATAAAAAATAGGGCGATTATAACGACCACTTAATCTCTGCCCAAATTTGCGTGCAGGTTGGGTTAAAGACTGTTCCTCACCATTTAATCGCATAGGCAAACCAACCAAAATAGCATGTGGTTGCCATTGTTCAAACAACTTAGTTATATGTACCCAATCAGGTTTACCATCTTTACTCGTTACTATATCGGCAGGGGTAGCAGTTTTAGTAATAGTTTGACCAACCGCAACCCCTATTCTTTTTAAACCAAAATCAAAGCCAATAACAACCCCAGTAACAATGCTACCAAGCTTATTAACAGTCACGACCAACTTCCGTGCTTAAAAATTCAGGGGAAACGCCTAATGTACCCAAGGCAACATTCCACTTATTACTTTGGCTTACCTCAAATAACAAGGCCTCGTTATATGGAATAGTCAACCAACTATTTTCATTAATTTCTCTTGCCAGTTGCCCAGCATCCCAACCAGCAAACCCAAGGCAAGCAATAAAATCTTCTGGTCCCTCACCCTTACCGATGGCTTTCAAAATATCCTCAGAAACTGACAGGCTAAGATTATCTTCCAAATCAATAGACTGCTTCCATTTAGAGCCACCCTTATAAAGAACAAAACCATGTTCCATATCAAGCGGGCCGCCAATTAATACGGGTTTATTTTGTAAAGAATCATTAAGGGACAAATCAAATTTGAAATATTTTAAAAGTTGAGAAAAATTAAACTTATGCGGTAAATTTAAAACCAACCCCATCGAACCTTGAATGTTATCTTCAACAACATAGATGACAGTTTTTTTAAACCAACTATTGTCCAAAGAAGGCATGGATATTAAAATTTGATGTTCAAAAGAAAGTGGTTTATTCATAGGCGTAATTATAGCTAAATTTTGCAATGATTTAGGACTTAGTACAAAAGATTAGTTCAAACTATTAACAAAAGATGAAGTTACATCTATATCAAACACGACAATGCTTTTTTAAGAGCTATAAAAAGAGAACCTATATATGATATAAATAGAGAGTTTTCTTATTTATTATAAGAAAAGAAATATGCATGAAAAATGGGGCGAATGACGGGTCTTGAA
>CAZMHA010000115.1:0-3840 GCA_964565985.1 uncultured Piscirickettsiaceae bacterium | reverse complement strand
ATTTAAGTACCGCAACACCACCAGAAAGCTTAGCTAGGCGTTCATGTAGTTTTTCTTTATCGTAGTCTGAAGTTGTATTTTCAACTTGACTTCTAATTTGCGCACAACGATCTTTAATTTCTTGTTTTCCGCCTGCTCCATCAATCAACTTGGTAGTATCTTTGCCTACTACTGCTGATTTTGTTTCTCCAAGCATATCAAGTGTAACAGCTTCAAGAGAAAGACCTACTTCATCAGAAATAACTGTTCCTCCTGTTAATACTGCTATGTCTTGCAACATCGCTTTGCGTCTATCACCAAAACCAGGAGCTTTAATTGCGGTAGTTTTTACAATACCACGCATGTTGTTAATTACTAAAGTTGCTAATGCTTCACCATCTACATCTTCTGCAATAATTAATAATGGACGACCTGCTTTTTGTACTTCTTCAAGTGTTGGCATTAAATCACGAATATTTGATATTTTTTTGTCGTGAAGAAGAATAATAGGGTTGTCTAATTCTGCAACCATTTTTTCTTGGTTGGTAACAAAATAAGGTGAAAGGTAACCACGGTCAAATTCCATTCCTTCTACGACTACTAGTTCATCTTTTAATGATGAACCTTCTTCAACCGTAATCACACCTTCAGTAGTAACTTGATTCATTGCTTCTGCTAGCATTTCACCGATTTCTTCATCAGAGTTTGCTGAAATTGTTCCAACTTGTGCAATGGCTTCAAATGATTTACATGGTACTGCCATTTTTTCAATTTCTATAACTACTGCATTTACTGCTTTATGAATGCCACGGTTTAAATCCATTGGGCTCATACCTGCTGCAACAGACTTCATGCCTTCACGCACTATAGCTTGTGCTAGTACAGTCGCCGTTGTTGTTCCATCGCCAGCAATATCATTAGTTTGTGATGCAACTTCTTTTACCATCTGCGCACCCATATTCATAAACTTATCTTGTAAGTCAATTTCACGAGCAACAGAAACACCATCTTTAGTTACTGTTGGTGCACCAAATGATTTTTCTAAAACTACATTACGGCCCTTTGGTCCTAAGGTTACTTTTACTGCATCAGTAAGGATATTTACACCTTCAACCATTTTTTCACGGGCATCTAAGCCAAACTTTACTTCTTTTGCCATTTTATTAATTCCTTTTCTCTAAATCATTTAATTGTAGTAATTTTAATCAGTGAATAATCTTCTGTAAAGATCTCGATTAGTCAACTATTGCGACAATATCATCTTCTCGCATAATTTTTAGTGGTTTACCTGCATCATCTTTTACATCTTGACCAGAGTATTGACCAAACATTACCTTGTCGCCAACCTTAACTGTCATGGCAATAATCGTTCCATTATCAGCAGGCTTTCCTGGACCAACTGCAACTATTTCACCAATATTATCTGCTTCTTGTGCAGAACCAGGCAAGATAATCCCACTGGCAGTTTCTTTCTTTTCTTCAACCTGACGGACAACAACTCTGTCTAGTAATGGTTTGATATTCATTTAATGCTCCTAAAAAGTTAATATTATATCTTTATGTGTTTCTTTAATGTGGGGGTGAAAAATTTAGTTTCAATAGCTACTTGATGTTTTTTACCCCCCCCCTCTAAATTTATAAAAAGGGAGTGGTTTTTTAATTATGCAAAAAAGTTCCTAAATCTTCACCAGCTAGTAGTCTTGGTAGAATTTCTTTTTCTGTACCTGATGCTATAAAAGTAACTGTACCACCTTCCGCCGCTTTTTTTGCCGCTATAAGTTTAGTGTACATGCCTCCTCTGCCAAGGCTTCCGCCTTCTGAACTTGCCATATTGGCAAGCTCTTTATTATCAAGACTTGATTCTCTTACTAGCTTGGCTTGTGGGTTTTCGCGTGGGTTTTCATGATACAATCCATTTTGATCTGTAAGAATAACTAGTACATCTGCCCCAACTAAGTTAGCTATTAATGCGGCTAAGGTATCATTATCCCCAAAACGAATTTCGTCGATAATTACAGTATCATTTTCATTGATTATTGGTACTACTGCATTTTCTATTAGTGATTTTATTGTTGCTGATGCATTTGTATTGCGTTCTGCACTCGATAAATCATCATGGGTAAGTAAAATTTGTGCGGTTAAGACATTATGTTTTGCAAACTCTGACTCATATGCTTGAATTAACCCCATTTGACCAACTGCTGCTGCCGCTTGTAATTGATTAACTCCCTCTGGTCTTTCTTGCCAACCCAAACGCAACATTCCTTCTGCTACTGAACCAGAAGAAACTAAAACAACTTCAATGCCTTGCTTTTTAAGATAAACCATCTGTTCAACCCAAAGCTTCATCATTTTATGGTTAAGACCTTGCCCACCGTCAGTTAGTAAAGCACTGCCAATTTTAACTACCCAGCGTTTAGTTGTTTTTATATCTGCCCTAGTTTTCACTATTCAAAATCCTCATCAACCGCTTCTGCTTGTGTTACAAGCAAGTCTGCATCTTCATTTGCCTGTTTTTGGTTTTTTTGTAATTGTTCAGCAATGTCGTTCATTAGTTTATCCGTACCACTGCGAGTGATTGCCGAGGTTTGATAAACTGGTCCTGTCCAGTTCAATCTTTCAACAATATCTTTACAAACTTCTTCAGCTTCTTCTGGAAGTAGTAGGTCTGTTTTATTAAGCACTAACCATCTCTCTTTACCTGATAGTTCTTCACTGTATTTTTCTAATTCTTTAGCTATAACTTTAACTGACTCAACAGGGTCGACATCATCAATAGGCGCAATATCCACCATGTGTAGTAACAACCCTGTACGAGAGAGGTGCTTTAAAAATTGAATTCCTAACCCCGCTCCTTCAGATGCTCCTTCGATTAAACCTGGAATATCTGCAATAACAAAACTAGCTTCTACTGAAATTCTAACCACCCCCAAGTTTGGGTATAGGGTAGTAAATGGATAGTTAGCAACCTTAGGTCTGGCAGCTGAAACCGCAGTAATCAAGCTAGATTTACCAGCATTTGGCATACCTAACAAACCAACATCTGCTAGTAAAGATAGTTCTAATGATAGATTTATTTCATCGCCATTTTCACCAAGAGTACATTGGCGAGGAGATCTATTTCGGCTACTTTTAAAATGGATATTCCCTAGGCCGTGTTTTCCGCCTTGAGCAACCAGCAATTTTTGCCCATGTTCAATAAGGTCTCCAACTAGTTCTTCTGTGTCCACATCTTTAACTATTGTGCCAATAGGTACATGAATAAGTAATTCTTCACCTGCTCTTCCAGTTTTTTGCTGACCCATACCTGACTGCCCATTTTGGGCTTTATAGTCACGAATAAATCTAAAATCTACTAGGGTGTTTAAGTTTCTGTCCGCAACAAAATAAATGCTTCCGCCGTCACCGCCGTCACCGCCATTAGGCCCTCCGAAAGGAATATATTTTTCACGGCGAAAACTAACCACTCCATTACCTCCTTTTCCTGCGGTAACTTTGATATTAGCTTCATCAACAAAATGCATAATTTTCTCTTTAATTTTATATTAGAAGTATTTCATAACATCTACTAGAAACAAAAACGCCCCGACAAGCGGGGCGTTTTCAACAATTTTAGCAAAAATTAACTTGCTTGAATTGTTACATAGGTACGGATAGGCTTGCCCTTAGTAACAAAAGCAACTTTTCCGTTAGCTTTTGCAAATAAGGTATCGTCTTTACCACGACCTACATTGTCACCAGGATGGAACTTAGTTCCTCTTTGACGAACAATAATACTTCCTGCTAATACTTCTTCCCCACCAAATCGCTTAACACCTAAGCGTTTGGCATTGGAGTCGCGACCGTTTTTAGTACTACCTG
>CAZMHA010000114.1:0-4015 GCA_964565985.1 uncultured Piscirickettsiaceae bacterium | reverse complement strand
ATACGGGTAGGACATGTAGGCCTTTAATATTACGCGAAAAAGTTTGAAAAGCTTCTGCAACTTGAATTGCTAACTCACGCGTTGGTGCCAAAAGTAGTACTTGTGGATTTTTTTGTTTTATCTTGATATTTGCCAAAATTGGTAATGCAAAGGCAGCGGTTTTACCAGTACCTGTTTGTGCCATACCTATAATATCGCCACCTTTTAGCAGTACAGGAATTGCCTGTGCTTGGATTGGTGAAGGGGTTTCATAGCCAATTTCGGAGAGTGTTTTTAAAATGGTTTCAGGCAGACCTAGGTCGCTAAATTTAATATCTGTGTTCATGCGGGTTCCTATAAAATGGAAATAAAATAAGTTATAGAAGAGGCGATTAAATAGGCATGATGCGAGGTTCAATGGGCTTTCAAAATAACATGAGTGCCTAACATTATTTATCTTTGCGTTAGGCGTTGGAAACTTAAGTTCCCTCGGCTAGGATTGTCCTAGCTTGTTATCCTGAATATTGAGAAGTTTTAGGTAAAAGAGTTTACTGAAAAACTTATGATTTGCATTGTTCACAAATTGTTATTATATTCTGGATACAATAAAAGTGAACGAATTATATACGATTATAGAAGTGTTTGTTGAATTAAAGTTTAAATTGTTTAATTAAGTCGTTTAACTTGGTAGAGTAATTCTCTACTTGATTACTAGATTTTATGGTTTTATCTGCCCCTTTAAAACAGATTCCGCAATATTATCAATTTCAAAAATACGGCTTTTTACCTCTTCAGAAAGCCCTTTTTGTTTTTCTGAAGCGAGTGAAATATTGTTGTTCATTTGGTAAATTGTAGCAACCGACTTGGCAATCCCTTGCAAAGATGCTCCTGCTTCATTAGTTTTTTCGACACAGTCTTCTGCTTTTTCTTTTCCTAATGACATCTTTTTAACAGCCTCTGTTGAGGATATTTGTAATTTATTAATTGTTTCTTCTATTTGTTTGGTAGATTCTTGAGTTTTACTTGCGAGTAATCTTACCTCATCAGCTACAACAGCAAATCCTCTACCATGCTCTCCTGCCCTTGCCGCTTCTATTGCCGCATCAAACGCTGATTGTGTATCTTGAGACATATTAGATGAAGTTTTTGTCATGTCTTGAGTCGATTTAGTGGCAATATTAACCTGTTGCTTTTGTTTTATAATGCCCTCTTCAGTTTCGTTAGCAACGGAATGAAGTTCAATAGTTGATTTGTTTTGCAACCTCTGTAATCTGCCGAACCATCTTGCGTAAATTATCAGTCATCTTATTAAAGCTATTTGAGATGTCTCCAATAAAATCATTACTTTGCATTTTGCAGTCATTAGAAAGGTCATTGTTACTAATAGTATCAGCAACATTGCCCATTAATTTTAGTTTTGTTAGCAACATTTTATTAATCAGCCAGTAATTAATTAAACCAACAGAAATGCCAGCTAGTATTGATCCTACTATAAACCAAATTAACATGCCTTCTTTCCAGTATACAAATTGGTGGGCAAATATGGGGAAAACTATACCCATAACTAAGTCAAAGGATAAAAAAGATAGCAGAATATTTCTTAAAATACTTGGTTTACTAAAGTCCATTGAGATCATATTTTTTCCTTAAATTATTTTTTAACTATAATATTTGTTAGAATTATAGTTTGAACAAAGCAATGTTGTTACTAGAATTCTTTTGTTGATGATTTTTAATAAAGGAGAAGTTATGATTGAGATATTAAAACGCGTTAGCCTACCCCTCTTATTGTGCTTAGTCTTCACCCCATTACAGGCAGCAGATGATGGGGCAAAAGTAGTTTATCATGTTGATTTTAAAGACCCTACTCGTTATTCTGCTACCTTAACTTCTATTAATAATATTTTAAATTTTTATGAAAATGAGTTAATGGAGGCGGAAGTACATTTAGTTTTTGTTGGTTATGGATTACGCTTTGCGACAGATGATGCTCTTAAGGGCACTCCTTATCAAGCAGATAAGAAACTGAATACTAGACGAGCAGAGTTAAAAGGGCGTTTAGAATCTTTAATGAATATTCGTGGTGTAAAGGTCGAACTTTGTGATAAAACCCGTGCTGAAATTAACTTGCCTAAGTCGAAAGTATATAAAGGGATTATTTTTCCTGTTTCTGGAGTTGGTAAGATTGCCATACTGCAATCAGAGGGGTTTTCTTACCTAAAGGTTCAATAAATTTATGCGAGCCTATCTTACCGAAATGGTTGAAAAACAAAATAGACTACAACAGTCCTTGGGTCAGTTTTTGGCTTGGGGCTTACTTTCTCTAGTAGTTGTTTCTGCCTTGATCGTAATACTTCGTTATGGATTTGATACTGGTTCAATTGCCTTGCAAGAGGTGGCTTTATATAACCATGCAGTAGTTTTTATGCTAGGTTTTTCTTATACCTTGCAACAAAATGAGCATGTAAGAGTGGATATTTTTTATAGCCAAATGTCTGAACAAAAACGGGCGATAATTGATTTTATTGGAATGCTATTGTTTGCTTTACCAGTTATTGGTTTTATTGCTTGGGCAAGTTGGGATTATGTAAGTATAAGCTGGCAAATTAAGGAAGCATCTGCGGAAGCAGGTGGTTTGGAGTATGTGTATTTGTTAAAAGCGGTTATTTTGGTAATGACTTTTTTACTTGGCTTGCAAGCTCTATCCGTTATGATTGGCTCTGCCCTTAAAATGAAAAGGCAGGATTAATGGAGTATTTATCCTTAGCTTTATTTACCGTAGTTTTTCTATTTTTAATGTTTGGTTTTCCCGTCGCCCTAACCCTAGCAGGGGCATCGCTTTCTTTTGCCTTAGTTGCCGCCTTGTTTGGTTTATTTGATATATCTTTTTTACAAAATGTACCTAGTAGAATTTTTGGGTTAATGAATAACTCGACCTTAATGGCAGTGCCGTTATTTGTGTTTATGGGTATTATGTTAGAACAATCAAAAATTGCTGAACAGTTGTTAGAAGCAATGGATGAGGTTATGCAAGGTATTCGTGGCGGACTAGGGATTTCGGTAATCCTAGTTGGAGCATTATTAGCTGCGAGCACAGGAATAGTTGGTGCGACAGTAGTAACTATGGGTTTAATCGCCTTACCAACTATGTTAAAACAAGGTTATTGCCCAAAATTAGCTAGTGGAACAATTTGTGCATCTGGAACACTTGGGCAAATTATTCCACCATCTATTGTGTTGATTTTATTAGGTGATGTACTATCTTCTGCTTATCAACAAGCACAGTTAAATCAAGGTATTTTTTCCCCAGAAACCTTGTCGGTTGGTGATTTATTTGTAGGGGCATTATTCCCTGCTATGTTGTTAGTGGTTCTGTATATGCTGTTTGTTTATATAAAAGCTGTTTTTCAGCCTAATACTGCCCCATCATTTAATCAGGAATCAAAAAAGGCGAATAAAATAAAACTACTGTCTAGTCTATTGCCACCTTTGCTATTAATTGGGCTGGTGTTAGGTTCTATATTAGGAGGTTTGGCAACACCTACGGAGGCTGCATCGTTGGGGGCGTTAGGGGCGTTATTTCTAGCTTTGTTAAAGAACCGGCTTAGTCTTGAAATATTACAGGGAGTTATGCAAAATAGTCTAAAAGTAACCAGTATGATTTTTTTAATTTTTATCGGTGCAATCTTCTTTTCTTTAACCTTTCGTGGTTTAGGTGGGGATGAACTTATTATAGATTTGCTTTCTGATTTACCGGGTGGAGTATTTACTGCGGTATTGATAGTAATGATATTAATGTTTATCCTAGGGTTTTTTCTAGACTTTATTGAAATAACCTATGTAATAGTACCGGTAGTTGCTCCAGTATTATTGATGATGGGTGTTGACCCGATTTGGCTAGGGATTATGATTGCGATTAATTTACAAACCGCATTTTTAACTCCCCCTTTTGGTTTTGCATTATTTTATTTGAAGGGTGTCGCACCCGATATAAAAACCACTGACCTATACAAAGGTGTGTTTCCTTATATCGGCA
>CAZMHA010000113.1:0-4036 GCA_964565985.1 uncultured Piscirickettsiaceae bacterium | reverse complement strand
TAGCCAGTAAAAAATAATTGGCGGTTATTCAGGGCTTCCTTAGGTTTCAAGCCATAGCCTACAAAGCAGGTTTTTCCTCACCTCTCTCCTTATAAAAAGTATCTACAAAATCCTCTAAAGATTCATTGGCAATAGCATCACGCATACCCTGCATAAGAGTTTGATAGTAGTGTAAATTATGAATAGTATTTAATCTTGCTCCTTGAATCTCTCCACACTTATCTAAATGATGTAAATAAGAGCGAGTATAGTTTTTGCAGGTATAACAATCACACTTTTCATCAAGAGTTTCCAGGCTAGTTTTATTAACTGCATTACGGATTTTAACAATCCCTGTATGAGTAAATAAAAAACCATTACGAGCATTACGGGTTGGAATTACACAATCAAACATATCAATTCCTCGCCTAACTGCTTCTACCAAATCTTCAGGCTTACCAACGCCCATCATATAACGAGGCTTATCTTTTGGCATATAAGGTTCGGTAAAATCTAGAGTTGCCATCATTTCATCTTTTGGTTCGCCAACAGACAATCCGCCAATTGCATAGCCATCAAAACCAATTTTAGTTAACTCATCAATCGACTCTTCACGCAAATCTTGATACATTCCGCCCTGCACTATACCGAACAATGCTGCTGGTTTTTTAGCTGTTGCCTGCTCTTTATCATGAGCTTGCTTTGACCTTTGTGCCCAACGAATAGATAAACGCATAGATTCTGTAGCAACCTCATGGCTTGCAGGATAAGGCGTACATTCATCAAAAATCATTACAATATCCGCACCAAGCTTTTTCTGTATAGCCATCGACTCTTCTGGCCCCATAAATATTTTAGAGCCATTAACTGGATTTCTAAAATCAACCCCCTTTTCAGAAACTTTGCTAGTTTTACCTAAACTAAATACCTGAAAACCACCAGAATCGGTCAATATTGGCCCTTGCCAGTTCATAAAATTATGTAGATCACCATGCTGTTCAATAATATCCGTACCAGGTCGTAATGCAAGATGAAAGGTATTACCCAATATTATTTGTGCTCCAGTAGCGGCAACTTCCTCAGGCATCATTGCCTTAACCGAACCATAGGTACCAACTGGCATAAACGCAGGAGTTTCTACCACTCCTCGCTCAAATTTTAAACGCCCTCTTCTCGCTCTACCATCTTGTTTATCTAATTCAAATTCCATTTTCAATCCTTTTCTGGAAAAACTAGCATGGCATCGCCGTAGCTAAAAAATCTGTATTCTTGTTTTACTGCATGCTTGTATGCTTTCATGGTGTTTTCAAATCCAGCTAGGGCGGATACTAGCATGATTAGTGTTGATTCTGGTAGATGAAAATTGGTTAGTAGTGCATCTACTACTTTGAACTCTACCCCTGGAGTTATAAATATGTCGGTTTCTCCCTGGTAGGCTTTTAGTTCTTTGTTGCCTGCAAATTTATAGGCACTTTCTAGACACCTTACTGAGGTGGTTCCTACGGCAATTACTCGCCCACCATTTTGTTTGGTTTGTTTGATTAAATCTACTGTTTCTTGTAGTATTTCTATTACTTCGGAGTGCATTCTATGTTCATTAATATTATCTACCTGTACTGGTCGAAAAGTTCCTGCACCTACATGTAGAGTTACAAACCCTGTTTTAATGCTTTTTTGTTTTATAGCTTCTATAAAATCTAGGTCAAAATGTAGCCCAGCGGTGGGTGCAGCTACTGCTCCTAATTTGGTGGAATACACAGTTTGGTATCTTTCTTTGTCAGCAAGCTCATCTTTTCTTGATATGTATGGTGGTAGTGGCATGTGCCCATGCTCTTCTATTAGTTCTAGTGCAGTTTTTCCCTGTGCGGTTTGTGATTGTATTTTTACGATAAATAGAGCGTCATCTCGCCCTATTACTTCTATTTCAAAAGCATCTGCTATTTGTAATATTGTGCCTTTTTTAGGTGCTCTACTTGCTCTAATATGGGTTAGTATGGTATTTTTATCGAGTACTCTTTCTATTAGTAACTCAATTTTTGCACCAGTTAGCTTGTTGCCAAATAGCCTAGCGGGTATTACTTTTGTGTTGTTAAATATTAAACAGTCTTCTGGGTTTAAATAGGATAGTAAGTCTGTAAATTGCTTATCTGCAGTCTGCCCATTTTCTTGCAAAACTAGTAAACGACTTTGTGTTCGTTCTGCGGTTGGTTGTTGGGCAATTAGCTTTTCTGGCAAATCAAAACTAAAGTCTTGTCTAGTGTAGTACATGATTAAATAAATAATTAACTATAAAAAAACAGAATTATACTTTCTAAGTGATTAAAATATGTTCTAAATTTATAAACAGAGACAAAAACATGTTTACAATTAAACAAATTGACCCAATTGAGTTTCGTAAAAAAACTCGCCGAGCTACCTTTATTATTATGGCTATTTTTGCAGTTATTGCTTCACCTCTTTCTCACTTTGCTCCTTTGTTACTAGCTGGTTTTGATATAAAACCTTTTGTGCTAAATTTTTCTGGAGCCTTGGTCGGACTGTTGATTACTTTTTGGATAGTAAAAACTTTTTATGCGGATAAGCCGTGGATGCAGGAAGCTATGTATTCTTGGCGTTTAAAACGAACTTTGACTAAACTTTATAATGTATTAAAAAACCTAAAAGATAAAGCTGAAGCTAAGGATATTGATGCCATGAAACTTTTTAGGTATTATCATTTGGCACTAGAACAGATGTATCAGTTAGAAAACAATAGTCATGGAAGAGTTGATATGATTGCAGAAAAAACATCTTTTGAAAAAGAAATGGTTTTGCTTAACTTAGACTTAGAGCAACTAACTTTTGATGATAGTTTAATCGCTAAGTATAAAGATTAAATATATTCCCTCCCCTTCTTTATTTTCGGGGGGGGGGGGGGGAAAAAAAAAAAAAAAAAAAAAAAAAACGAGAAAAAAAGAAAAAAGCAATATTATTATTTAATTTTTTTATTTTTTTTTTTTTGGGGGGGGGGGGGGTAAAATCCACAAACTAAACATAAAAACAGGTATTAACAGATGAAAGCATTATTATTTTTTATATTTATTATTATTATATTTTTAGTATTAAAGGCGGCTTTAAAAAGAATTAATAAATTCCGTGCAGAACAGCAGGTGCAGAATGAACTAGACGCTAAAAAAGCTACCACAGAAAAAATGGTTACCTGCCATAGTTGTGGAGTACATATACCGCAGGCAGAGGCGTTAGCTGTTACGGTTAAAGATGGCGAAAAAGCTAAGTATGCTTGTAGTAAAGAACACTTAACACTAAAAAAATAAAAACTAAGCTACTTCTACCACTTCTACCTTGTAGTCTAAAGTTTTGTCTGCAAGTGGGTGGTTGCCATCTAGGTAAACCTTGTCTTCATCGACATCAACAATTCTGAACTCTATAATTTCGCCATCTGGATCTTCTGTTTCTACTATAGATCCTATTTCAATCTCAACATTATCATCAAAGTTTTCAGGACCTGCAAAAACGATAAGGTCTTCTCGTTTTGTGCCGTAACCTTTTTCTGCCTCTATGGTTAGTCTTGCTGAAAACCCTGGCTCTTCACCTTCTAGAAACTCTTCTAAACCTAAGATAATTTCACCTTCTCCATGAATATAATGTACCGGCTCGCCATCGAAAGTTGAATCGATTACTTTGCCTTCTTCATCTTTTAATTCGTAATGAAAGGTTACTTCACTGCCCTTTTTAATTTTCATATTTTAATACCTATAAATTATTTATAATGTGTGCATATTCTAAAAGAAAATGATAATAAAATGCGTCAAATATTACTAGATACAGAAACAACTGGCTTTGACCCAAAAAATGGTGACAAAATAATTGAAATTGGTGCGGTTGAAATGTTTGACAGAAAATTAACCGAAAACAATTACCACCAATACATTCACCCAGAAAGAAGCGTGCCTGCTGAAGCTATTTCAGTACATGGCATTACTGATGAGTTTTTACAGGACAAACCATAATGTCAGATTTACTGCTAAAGGCTGTCTGGTAAGCATTTAAACTTTGG
>CAZMHA010000112.1:0-4139 GCA_964565985.1 uncultured Piscirickettsiaceae bacterium | reverse complement strand
ACTTGGCTAAGCCCCGAAGGGCAAGGCTTCTAGCTAGCCACTTCGTCGTTATGTTGCTTGGCAATGGAATAACCATTGTCTGCGAAACATGCCTAGAATTGACTAGCTAGAAGACTTGCAGAATTTTATGTTAGTTATTCAGGGCTTCCTTAAGTACTAGCTTGCATCAGCTATTGCGAAGCGCATTTTTTTGATGGCTTGTTGCTCTACTTGGCGTATTCTTTCTATTGATACACCAAACTGTGCAGACAGTTCTTTTAGACCTACCTTGTCATCAGTTAGCCAGCGTTTTTGGATAATTTCTTTACTTCTATCGTCTAGCTTTAATAAGGCTTGCGATAGCTGGTTGTTTTGCCTTTCTATAGTTGAAGACCTAACTAATGCGGTTTCTGGATCTGCTTCTTTACTCGCCAAAATAGGATAGGTTTTATGTTCATTTTCTTTGTCATTGTCCATATCCACAGGCAAGTCCTTGCCGTATAGCCTGGTTTCCATCTCTAGGACATCTTTTCTAGTTACTCCTAAGTCTTTTGCAACCTTATCCGCATCTTTATCGCTGAACCATTCTAGAGTTTTTTTGCTACTTCTTAGTTTAAAGAATAGTTTGCGTTGAGCTTTAGTAGTTGCGGTTTTAACAATACGCCAATTTTTAATTACATATTCGTTCATCTCTGCACGAATCCAGTGAATGGCGAAGGTCATTAGCCGTACATTTTCGCTAGCTTTAAAGCGTTTTACGGCTTTCATTAAACCAATATTACCTTCTTGAATTAGGTCAGCAAGTGGCAGTCCATAGCCATTATAAGAGCGAGCAACAGGTACTACAAAGCGTAGCGTTGCCAAAATTAACTCTCTTGCCGCATCTAGATCTTGTTCTGTATTTAACTTTTCTGCAAGTGCTTTTTCTTCTGCTGCAGTTAGCAATGGCATAGTTTGTACTGTTTTTAAGTAGGTCTCTATATTTTGACCAGGGGTTAGGTTGTTAATAGAACTATTAATTGGGGCTAATTGATTTAGCATCTGAACTCCTTTTTTTTTATATATTATCAATTAATAATATACATTATTTTGTAGATTTGTCAAGTTGTACAGCTGGTTTTATGATATGGCAAGAATAGGGAAAAGCCAGTTAATTTAATTAGTTAACTGACCTTACTCATGCAATAGGAGGAGGTTTTTTCTTTTTCTTTTACTAAATTAATAGAGTTTATGCTTCAGGAGATAGTTCACCTGTTTGGTACATCATTTCCAGCCAAGCATCGCGTAGCTCAGCAAGAATTTCAATAGCACTATCTAGGTAGAAGGTATCATTTTCAAATACAGCTTCTTGAATGGCTTTGTCTGCATAACGGTAAAGTTCTTCAAGGTCGTAAGAAATAGGAGTTTCTTTTGATAAAGAAAGCCTATCTCTTAGAGCATCAAGGATAGTTGTCATTCTGCCAAGATGAAAGCCTTTTTCAACAAGAGAGTCAGACTGGTGACAAACTTTAGCTAGGCTGCCCTTATCAACCACACCTTGTAGCAACAGTAGGATAGTTTTGCGTGGGTTTTCTGCTAAACGACTTTCTTCCTCTGGGTTGCGGTTATAGTCTTGTACAAGAGGAGCTTGCATTTCTGTATTTATAGTTTGGCTGTTCATGTTTATATTCCTTATTTCAGTAAAAGAAAAATTAAAGTAATTCTGTTATCTGTCGTAAAGCAGAAGTCGTGCCAGTTTTTTTGTCAATAAGTTGGCGTAGGTTAAGTTTAAGATGTTTAGAGTGTTTTTAAGCAGTATAAGTAAATTCTATCCATAGCCAAAAAACTAGAATATTATAGTTTTATTATATATGGATATGGTTATATTCTAATATAATCAAAGACTTATGTGTAAAATTCCTATTACCTTTTCATAATATAAATTATTCTACAAAGTCATAAAATTGTTTATTTGGCGTAATTTAACAAAACAGCGTATCGTGAATCCTTAGATTAAATAGTTTTTATAGTTAGCATTTCAACCATTCGGAGAAAAATTGATGAAGCATAGAATTTTAAGCCTAATAATTATAGTTGTAGCCTGGTCAGTTCCTTACGCTTCTCATGCAGAAATAAAAACGGAAGTGATTGGTTCAACCATTTATGACAGTTTTGTTAACTTAGGTGGTACAGTCGTTCCACATAAAAAAGTAACCATTAATGCACAACAAGCAGGGCAAATTGATTATATCTCTGGCATAGAGGGAGATAACTTTAAGTTAGGAACTTTACTTATTTCTTGTGATGGTGAGGTACTAAAGGCTCAGCGTAATGCGGCAATGGCACAATGGCAACAGGCATCTTATGCTTATAAAAACTCTATAACCCAATATAACCGAGAACGCTGGAGCCCAACAACAGAAAAAAATATGACAGGAATGGCTATGCCTGGACTTATGGATCAGATGTTTACTCGCCCCATTTCTAATTCAATGGGCTATGGTGATAATGATGTTGATAAAAGAGCTCATCTTGCTAATGCCAGAACTAATGTACAAAAAACTTCCGCACAAATGCGCCTTATTAAAGCAAAAATAGATGAAATTGATGTTCGCTTGTCTGACACTAAATCTGTTGCTCCATTTGATGGCGTAATTGTAGAAAAACTGGTTGAGGCAGGAGATACCGTTCAGCCAGGACAGCCTTTATTGGTGTTTGCAAGAAGCAATCATCTTAGTTTAGAAGTAAATGTTCCTGTCAATTTAATGTTAGGAATTAAAAAAGGTGCGGTATTTTTAGCAGAATTTGGTAATGAAAAAAGAATAGAAGTTCGCGTTGCACAAATTTTTCCTGTTGCAGATTCCAAACAACATACTGTTAAGATCAAGTTAGACTTGCCTCTAGGTGCTCCTGCTGCTCCAGGGATGTATGCTACGGTTTCTGTATTGAATATTAGCTCTAGAGGGCAGTCTTTTCCTGCTATACCAAGTAGTTCGGTTATTAAGCGTGGGAGCCTGCCTGCAATTTTTATAGTTAATCAGCAAACACAAGCGGTGGACGGTGGAGATGAAAATAGTTAGGCTAGGAAAGTTGTTATCAAATGGCAAGAGAATAGTTTTATCTGGAGTAAATAATGGCGAAATAGTTGTTGTTAATCCTCCTGCAAGTATTGTTTCTGGTTGGGTGTTGGTTAATGGTAAGTTAAGTCCTCCAAAAACAGACCAAGACTCCTAGTTAAGATATCAAACGGAAAATAAACATGAAAAATAATAACAACAATCCTTTACCGGTTGATAAAGAAAAACGAGATATAGCTGGAGATACAGCTAGAGCTTATATTAGCTCACCAATAACACCTTTGTTCTTAATGGTGGGTCTAGTTATCGGTATTATGGGTATGATATTTACCCCTCGTCAAGAAGATCCTCAGATATCTGTACCTATGGTTGACATAATGGTGCAATACCCAGGAGCATCTAATAAGCAAGTAGAGGCACTGGTGTCAGAGCCGCTAGAAAGGTTGCTTAAAGAAATCAAAGGGGTCGAGCATGTATATTCCGCTTCCGATAGAGGGCAATCAATAGTAACAGTACAGTTCTATGTAGGCGAAAACATGGAAAATTCTCTTGTTAATGTCTATAGCAAGATAATGTCAAATATGGATCTAGTTCCTACTGGTGTTTTGCAACCCATGATAAAACCCAAAGGTGCGGACGATGTTCCAGTGGTTACCTTTACTCTTTCTTCAAAATCTTTAGATAGTTCACAGCTAAGGTTGCTAGGTTTTGATGTATTACAAGAAGTTGCTTCTGTAGCCGAAACCTCACAAGGGTTCGTTGTTGGCGGCGAGCCAACCGAAATAGCTATTGAAGTTGATCCTGAAAAACTAGCAGGATATGACATTTCTTTAACCCAAATAGGGCAAACAATACAAGCGGCTAATAACGAAAAAACAGCAGGAACTTTTGCCGCATGGCAACAAAGCTTTTTAGTTTATACCGGCGAGTACTTGTCTGGCGTCGAGGATATAGAAAGTTTAATTGTTGGTGTTAAAAATAACGCTCCAGTTTTTGTAAGGGATATAGCAAGAGTTTTAGAAAAACCCAGAGACACATCAAATATAGTTACTTTTTATCACTACTGTCCGATTTAAAACAAGCCTCCCTGAGCAGAGGCATCAA
>CAZMHA010000111.1:0-4226 GCA_964565985.1 uncultured Piscirickettsiaceae bacterium | reverse complement strand
TCATGGTGAATTTGGTGAAGGTGCGAAAGGTTATTTACCGCTAGCGATAGAAGAAGACCTAGTTGCTTCTGACCCTAAAGATCCAGCACCGATGAAAGCCGTAGGTAACTACTGGCCTTACGCGGTTACATTCTTCGACTATATTCGTCGTACTATGCCGTTCTGGACTCCTAACGCTGCTTATATCGGTGATAAAGGTTACTTAGGAATGACTGGTTATATCATGCAAGCTAACTATATACCTGTTGGCTATGATGAAGATGGCTCTCCAATTGAGCTTGAAGATGATACCTTCTATAATGCAGAAGTATTAATGAAGCAAAATAAGTTTATGAAAAACCAAGGTAACTTCTTCTGTGATCATAGACCTGTTATCCATAATGAGCGTTGCATGAGTGACTGTGCAGATTCAATGGTTGGTGATGGATCTGGTGCTATACATAACTTTGTTGAAGCCCGTAAATTACCAGACGGAACTCCGCAATACAATGTTCCACAGCGTATGCATGAAGATCCTCCAGGAGTTGGGCACGCAGGAATGTAATTCCTACCAACTTTTTAATAAAAAGCCTGCTTTAGCAGGTTTTTTTATGCCTTAAATAGATTGATATTTTTTTAAAACTTTGTACAATATACCGTTATTCCCTTACGGACATAACGGTATAAATTTAATCATGGCTTTAATTGACCCTTTTAACAGAACTATTAACTATTTACGCGTTTCTATTACGGAAAAGTGTAACTACAAATGCAGCTATTGTATGCCCGAAGAAGGAGCTCACCCTGAAGGTCATCACTCTGAATATTTAAGCTTTAATGAACTAACAAAAATTATTTCTGCTTTTGTTGATTTAGGCGTCACTAAGGTAAGAATTACTGGTGGAGAACCATTAGTTCGTAAAGGTGTCCCTGCATTTGTTGCACGAATTCATAAACTTGAAGGCTTAGAAGAAATTGCCCTTTCAACCAATGCCCACTTTTTAGACCAATATGCCGCAGATTTAAAAACTGCAGGTTTAGATAGATGCAATATTTCTATCGACACTCTAAAACCAAAATTATTTGAAAGCATAACTCGTGGTGGCAATTTAGCTAAGGTATTGGCAGGTGTTGATGCAGGCATTGCAGCAGGTCTAAATCCAATTAAATTTAATTGTGTAGTAATGAAAGGTACTAACGATTCTGAAATTGAAGCGATGGTAGATTATGGTATTGAAAAAGGCATAGAGGTTCGTTTTATTGAAATGATGCCGATAGGTTCAGCAGGGATTAGCCTAATGGATCAACACTATCCAATGGATAAAATATTGGCAAGGATTAAGGCGCATGTTGGTACCAATTTAATTCCTACCACAGAAAAAAGCCATGCTGGTCCTGCTAAAAACTTTTTAATTAATGGCACTAATACCAAGATTGGCGTTATTTCCGCAGTTTCACAACATTTTTGTGAAGCGTGTAATCGTGTGCGCTTGACCTCAACTGGTGTATTAGCCTTATGCTTAGGGCAAGAAGATTCAGTTGACTTAAGGTCTCCTGTGCGTGATGGTGCGACTCATGAAGAATTAAAAGAGATTATTGTTAAAGCCATGCTAAAAAAACCAGAACGACATTTCTTTAATGAAAATGTACACAATATTGAATTTAAACAAATGGTAAGTTTGGGTGGATAATTTACCCGAATCCACCGATAGTATTGGGGATTTAGATGAATAAGGAAAAAAACATGTTAAATATTCTATATTTTGCTAGCTTAAGAGAAGCTCTTGGACAGGCTGAAGAAACAATTTCTGCAACCAATATGGCTAGTGTAGAAAGCCTAATCAGCATACTGGCAGAAAGAGGCGAGCAATGGGCAGGGGCATTATTGCACAATACAAACTTACAAATTGCTGTAAACCACGATATTGCTAGCCGTGATACCCTGCTCAAAGCAGGTGATGAAATAGCTTTCTTCCCTCCTGTTACTGGTGGATAAGTAAGTGCCTTATCCCCACATAAAAATACAACAACAAGACTTTGATTTAACCACAGAAATTAAAAACCTACGCGAAGGTTATAAGGATATAGGTGCAGTAGTTGCCTTTATTGGCACTGTCCGTGATTTAAACGAAGGTGATGATATTTCAGTTTTAGAACTGGAACACTATCCAAATATGACCGAAAAGGCTTTAGAAAACATTCGCCTACAAGCCCATAAGCGTTGGAAACTACAAAGTAGTTTAATTATTCATCGTATTGGCAAGATGCAACCTTGTGACCAGATTGTACTAGTTGCCGTTACTTCACGCCACCGTGAAGAAGCTTTTCATGCTGCCCATTTTATTATGGACTATCTAAAAACCAATGCTCCCTTCTGGAAAAAAGAAACCTTCCCTAATGGCGAGGAGCGTTGGGTAGATTCTAGAATGTCAGACAAAGAAGCCGAACAAAAATGGCTAGTTAAATGAAAACCTTTGATGAAGCACTTGCCCACCTTATAAGCCAAGCCAAGCCCAGTAAAAAAGCAGAAACTATCGCAATAACTGATGCTTTGGGAAGAACCCTTGCCGAAGATATAGTATCCACAATAAATGTACCTCCTCATGATAATAGTATGATGGATGGTTATGCCTTAAATCTAAAAGACCTAGAGCATACAGATACCTTCCAAGTTTCCCAAAGAATTGCCGCAGGAGAAACTGGCACAGAGTTAAAAACAGGAACGATTGTTAGAATCTTTACAGGAGCGGCAATTCCATCAGGAGTTAATGCTGTAGTTATGCAAGAAGAAACAGAACGCCTTGCCAACGAAGAGGTGAAAGTAAATGCTCAACTTCTTAAAAGAAGGGGGGGGGGGGTAAATATTCGCTTAACGGGTGAAGACATTGCTATTAATTCCATAATTTTAAAAAAAGGTCATCTTCTAAAACCACAAGATTTAGGCTTAATTAGCTCCATTGGAATTGCCCAAATTAAGGTTTATAAAGCACTTATAATTGCAACCTTTACCACTGGAGATGAACTAACTGAACCAGGTAAAAAATTAACAGCAGGCAAGATATACAATGCCAATCGTTATCTACTTACTGGGGCAATCCCACAACTTGGCTTTAAACTAATAGATTTAGGCATAGTGCCTGACACCCTCGCTGACACACTTAAAGCCATGCAACAATCTGCCAGTGTTGCTGATGTTGTTATTACCACAGGGGGGGTCTCTGTTGGCGAAGAAGACCATATTAAACCAGCCATGGAACAACTTGGTGAACTAAGTATGTGGAAAGTTAAGATGAAACCTGGTAAACCCCTTGCCTATGGAAATATCTCAGGCACTCCTTTTATTGGTTTACCAGGAAACCCTGTCTCCGCTTTTGCAACTTTTAAACTCTTTGCCAAGCCCTACTTACAAACCATGCAAGGTCAATTAAATATAGCCGCTAAGCCAATTTGGCTAGTGGCAAACTTTACAACCAACAAAGCCAATTTTCGTAGAGAATTTGCTCGTGGTAAATTAATTAATCATAATGGAGAAACACAAATTGAACTCTATCCAAACCAAGGATCAGGAGTATTAAGCTCTACCGTTTGGGCAGATGGATTTGTAGTTATTCCAGAAGATACAACTATTCAAAAAGGTGATAAAGTCGCTTTTTACCCATTTTAAGTAAGGCTTAAACAACTATGTCAAATCAACAAAAATTAACTCACCTCGATGAAAAAGGTCAAGCAAAAATGGTTGATGTTAGTGATAAATCTAACACTCAACGCGAAGCCAGAGCAATGGCTGTAATTAATATGCTACCCGAAACACTAGCGATGATTGCAGAAGGCAAGCATAAAAAAGGTGATGTAATGGCAACAGCCAGAATTGCAGGAATTATGGCTGCCAAAAAAACACCAGAACTAATTCCCATGTGCCACCCTCTAATGCTCACATCGGTAAAAGTTGAATTAACAGCGAACTATGAAACCAATAGTGTAGAAATTATTGCAATTTGTAAACTAGTTGGACAAACAGGGGTAGAAATGGAAGCACTAACCGCCGCTGCAACCTCCGCACTAACCCTTTATGACATGTGTAAAGCTGTAGATAAAGGCATGGTCATCAACCAGCTACAATTATTAGAAAAAAAAGGTGGCAAAAGTGGTCATTGGTTAAGGAAGCCCTGAACAACTAACATAAAATTCTGCAAGTCTTATAGCTAGTCAATTCTAGGCATGTTTCGCAGACAATGGTTATTCCATTG
>CAZMHA010000110.1:0-4296 GCA_964565985.1 uncultured Piscirickettsiaceae bacterium | reverse complement strand
CCGGACTGTTAATCCGTATGTCGCTGGTTCGAGCCCAGCATCGGGAGCCATATTCTAAACCCTAGTTGTTATTTTTATCACAAAAATATATTTAATAACTAGGTTTTTTTTGTAAAGTGCTTTAATTTTTAATTAAAATTTAAGTACTTCCTGAGTTCTTGTTTAGAATTTGGGGATATTATGGTGACTTAGCTCGCCCCTCGCGACGATAGGTAGGAAACTCCGCCAGGTCCGGAAGGAAGCAACGGTACTTACTGATTCGTGCGCCGAGATTAGGCGGGTTGAGTTGCCACCACTTTTGAGATGTAAACCTTACTTTATTGACAATTATTTAAGATTTATTTGGTCTTTTCTTATAAAAATAACTAACTTTATAAGGGTCTTTACCATCTGAACTCATAATTTCTAGCATATCTTCAACTAGACCAGGAAATAGTAATTCGTAAACCTGTGAAATTTTATCAGTATCATCTTCATCAACAGGTACTTCAATAGTCATATCTTTTACACTAGAAAAGGCTGTAATATCCATGGACTCTAAAGCCATTTTATCTGCTTCTAAATCATACTCATCTTCATAGTGATCTTTTATTATCCAGCTCATACTTCTCTCTTTTATTTTTTAAACCTATTATTAAAAAATTATTAAGCAAATAGGCTTCTAACTAATAATGTATATTTAAAATAATATATTTTTTATTTTTACCTGTTGGTAGTTTAACAGTTACCTTATCGCCTAAACTTCTACCAAGCAATGATTTTGCAACTAGGCTATCTATTGATATTTCGCCTTTTTCTGGCTGAGATTCAATCATGCCGACAAGCCTGTAGGTTATTTTTTCTGTGGTATCTATATCTTCTAAAGATACCCACGCACCAAAAAAAACCTTATGGTTATTGTTGGGTTTATCCAAAACAATATTTATGTCTTTTAAATGCTTTTCAATATAACGAATTCTTTTATCTAGTTCTCTAATTTCTTTCTTTCGGTATTGGTACTCAGCATTTTCTGATCTATCACCTTCTGCCGCTGCAGTAGTTATTGCTTTAACTATTGCTGGTCGTTCACTAAACCACATCTTTTTTAGTTGTGCGGTTATTCTTCGATAGCCTTCATTGGTTATGTAGTTCACAAAACAGCTTAGTAGTGGCTAGAAATGTAACTGAGGAACTTTTGATTATCAGAACGCATTTTTGAAATTTCTAAATATAATTTATTTTTTTGTGGGTTTTTTAGATTAACTTCCCTAGGAAGAGATTTACTAGACATTCTTTCTTTAGCACCAGAAATAGTGAAGCCCTGATCATGGAGAAGAGATTTTATTTCAAGAATACATTCAATGTCTGAATGTTGATAATACCTACGACCGCGTCTTTTACTTGGTTCTAGCTGGCTAAAAACCTGTTCCCAGTAACGCAAAACATGTGATTTAACATCACACAGCTCTGACACTTCACCAATGGTCAAGTATTTTTTATCTGGTAGCTCTATATCGAGCTTAATTTGGTCTTTTTTAGCCTTTACCATGATTGTCTATTTGTGCCCGTAGTTTTTGACCAGGTCTAAATGTTACCACTCGTCGTGCAGAAATTGGTACTTCTTCACCTGTTCGTGGGTTTCTACCTGGCCTGGCATCCTTGTCTCTTAGCTCAAAATTACCAAATCCTGACAACTTTATCTGCTCGCCTTTAACTAATACACTTGATATTTCGTTATAAAACTGTTCCACCATATCTTTTGACTCTCTTTTATTAAAGCCGTAGGTATTTGATAATTTTTGTGCAAGGTCTGCTTTAGTTAGTGCCATGCTAGGCTCCTCTTTTATATTCGTGTTTTAATTCTGCTGAAACAGTTTTTTTAGCTAATTTTATCAAATTTATCATAAGATTATCAACTTCTTCATCTTGCAGTGTTTTTTCTGTATCTTGCATTTTGAAATTAAGTGCTATTGATTTTTGATTATCTTCCAATCCTTGCCCTTGATAAACATCAAAAACTTCAATAGACTTTAAAATAGATTGCTTGTCTTGTTTAAACACATCTAACAATTCTTGAACAGGTAAGTCTTGTTTTACTATAAAAGCTAAATCACGCTGTACTTCTGGAAACTTAGATATAGCCATTGCTACAGGTAATTGTCCTGCCAAAATAGCACTTTGTTTTAAATCAAACATAAACACCTTGCCGGTAACCCCTGCTTCTTTTACTAGCCTAGGGTGTAGCTGACCAAGAGAGCCGATTTGTTTTCCATCTTTTACAATTGCCGCAGATTGCCCAGGATGAAAAAGGTTAAATTCTTGTGGAATAAACTTAATTTCTTCTGCTTGCTGGCTGATTGATAAAATAGCTTCTACCTGTGCTTTTAGGTCATAAAAATCAACCACTCTACTTTCTTCTGCCCAGTTAACTGACTTCAGATTACCAACCATTGCTCCAGCTAGCATAGGTTCTTGCACTAGGTTTTCAATGCTGCCATCTTTATTAATAAAGACCAGCCCACTCTCAAATATTTTTAAGCTTGCTTGTTGGCGATTTTGGTTATAAGAAATGGTATTTAATAAACTAGGGAATAGTGATGTTCGCATAGCTTTCATATCATCAGAAATAGGGTTTTTTAAACTGATCCCAGGCAATGAAGGCATTAATTTTTGCTGAAAATCTTCATCAACAAAACTATAGGTAATAATTTCTGCAAAACCCTGTGCTACCAAGTGCTTTTTAACTTGATACAAGTCTAATTTAGTTTCATCATTAGTTGGTAACCGCATTGGAGCTTCTACAGTAATTTCTGGCAGGTTGTTGTAACCAAAAATACGCCCTACTTCTTCAATTAAATCGGCTTCAATTTCCATATCATAACGATAAGTTGGTGCGATCATGCCCCAACCAGTTTTGTTTTTATTGATAGTGAAGTTTAGGCTAGTAAAAATATCTTCCACTTTATCTGCACTAATTTCTACACCTAATAACTTAGTAATTCTTTCTGGTCTAAGTTGGATTTCTTGCGGTCGATACAGGCTCTTTTCATCGACAATAGCAACAACTTTGGAAACCTTGCCACCGGCAATTTCAATAAACAATTGTAAGGCTCTTTCTAAAGCTCTTTCGGGCAAAAAGGCATCTACTCCGCGTTCAAATCTATGCGAAGAATCTGTATGTAAACCATACTGTCTTGCCTTACCTGTAATAGCTAGCGGACTAAAATTAGCACATTCAAAAAATACTTTATTGGTCGTTGCTGAAACCGCCGTAGTTAAACCACCCATAATGCCTGCTAGAGCAATCGCTCCAGAGTCATCCGCAATGACTAGTGAGTTAGACTTTAAACTAAGTTCTTTTTCATCAAGAGTAGTTAATTTTTCACCATCTTTTGCCATTCTAATAACTATATCACCAGTTAACTTATCGGCATCAAAGGCATGCATTGGTTGACCTAACTCAATAAGCACATAGTTAGTTATATCAACAATTAGGTTTTTAGTTGCAAGCCCTGCTCTTTCTAATCGCTGTTTAAGCCATTGTGGAGCTTGGGAAGAAGTATCGTAATCAGCAACAATACAACCCAAATATTTTGGACAAGCTTGGGGTTCTTTAACACTTACTGATTGCGAACACTCACCAGTTTTAGTTGTTTCATTAATCGTAAATGGTTGCTCTAGTTGTAAGCCACTAATTGCAGATAAATCTCTAGCAACACCTTCAACACTTAAACAATCTGCACGGTTTGGGGTTAAATCTACATCAATAATTTTATCATCTAAGTCTAGGTATTCACGAATATCTTGCCCAATAGTCGCATCAGTTGGCAACACTAATAAACCATCGACACCATCATCAGCTAAGCCAATTTCTGTTGCACCACATAACATTCCATTTGAAGCAATTCCTCGCAATTTAGCCGCTTTAATTTTAAAGTTACCAGGCAATATTGCACCAACTTTAGCACAACAAGCTAACATACCTACCGCAACATTTTTAGCACCACAAACTATTTGTACTGGCTCTGCTTCACCAACATCAACTTGAGTGATATTTAGCTTATCTGCATCAGGATGTTTTTCTACCGATAGTACTTTACCAACCACTACATTGTTGAAATCTGGAGCAACGCTTTCTACACCGTCAACTTCTAAACCTGCAAGGCTTAGCTCTTCTGTTAGGGTTTTAGTATCCCAACTAGGATTAACCCACTTTCTTAACCAACTTTCACTTATTTTCATAATTCACTTTCTATTTTTTCTTCTTTTTACCCTCCTCAAATTTTCGGGGGGGGGGGGGGGAAAAATTTTTTTTTT
>CAZMHA010000109.1:0-4310 GCA_964565985.1 uncultured Piscirickettsiaceae bacterium | reverse complement strand
AGCTTTTTATTGGATTTAATTATGTTTCCTCTAGCAATATCTGTTTTCTAATTAGTTAAATAAATAGAAATAGCTTGCCATAATTCTTGATTATTTATCGGTGTCTGTTTAGGCTGATATCCTATCTGAATACATTTTATATCGGTTAGTTTGATGATGTCTTTTATGTTTTCTGTGTCAGCATTAAGGCTTGTATCATTGATAATGATACAAGCTATTTCTAACTTGCTAGCCTTTACGGCTTCAATTGTCATGAGGGCTTGATTGATACAGCCCGTTCTATTTTCGACGACAATAATAACTGGTAACTTTAGTTTGCCGGCAAGGTCACTATTGAGTTTGTTGCCCGTTAATGGCGAGTAGTAACCACCAGCCCCTTCAACTAAACAAATGCTATCTTTTGGTGTTTTGCTTGCTTCCACTAGGTCAGTTAAGGTTATTTTTACATCATTCAGTTTGATTGCTCTTGCAGGTGAGACGGCTTCTTCAAACAGATAGGGGCAGATATCTTTAAGTGTGTCGCTATTGTTAGAGTGTTTTTTCAATAGCATGGCATCTTCAGAAATAAGTTTCTGGGCGGTAAATCGAATCGCACCCGATGCAATTGGTTTGCGTGCATGAATGGGTTGTTCACAATGTGTTTGTAAGGTTTTCAAAAGACAGCAGGTTACAAATGTTTTACCAACATTAGTATCTGTTCCTGTAATAAAAAAACCTTTATTCATTCTATATCGTCTTTAATTGCTTATCTTTTTATCATTTTCAGCTAAAAAGTGACCAAGGGTCAATACCTCCCATTAGTCTTGATTGTGCTTCTTGGTATTTATCTAACGTTACATCAATGATGTTTTGAGGTAAAGAGGGTGCTTGCCCTTTTTTATCCCAGTCTAATGTTTCTAGATAATCTCTTATGTATTGTTTATCAAAGCTATCAGGATTACTACCTACTTTATAGGTAGATGCTCGCCAAAATCTTGAACTATCAGGGGTAAGGGCTTCATCAATTAAATGGATTGCTCCTTGTTCATCTTCACCAAATTCAAACTTGGTATCAGCAATAATAATGCCTCTTTCCAGTGCAAATTCTGCCGCCATTGTGTAGATGTCAATACTCAGTTTTTTAACTGCTTCGGCTTTATCTTGACCAATTAATTTAACCACTTCAGTAAAAGAAATATTTTCATCATGTTCTCCAACTTCTGCTTTAGTCGACGGGGTAAATAATGGTTTTGGTAGCTGTTGGGCAAGTTGTAAATTGGCAGGTAGTTCAATGCCACATACCCTGCCGTTTTGTTGGTATTCTTTCCAGCCAGAGCCAACCAAATATCCTCTAACTATTGCCTCTATTGGCAATGGTTTTAGTTTGCGAACAATCATTGCTCTGCCGTCTATTCTTTCTATTTCTTTGCGGCTTAAAATGTCAGCTAGTTTTATATCATTACTAAGTTGATTTGGAAGAATGTTAGTTGTTTTGCTCATCCAAAACATTGCCATTTCGGTGAGTATTTTACCCTTACCGTTAATTGCAGTAGGTAAAACCGCATCAAAAGCGGAAATTCTATCGGTAGTAATTATTAGCAGGTGTTGGTCATCAATCTCATATAGATCGCGTACTTTTCCCTTATTAATAAGGGTTAAGCTAGTAAGGTTAGAATCTTGTAATCCACTCATTTTTTTGCAATCTGTTTGTTGTTATCGTCAGCTTGGCTTTCTTCTAAGCTTTCTCTTTCTTCATAGGGGAGTTTAAGATGACCGTAGCGGATAATCATTATAGTTACCCCAATAATTAGCATGGTTACAGCAACAGATAGCATTTGCCAAGCATCTAAAGCTTTCATGTCTAAAATAAGATATCTAGCTAGGGCGATAATAGCGATGTAAAGAGGGAAACGGATGGGTAGTTTTCCTGATTCAAGATATATTGCGACCATAGCCAGCACTTCTAAATATAAAAATAATAGTAATAGATCACCAAGAGTAACTTTCATATTTGTAACCATAACCATTATTTCCATAACTCCGGCGATAGTTGTGGCTATGGCAATTAAGATCAAGCCTATTACTTCTACGATTCGAATGCTGTTTTTAACATTTTTTAATATAGGGTATTGTTTTGTCATTTTGTAGCCCTTCCATTTTAATTTACATTATTATCCCAAATTACTTAACAGATTGTTAGGAAATATGGGTATGCTCTGTTAAAATTATGTAGATTTTAAAAAACAAATTAAAGAACGAAGAGGAATACAAAAAAAATGTCTAAGAAAGAAAACTGGATTGCCCCATCAATTTTATCAGCAGATTTTGCTCAACTAGGTACAGATGTTAAAGATGTTATAGCCGCAGGAGCAGATGTGGTGCATTTTGATGTAATGGACAACCACTATGTTTCAAACCTAACTATAGGTCCTTTGGTTTGTGATTCACTTAAAAACTTTATGGTTAGAGAAGGCGTAAAAGCACCAATTGATGTGCATTTAATGGTAAAACCTGTTGATAGAATCATTCCTGATTTTATTAATGCAGGGGCGGATTATGTGACTTTTCACCCAGAAGCTTCTGAGCATATAGATGGTTCTTTAGGGCTAATTAAAGGCATGGGCTGTAAAGCAGGTTTAGTATTTAACCCAGCCACTTCACTAGATTATCTAGAGCATGTAATGGACAAAATAGACATGATTTTAATTATGTCGGTAAACCCAGGCTTTGGTGGACAGTCATTTATTCCACAAGCACTAGAAAAATTAAAAGCTGCTCGTAAACTAATTGATGCATCTGGTCGAGATATTCGTTTAGAAATTGATGGAGGAGTAAAAGTAGAAAATATTCGTGAAGTAGCAGCAGCAGGTTGTGATACCTTTGTTTCTGGTTCTGGAATATTTGGTAACATCGGTGCAAATGATGCAAACCGTTATGATAGCGTTATCAAACAAATGCGTGAAGAACTCGCAAAAGCATAATTAACAAAACAAATATACAAAAAAAGGCACGGGGTTAAATAATAAGCTCGTGCCTTTATTATTTAAAAGAGAAATAAAAAATGTCATTTAAAAAAATAAAACCAGGCCTTATCCTAATAGATTTGGATGGAACTTTAATTGATAGTGTGCCAGATTTAGCCTATTGTGTTGATGAAATGATGAAGCAACTAGATATGCCTGTTCGTGGTGTTGATGCGGTACGTAATTGGGTCGGAAATGGCGTAGAAAGACTAACCGAAAGAGCTCTAATTAATGCCGTTGATGGTGAGCCAGATAAAGAACTAATGGCTAAGGCTTACCCAATATACCTTGAGTTATATAAAGATAATAACTCACAGCGTTCTTGCGTTTATGATGGCGTGAAAGAAGGTATTGCTTGGCTGAAAGATAATGGCTATCGTATTGGTTGTGTAACTAATAAAGCGGCAGCTTTTACTGTGCCGTTATTAAAAAATAAAGATTTGTTTGATTTGTTTGAAGTGGTGGTTTCAGGTGATACCTGTGCAAAGAAAAAGCCAGATCCAATGCCATTATTACATGCGGCCAAATTAATGGGAGTAAGCCCAGATAATGCATTAATGCTAGGAGATTCTCGCTCGGATGTAACAGCTGCCAGAGCAGCAGGGTTTAATATATTTTGCATGAGCTATGGTTATAATCATGGTGAAGATATTAAAAATTACAATCCTGATGTAGTTATGGATTCATTTCTTGAGCTACCTAATTATTTAGAATCAAAATAAGTACAATGCAGTTTTTAACGACTTTATTTGCAACTTTAACTAAACCTTTGTGGTGTTCATGGCAGGGCATAAAACAAGTAATTCAATTAGAAATATACAAGTTTAAGACTAAAAGTGAAGATAATGAATAGCAATTTTGACAATCTAGCTAGTCAGGGATATAAAACAGTACCTGTTATGCGTACTATTCTTTCAGATTATGACACTCCATTAAGTGTTTATCATAAGGTAGCAGGGCAAGCCCAATCGTATTTATTTGAATCGGTACAAGGTGGTGATAAATGGGGGCGTTATTCAATTATTGGTTTGCCGTGTAGTAAAAAACTAGTAGTGGTTGATAAGCAGGTTAGTATTTATGAAAATGATAAGCTAATTGAACAACAGGTTGCAGATGATCCTTTAGCTTGGATTGAAGCATTTCAAAATCGCTTTAAAGTTTCCGAAGAATCATCTTCTCTACCTGTATTTAGTGGTGGTTTAGTTGGATACTTTGGCTATGATACAGTTCGTTATATTGAACAAAAATTACAAGACTCAGCTCCACAGCAAGATGATATAAATCTTGCGGATATTCAGTTATTAATTT
>CAZMHA010000108.1:0-4447 GCA_964565985.1 uncultured Piscirickettsiaceae bacterium | reverse complement strand
CATTAAACTCTGAATAACACATGTGGGTATGAATTTGACTGGTATCTTTCACGCCAGAAGTTGTTAATCTAAATGAATTGACTGCCCATGCTAGGTAGGTTTGCCATTCTGATTTTTTTAGTGGCAGGCCTTCACGCAAGGCAGCTTCATCTATTTGAATCATTTCTATGCCTGCGGTTTCTAAATCTAACACTTCATCGCGTAGGGCTAGGGCGATTTGGTTACAAGTAGTTTCACGAGGTTGGTCGTCTCTTACGAATGACCATTGCAACATGGTTACTGCTCCTGTTAGCATGCCTTTCATAATTTTATTGGTGTTGGATTGGGCAAACTGTGACCATTCAACTGTCATTGCTTTGGGGCGTGAAACATCACCGTAGATAATCGGTGGTTTAACGCATCTTGAGCCATAGGATTGTACCCAACCAAACTGAGTGAAGGCGTAGCCATCTAGTTGCTCGCCAAAGTATTCGACCATGTCGTTTCTTTCTGGCTCTCCATGGACTAGTACATCAATACCAATTTTTTCTTGGCGTTCAATAACATCTAGAATTTCGGCTTGCATTTTTTGGCGATATTCTGGTTCGCTGATTTTATTTTGTTTAAAGTCACGGCGTGCGGCTCTAATATCTGCTGTTTGTGGGAAAGAACCTATGGTGGTGGTTGGAAATAATGGTAGGTTATATTTTTGTTTTTGTTGAGCTTGTCGTTGTGCATAAGTACTTTTTCTGTTTAAAGCAATCGCATCTATATTCGCAATTCTATCCTGCACAGAGGCGTTGTTGACAGATTTAGAAAATTGTCTGCTAGCGATAATGTTAGCATTTTGCTCTAGTTGTTTATTTACATCTTGTCCTTTTAGGGCGTTTGCAATAGTAACGACTTCGGTTAGTTTTTGTTTTGCAAATGCCAAATAGTTTTTTAATTCTCCATCAATTTTTTGTTCTAATTGCAAGTCTACTGGTGAATGCAATAAAGAACAGGCTGGTGAAATCCATAAATTTTGTTGCCATTTTTTAAGAGCAGGTAGGGCTTTGTGAATTGCTTTTTTAAAATCTGTTTTCCAAATATTACGGCCTTCAACCAAACCAAGTGATAATACTTTGTCGGTATCCATCGTTTCAATAACGGCGGTCAATTGCGTTTCTCCACGCACTGCATCAACATGTAAACCTGCAATAGGTAAGCTATTTATTAAGGATAAATTATCGCCTAGAGTATCAAAGTATGTGGTTAGTAATATTTTTAAACTTGATGAACTTAATTCAGAGTAAGCTTGAGTAAAATCTTGTTTCCATGCTTCGTCTAACTCTAACACTAAAATAGGCTCATCTATTTGTACCCATTCTATGCCTATTTGTGATAATTTTTGTAAAACTTCTGCGTAAGTTTTTAATAGTTCAGGTAGTAAACTTAAACGGTTTTTTATGCTAACTTCTTTACCTAAGTATAAATAACTTAAAGGGCCTATTAATACTGGTTTTAGTTGGCTAGCATCAACTAAACTTCTAGCTTCTAATAGCTCATCAAATAAGCGGGTATCAGTAATTTTAAACTCCGTGTCAGCTTCAAACTCTGGCACTATATAATGGTAGTTAGTATCAAACCATTTTTTCATATCACAAGCATAGTCAGCTTTTGATTCAGCTTGTGAACCGCTATAACCACCGCAACAGTGTCCGTCATCACTTGGTGCTCGCCCTCTTGCCATTCTAAATGAAGTTTCTAAATCATAATCTGCTTGGCGGAAACGGCTTGGCACAACACCTAATAAAGTACTCATATTGAGCATTTGATCATAATAGGCAAAGTCGTTGACGGGTAATAGCTCAATACCTGCATCAAGTTGAGTTTGCCAGTTTTGTTGGCGAATATCTTGTGCTAGTGTTAGTAGTTCAGCTGCTGATTTTTCACCACGCCAGTATTTTTCTAGCCCAAACTTTAATTCTCTTTTTGCTCCAATTCGTGGGTAGCCTAAATTATGTATTTTCATGCTTGCATCCTTTTATTAATTTACAAACGCATTTTAAATTAACCTAAATATGAAAACAAACGATTAAATTTCAACTTATTATGAATTAAATTCATATACAATATTGTGCATGATTAATATAAAACACTTAAAAACCATACAAAGCCTTGCCAGGCAAGGAACTGTAATAAAAGCCGCAGAAGCTTTATTTACTACACAGTCCGCCCTATCTCATCAAATAAAGCAACTAGAACGGCAGTTAAATCTCTCTTTATTTATCCGCAAGTCCACACCCATACAATTAACCCAAGCAGGTAAGCTATTATTAAAAACTGCAAACGATGTTTTACCAAGACTAGATATTGCCGAAAATAACTTAAAAGCTCTTGAGCAAGGTCATGAGGGTAGATTATGGATAGGAGTAGAATGCCACACTTGTTTTGAATGGCTACTGCCAATATTAAGAGAGTACCAACAACAGTGGCCTAATATTGACTTAGATTTAGTGAACAGCCTTGCAAGTATCAATAAGAAATCAGAATTAACCGCACTTAAAAACCTTAAACAGCAAAAATTAGATTTAGTAATTACCTCTGACCCAACTGATGATAATGACCTAGTATTTAAAGAATTGTTTAGTTATGAAATGGTTTTAGTCACCTCAAAAACCAATCTACTTGCAGAAAAACCTTGGGTAGAGCCAAATGATTTAAGCAATGAAACCCTAATTCACTATCCCATTTCCAAAGACAAGCTAAGTATATATAAGCACTTCTTAACCCCTGCTAATTGCCAACCCAAGCAAGAAAGGCTATCAGAATTAACCGTAATGATGCTACAACTAGTAGAAGCACAAAAAGGCGTTTGCGTGCTCCCAAAATGGTTACTTAAAGACCTACCAGAGTTTGCCAACTTAGCCTCCGTAAGGGTAGGAAAAACAGGGCTTTGGTCAACACTATATGCCACTATTCACAACCAAAGTCAAAACCAGAACTACCTAACCAACTTTATTCAAATGATTCAAGACAATTCTAACTAAAAAACAAGTTAAAGCCCTTTAAACCTCTTGGTTTAGGGGGGGGGGGTAAAACCGTGAATATTGATGGGGTTTTATTGAATTGGTGATCCTTGTAGTTCTTTCATCATTATTTCTAGGTTACCTAGTTCTTGAGCATATCGCATTAGTAGGCTCATAATAGCTTCGTCCTCTTGCTTAGAAGCTATTCTGGCAGCTAGCTGAAAGTCTTTGTCTGCTATGCCTCCACTAAAAGAATTTAATTCTAATAGTGCGGCTACCATTCCAATATTTTTTAATAAACAGGCGGCTTGCAAAGGTTTTACGCTTTCACCTGCGTCATCTTTTGCTAGTTCTTTTTGGGCTGAGACGAAGTGTTCTTGCACTAGAACTTTGGTCATCCAGTAGTTCATTTCTGGATCTTCTTTGCTTTCTAGTACATTCATAAATATATCTGCTGGTTGAATTTTATGCTTTTGAATTAGTGTTTGTACTGTTTTAGAGAAGGGTTCTCTGGTTTTTTCATCTAAGTTTAATAGGTTCATTATTTGCTCTTTATATTAACGCCGCAGGCATAACCAGATGACCATGCCCACTGGAAATTATACCCGCCTAACTGTCCTGTTACATCGATTGCTTCGCCAATAAAGTATAGTCCTTGTTGATGCTTTACTTGCCCGTCTTTTGATTGTAAGTAGTCTGTATCAACGCCCCCTAGTGTAACTTCTGCTTTGTCATAGCCTGCTTTGGCTGATGGGTATAGTTGCCAGTGCGTTAGTTGTTTGGCGTATCGTTTGATAGTTTCATGTGAAACATCTGCTAGATGATCATTTAGTGGGTATTTTTCTGACCAGCTTTGTTGGAATTTTTTAGGGAAATATTGTTTTAGCCAATTTGTAAGTAGTCCATTTTCTTTTTTTACTTTTAGTAATTCTTGTTCAACTTTTATATTTGGTAGTAGGTTAATTTTTATTGCTTCTCCTTGTTGCCAGTAGTTAGATATTTGTAAAATTGCTGGCCCACTTAGTCCTTTGTGGGTAAAAAGTATAGATTCTGCAAAGCTGATTTTTGGGTTGCTATTATTTATTGCAACTTCTACATCTAGTGCAATTCCTGAGAGGTGTTTACAAAAGTCTAACCATTTATCGGTAAAGTTTAACGGTACAAGACCTGCTGAGGTTGGCACAATAGGTATGGAAAATTGTTTTGCTATTTTATAGCCAAAATCTGTTGCTTTTAATTTTGGGAAGGATAGTGCTCCTGTGGCAATAACTAGATTATCAGTTTCAATTTGTCCGCTAGAGGTAGTTAGTCGATATACCTTGTCTGCTAGTGAAACTTTTTCTACTTTGGTATTTAGCATGAAGTTACAAGCTGCCCAGTCACATTCTGTTCGTAGGATTTGAATTAGCTCGCTGGCTTTATTTTTGCAAAATAGTTTGCCTAGTTCTCTTTGTTCG
>CAZMHA010000107.1:0-4501 GCA_964565985.1 uncultured Piscirickettsiaceae bacterium | reverse complement strand
TTTTATTTAGTTTTATTTAGAAAAAGGGGCTTTCATTTTTAAATATTCTTGTTTAGAAATAGTGCCATCTTTGTTAGCATCGATATAATTAAACTTTTGTGCATTACGATAATCACGCATCTCTACTTTAGTTAATAGCTTATCTTTATTTACATCCTTCTTTAAAAAATCTTTCTTTGATTTTTCATCCATCTCTAATTTAGATATAAAAGAGTTATTATCTAAATCTGTAGATTTAAACCATTGCTTCATTTTGTTTGGAAAGCGTTTACCTATAAAAGTTTGCTCTGACTCTTGTATTGAAACTCTATCATCTTCATCTTTATCTGCACGAATAAGCCTTGCATAATTAACCGCCGAATATTCTGCATAATCAACAAAGCCATCTCTATCCTCATCAAACTTCTCAAACATTGCGTTGGGGTTATGTTTACGAGGTTGGCTTCCGCTACAAGCAGTTAAACTTATCCCAATAAAAGTTATCCATAATAACTTTATATAATTTGTTTTTTTCATAGCCCTGCCTTTATTTTTTATATAGTTGTGAAATTATACCTTGATTTTAGTAAATCTTCAAAAAAGAATCTAAAGCAAGGTAGAATACTCTTTTTATGATTAAATCAAACACAAGCCAATGAAGCCTCAACAAAACCGTGCTCGTCGTATTGCCCAACTAAAAGATCTTTTATCCAAAAGAGTGGTGGTTTTAGATGGAGCTATGGGCACGATGATTCAAGACAAAAAGTTAAGCGAAGAGGACTTTCGTGGCGACCGTTTTGTTGATTATCACATGGACATTAAGGGTAACAATGATCTTCTTGTTATCACCCAACCAGATATTATTCGTGATATTCATCTTGATTTTTTGCGTCATGGCTCGGATATTCTTGAAACTAATTCATTTAATGCCACAGTTATTGCCCAAGCTGATTATGACATGCAAGATTATGTTACAGAAATAAATTTACAATCGGCAAAAATTGCACGAGAAGCCTGTGATATTGCCGAACAAGAAGATGGTAATCCACGATTTGTTACTGGGGTTTTAGGGCCTACTAACCGTACAGCATCTATTTCTCCCGATGTAAATGACCCTGCTTTTCGTAATACTTCATTTGATGAGTTGGTTGTAACCTACAAACAAGCTACTCACGCATTACTTGAAGGTGGTGCGGATACTATTTTAATTGAAACAGTTTTTGATACTTTAAATGCCAAGGCAGCTATTTTTGCGGTTAAAGAAGTAGAGGAAGAAGTTGGCTATGAAGTTCCTATCCAACTTTCAGGAACTATTACTGATGCTTCAGGTCGCACACTCTCTGGGCAAACCACCGAAGCATTTTATTACGCGGTTGCCCATGCTGAACCTTTATCGGTTGGTTTAAACTGTGCCTTAGGTCCTCAAGAACTACGCCCTTATGTTGAAGAACTTAGCCGAGTTTGCGAAACCTATGTTTCTATCCACCCAAATGCAGGTTTGCCAAATGAGTTTGGTGAATATGATGAAACCGAAGAGCAGATGGCAGATGAAATTGAAATTTGGGCAAAAAATGGTTGGGTTAATATTATCGGTGGTTGCTGTGGTACAACCCCCTATCATGTTGAAGCCATGGCAAATGCGGCACAAAAATATCCACAAAGAAAACTACCCAAAATAAAACCCGCCTGTCGTTTATCTGGATTAGAACCGTTAATAATTGATGATTCAACATTGTTTGTAAATGTTGGTGAACGCAACAATGTAACAGGCTCTGCAAAATTTAAACGCTTAATTATTGAAGACAACTATGAAGAAGCCGTTGATATTGCTATAAAACAAGTCATTGATGGTGCACAAATAATAGATGTAAACATGGATGAAGGAATGTTAGATTCCAAGACATGTATGGTACATTTTTTAAATAGGCTAGCCTCTGAACCTGAAGCCTCGCGAGTACCAATTATGGTTGACTCCTCAAAGTGGGAAGTTATTGAAGCTGGCTTGCAATGCATTCAAGGTAAAGGCATAGTAAACTCTATCTCCTTAAAAGAAGGCGAAGAAAACTTTATAAAATATGCCAAACTAATTAAAAAATATGGTGCAGCAGCCATAATTATGGCATTTGATGAAGACGGGCAGGCAGACTCCCTTGCCCGCAAAATTGAAATTTGTAAACGCTCCTATGAGGTTCTAACCGAAAAAGTTGGTTTTTTACCGCAAGACATTATTTTTGACCCAAACATTTTTGCTGTTGCCACGGGTATTGAAGAACATAATAGCTATGGTCTAGATTTTATCCAAGCAGTAACCTGGATAAAAGCCAACCTACCCCATGCCAAAATTTCTGGTGGTGTATCTAATGCATCCTTTTCCTTTCGTGGTAACAATCCTGTGCGTGAAGCAATTCACTCCGTATTTTTATACTATGCCATTAAAGAAGGTATGGACATGGGGATTGTTAATGCTGGGCAAATGGCGATTTACGATGACCTACCAGAAAAACTTCGTTTATCGGTTGATGATGTAATTTTAAACAAAGATGATGGAGCAAGTGAACGCCTATTAGAAGTTGCCGCAGAATTCTTAGGTGATGGTTCTGTTGCAAGCAAAGAGGCAGATTTAATCTGGCGAGAAAACCCAGTTGAAAAACGCATTGAATATGCTTTAGTAAAAGGCATTACCGACTTTATAGCTGAAGATACTGAAGAAACAAGAATTAAGCTTGGAGCCCCAATAAATGTTATTGAAGGCCCTTTAATGGACGGAATGAATGTAGTTGGAGATTTGTTCGGTGCAGGAAAAATGTTTTTACCACAGGTAGTAAAGTCTGCCCGCGTGATGAAACGAGCAGTTGCCTATCTTGACCCATTTTTAGAAGCAGAAAAACAAGCAGGTCATGTACAGGGCAAGATTGTAATGGCAACAGTAAAAGGTGATGTTCATGACATAGGCAAAAACATTGTAGGAATTGTGCTGCAATGTAATAACTTTGAAGTTATTGATTTAGGCGTAATGGTACCAGCTGAAAAAATTCTTGATACCGCCATTGAACAGGGAGCAAATGTTATCGGGCTGTCTGGGCTAATAACACCATCTTTGGAAGAAATGGTAAATGTAGCCAAGTTAATGACTGAACGAGGCATGAATTTGCCCCTATTAATCGGCGGAGCAACTACATCTAAAGCACATACTGCGGTAAAAATTGAACCCAAATATGCAAACCCTGTGGTATATGTTAAAGATGCTTCACGAGCGGTTGGCGTAGCACAAAGTTTAATTTCTGTTGATTTAAAAGCTGATTTTGCTACAAAAATTCGCCAAGAATATGAACAGGTACGCATAGAAAGAAAAGAAAGAGCAAAACAGAAAAAACGCACCTCAATAACCAAAGCAAGAAAAAACTCAACCTTTGAACTCGACGACTGGCAAGACTTCACCCCCACAAAACCAAAGTTTTTAGGTAGCAGAGTTATTGAAGACTTTCCTCTTGAAACACTTTTTGAAAAATTTGACTGGTCACCTTTTTTCCAAGCCTGGGAACTACACGGTCGCTATCCAAGAATTTTAAAAGACAAGGTAGTTGGTGAAGCTGCCACTAAACTATTTGCCGAAGCTAATGAAATGGTCAATAAAATAATTTCACACAAATGGCTAAAAGCAAAAGCCGTTTACGGTTTTTACCCTGCTAATGCTGATGGCGATGATATTATAATTTACACAGATGACACTCGTACAACAGAGCTAACCAGACTGCAGCATATTCGCCAACAAGCAGAAAAACAACGCGGTGCAAAAAACCAATGCCTAACCGACTACATTGCCCCCAAAGAAACCGGCATAGCTGATTACATTGGATTATTTGCAGTTACTGCAGGAATAGGCATAGACGAACACATAGAACGCTTTGAAGCTGACCATAATGACTATGACTCTATTATGATAAAAGCACTTGCAGACAGATTTGCCGAGGCATTTGCCGAAACCCTGCACGAAATAATTCGCAAAGATGACTGGGGTTATGCAAGTAAAGAAAACCTAACCAATGAAGACCTAATAAAAGAACGCTACCAAGGTATACGCCCTGCTGCTGGCTACCCTGCCTGCCCAGACCATACAGAAAAAGCAACCATGTGGGACATTCTTAAACCAGATAAGGCCATTGGCTTACAAATTACAGAAAGCTATGCCATGTTCCCAACAGCGGCGGTATCAGGCACTTACTTTGCCCACCCCTCTGCTCGTTATTTTGGCGTAGGTTCAATTGGTCGAGATCAGGTAGAAGACTATGCAGAACGCAAAGGTTGGACCATCAAAAAAACCGAAACTTGGCTAGCACCAAACCTTGGTTACGACCCAGAAGATTTCGCAACCTAAATCCATAGCCATCAACAAAAAAAAGTATTCCCTATAAATAAAACTTATCTATATAGTTAAATCTTTACTTTGCTAGTGCCATATAAAACTTCTAAAATTAACTACTATTAAAAAAATCAACAAGTAAAAACTAATGGAAATACAAGT
>CAZMHA010000106.1:0-4504 GCA_964565985.1 uncultured Piscirickettsiaceae bacterium | reverse complement strand
CACTTTTTACCAGTATAAAATAATCTTAGTTGTTAAGCGTTTCCTTAAGTTAAAGATGCCATAGCTGCATCATAATCTGGCTCGTCAGTTACTTCTTTTACTAGTTCTCTGTAAATTATTTTATGTTGCTCATCTAGTATAAATACTGCTCTGGCGTATAAACCTTCTAGTGGACCGCTGCCCATGACAACACCATAATCGGTACCTAATGTTCTGAAGCGAAAGTCTGAAGCTGTGGTGGAATTTTTTATACCTTCTACGCTACAAAACCTTTTAAAAGCAAAAGGTAAATCAAGTGATGAGAATAGAGCTTCTGTATTTGCTATTCCTGCAACCTTATCATTAAATGTTTGTAATTGAAGAGCACAAACTGAAGTATCTATACTTGGAAAAATATTAAATACTATTTTTTTTCCTTTAAAATTGTTTAGAGTTATTTCACTCATATCGTCAGCTACTAGCTTAAAATCAGGTGCATCATCTCCAACTTCAGGTAGTTTGCCAAGTGTTTTAATTGCTGTGCCTTTAAAAGTAATATCCGTCATAATTTTCCTTTTTAGGTGTATTAGAAAGAATAAATATCTTACTATAATTTTATAGGGTTACTTAATTAAAAGTTATTTTATCATTTAATAAATTCACTTTAATTTCACTGTTTGGTATAAATTTACCTTGTAGTATTAGCTGTGCAAGAGGGTTTTCTATTAGTTTTTGCACCGTTCTTTTTAGTGGTCTTGCTCCATATACTGGATCAAAACCAGCTTCACCAATTTTATCTAAAACTACATCACTTACTTTTAGGTTTAAATCTTTTTCTTGTAAACGCTTGCGTAGTTGACCTAATTGAATGCTAGCTATTTCACGAATTTGTGCTTTGTCTAGTGGATGGAAAACTGTTATTTCATCAATCCGATTAATAAACTCTGGACGAAAATGTTCTCCTACTACTTCCATTACATTAGCCTTCATTTCTTCATAACTTGCTTTGCCTGCTTGTTCTTGAATAATGTGCGAGCCAAGATTAGAGGTCATAATAATAACCGTATTTTTAAAATCAACCGTACGACCTTGCCCATCGGTTAAACGCCCATCATCTAATACTTGCAATAGTATATTAAATACATCTGGGTGAGCTTTTTCAACCTCATCTAACAAGATAACAGAATAGGGTTTACGACGCACGGCTTCGGTTAAATAACCTCCTTGTTCATAGCCTACATAACCTGGAGGAGCTCCAATTAATCTAGCTACAGAGTGTTTTTCCATAAACTCCGACATATCTAGCCGTACAATTGCATCGGTGGTGTCGAATAAAAACCCTGCTAGGGCTTTAGTTAATTCGGTTTTACCCACTCCTGTTGGTCCTAAAAACAGGAAAGAACCATTTGGACGATTCGGGTCAGACAAACCTGCACGAGATCGACGAACAGCATTTGCTACAGCTTTTACTGCTTCTTTTTGCCCAATAACTTGTTTGCCGATGGCTTCTTCCATGTGTAGTAGTTTACCTTTATCTCCTTCGAGCATTTTAGCTACAGGAATTCCTGTCCAGCGAGCGACGACTTCTGCAATTTCTTCTTCGCCTACTTTATTGCGCAATAGGTGGGTAATTTCATCAGCATCTTCTTCTGCCTGCTCTGCAATCTTTATTTTTCCTTCTAAATCAGGAATTAAGCCGTACTGTAATTCAGACATTTTGGCTAAGTCACCAGAGCGTCTTGCAACTTCCATATCCGTTCTTGCTCGTTCTAATTCCTCCTTAAATTGTTTTGCTCCTTCTAGTGCGGCCTTGTCCTTTTTCCAAATTTCTTCCAAGTCTGCATATTCTTTTTCAAGTTCTTTAATATTTGTTTCTAAATCTACTAATCGTTTTTTAGAAGCATTATCTTTTTCTTTTTTAAGGGCTTCCCTTTCAATTTTTAACTGAATCAACTTTCTATCGAGCTTATCCATTACCTCTGGTTTAGAATCTATTTCCATACGAATGCGCGAACCTGCCTCATCAATTAAATCGATTGCTTTATCAGGTAGTTTTCTATCGGTAATATAACGCTGTGACAATCTTGCTGCCGCAATAATTGCGGGGTCACTAATTGCGACACCGTGATGCACTTCGTAACGCTCTTTTAAACCACGCAGAATAGCTATGGTATCTTCTTCTGTTGGCTCATCAACTAGTACTTTTTGAAAGCGTCTTTCTAAGGCGGCATCTTTTTCAATATTTTCACGATATTCGTCTAAAGTAGTTGCACCAATACAATGTAATTCACCACGAGCTAAAGCAGGTTTTAGCATATTCCCTGCATCCATCGAACCCTCTGTTTTACCTGCTCCGACAAGGGTGTGAATTTCATCAATAAACAAGATAATATTTCCCTCTTGTTTTTCTAAATCTTTTAATAATGCCTTTAAGCGTTCCTCAAACTCACCGCGGTATTTTGCTCCTGCTAATAAACCTGCTAAGTCCAGAGATAATACGCGTTTGTTTTTAACACCCTCTGGCACTTCGCCATTAATAATTCGTTGTGCTAAACCTTCAACTATCGCAGTTTTACCCACCCCTGGTTCACCAATTAATACGGGGTTATTTTTAGAACGGCGTTGCAATACCTGAATAGCACGGCGAATTTCATCATCTCGCCCAATCACTGGGTCAAGTTTTCCTTGTTCTGCCAAGGCAGTGATATCAATAGTATATTTTTCTAATGCCTGCCTACTCTCTTCTGCACCTTGTTCTTGCACGGATTCTCCTCCTCTCACTTTGGTAATTGCTTCACTAATTTTTTGTTCACTCGTGCCAGCTTGTTTTAAAAAGTCTCGCACTATATCTTGAGATTTAATTAACGCCAAATAAAATAATTCGCTGGCAATATATGAATCTTCATTTTTTTGCGCTAATTGCTCCATTACATTCAGAATACGGCGGGTATTTTCTGACAATTGAATAGCCCCCCCTGCCATTTTTGGTAGTGAGTTTATTTTTTCTGTACAGGCAACTTTTAATTTATTAACATCAGTACCAGCTAAAACCAGTAACTGTGAATTATCGGCTAACAAAGCAAGCATAATATGAGCAGGTTCTAAAAACTGCTGTTCATTACCTAGTGCTATTGATTGCGCTTCAGACAAAACGCTCTGAAAATGATTAGTAAATTTATCCATCATTTGCCCTACTCCTTTTTTATTTTTCCTATAGTTATTTAATAGGGATAAAAAAGGTAAATTCAAACTTTACATGGCTTAGTTGTTAATTTACTCTTATATTTTAAAAGATTAACACCCCAGTTTTTTAGGGGGGGGGGGGGGTAAAAACCCCTGTTTATCGGCTAATGGTCGTATGATTTGTGCGAGAAGTATAATGCTAATGAAACAAAAGCTATTGAAAGAGCATAGTAAAGTAGCTCTAACGGATCATCAGGTTTTAGAAAAACAGCTTATTCAAAGAACATTACGATTAAAATCATTAAAATAACTTTTGCAAGCTTGTCTTTTAAATCATCAAAGGTATGAATCATTAAAATTTTACTTGCACCATCTTCTTTTTCTGCTTGGTCTAATTTTGAGATAAACAATTCATAGAGCCCAAAGGCAAAGATTAGCATAATAATCCCTAGTAAGAACCCGTCAACAGAGCCCACTACATGAGCAATAGTTGTTGCTTTTAATAAAACTCTTTCTGCATCAGTTAGTTCATGATAGTGGACTAGATGAGATAGTGTGTAATAAACATCGATACTAGTTAAATAAAAAGCCCTATTGCCATTACCATACTGGCAATTACTGCAAGTAATACTATAAAACGAGAGTTCCATAAAATGGATTCAAAATAGTGTTCTGCTTTATTTTGTTTAGCTTTTGTTGTTGCCATTATTCGTCTCCAATGGTTTCAATAGTTAGATTATGGTTGGTATAAATACATAAATCTGCGGCAATATTTAATGACTTTTCTACTACATCTCTTGCTGAAACTTTTGTATTTTGCATTAATGCCTGTGCGGCGGCATGGGCATAACTTCCGCCTGAACCTATAGCTATAAAATCATGTTGAGGCTCAATTACATCGCCTGTTCCAGAAATTAACAACATATTTTCGCCATCTGCTACTAGCATCATGGCTTCTAATTTTCTTAGAGCTCTGTCTGTGCGCCAGTCTTTTGCCATTTCTACCGCCGCACGCATTAGTTGTCCATTATGGGTTTGCAATTTCCCTTCAAAGCGTTCAAACAAAGTAAATGCATCTGCGGTTGCTCCTGCAAAACCAGAAATTATTTTGCCGTTATAAAGCCTTCTTACTTTGCGGGCATTACCTTTCATAACTACATGACCAAGCGTTACTTGTCCATCACCACCGATGACCATTTTGCCATCTCGTTTAGCACATAAAATAGTTGTTCCGTGAAAAGTTTGTTCGCTCATTGCCTAAAATTCCTTTACTTTTTCTTTTTTGCTAGTGGGTGAGTTTTATCGTAAACATTAGCCAAGTGCTGCAAATCTAATTTAGTAT
>CAZMHA010000105.1:0-4578 GCA_964565985.1 uncultured Piscirickettsiaceae bacterium | reverse complement strand
ATTTAACCAAATAAAATCTCCAGAGATAGAGAAATTTAATATTCCAGATTCTAATTTTTCAATTTCCAGAGTACTTAAATTAATTTTCCAGATATTTCTATTATTTCCAAAAATATTATTTTTATATTTTTCTATATTTTTTAATTTTTTATTAGATAATAATTTATAGTTATTAACATTAAAATATTTTTCAAAGAGACCTTTTTCAGATGCAATATAAATAATCTCCTCAAATATTAATATATCATATATTTCAGAATTCCTTAATAATTGAGATAATCCATCATCATTATTTACTACTTTATATGAGATAGTAGAAATTTCATCAAAGCCATTTGAAGTTGCAATATAAACACTGTCAGGCTTTTTGTTAGTCTAGCTGACATTTGTACTGGCTTTTGATTGATAGGAGTTTTGCGCCTTTTTCATTAATTTTTAAAACATCTTCTACTTCATCAAGTAAATCAATTGGGTCCTTACCCTCTCTATCCATTTTATTAATAAAGGTAAGTATAGGAGTATCTCGCAATCGACAGACTTCCATCAGTTTAATTGTTCTATCTTCTACACCCTTTGCAACATCTATAACCATTAATGCAGAATCGACCGCGGTTAAAGTACGATAGGTATCTTCAGAAAAGTCTTCATGTCCAGGAGTATCTAGCAGATTGATAATTACATCTTTATAAGGAAATTGCATTACAGATGAGGCAACGGAAATACCTCTTTCCTGCTCCATTTTCATCCAGTCAGAAGTAGCTGCCCTATCTGTTTTACGACTTTTTACGGCTCCTGCCATTTGGATAGCACCACCATACAAAAGTAATTTTTCGGTTACGGTAGTTTTACCCGCATCAGGGTGCGATATAATGGCGAAAGTACGCCGTTTGCTAGTTTCTAATTGTAGGCTCATAATGCTTTATTTGTTCACTTTTTACCCCCCCCCTATTTTTGGGGGGGGGGGGGTAAAATTGAGTTATTTGGTTTCTTTTGCTTCTCTTTCAGCTTGTTCTTCTAGGAATGCTCTGGTTAGCTCAGCTTCTTGTTCTTCTGCTGAAACTCCTTCTTTTATAGGTTTCATCAGGTCTTCTTTTGAAACTCCTAATGCTAAAGCTATTGCACTGGCTATATAGGTTGATGAATAGGTACCAACAACAACACCTATAATTAATGCCAAGGCAAAATTATGGATAATCTCACCACCAAATACAAACAATGAAATCAAGACAACTAAGGTCGTTAATGAAGTCATAATTGTTCTTGCAAGCATTTGATTTACCGCTAAATTAGTTACATCAACTGGCGATCCATCGCGGATAGTTCTAAAGTTTTCTCTAACTCGGTCAAAGACTACAATGGTATCATTAAGAGAGTAACCTATAACCGCTAGCAGTGCAGCCAAAACTGTTAAATCAAATTGGACCTGTGCCCAAGCAAAAACTCCAATAGTAATCACAATATCATGAATTAAGGCGGCAACAGCACCAAGTGAAAATCTAAACTCAAAACGCAAAGCAACATAAATTAAAATACCAATCAATGCATAAACAACAGATAGAGCACCATCTTCAGTTAGTTCATCACCAACTTGTGGGCCAACAAACTCAACCCTTCTCAGTTCAAACTGTTCACTATTAACTTTCTTTAGCGTATCCATTATTTGATTAGAAATTTGTGCGGATTGTACGCCATCAACTGGGGCAATACGAATTAAAACCTCTTCTGCTGAACCAAAGTTTTGCACTATGGCTTCCTTATAACCTGCAGTTTGCAAGGCACTACGGATACCTTTTACATCTGCAGGGTCTTCATAAGCTAATTCAACAATAGTACCACCAGTAAAATCAACACCAAAGTTAAGACCTTTTACAAATAAACCTACCAAAGAGCCAACGACTAATACTAACGAGATAATTAATGCTAGTTTTCGGTGTGCCATGAAATCAATTAACCTACCATTAGACAGCTCTGCAATGGTAGATTGAATGTTCTTGTTGTTATTTTTTTTACTCATTTAAGTCTTCCTAAATTGATAGCTTTTCAACAGGTTTGTTACCATAAAGATAATTAACAACCGCTCTTGTTCCAACTATTGCAGTGAACATAGAAGTGATAATCCCGATAGACAAGGTAATTGCAAAGCCTTTAATCGGTCCTGTTCCAAAACTAAACAGTACAATCGCTGCTAGTAGTGTGGTTATATTGGCATCCGCGATAGTTATAAAAGCTTTTTCATAACCCGCATTAATTGCAGCTTGGATAGAGGAATGTTTTAACTCCTCCCTAATTCGTTCAAAAATTAATACATTCGCATCAACCGCCATACCAACAGTTAAAACAATACCTGCAATACCTGGCAAGGTTAAAGTTGCTTGAATTAATGACAATACCGCAACAATTAAAACAAGGTTTAGGGTTAGGGCAACATTTGCGATCATTCCAAAAGTTTTATAACGCCAAGCCATAACCACTAACACCATCAAGAAACCTGCAATAATTGATAGCATTCCTTGGTTAATATTATCCGCTCCTAAACTTGGTCCTACAGTTCTTTCCTCAACAATTTCCATTGGTGCGGCTAAGGCACCAGCTCTAAGCAACAATGCTAAATCTTGTGATTCAGTAGGATTGTCTAAACCTGTAATTTGAAAACGATTAGCAAACTGCCCACGAATAGTTGCAGCATTAATAACATCTTTAGTTGTGATGCGTTTTTTAACCTTTTCACCATTTACCAAAATAGTTTCAACACGATTTTCAATGTATACAACAGCCATACGATTACCAACATTTTTCTTCGTTGTAATCAGCATTTTACGGCCACCAACACCATCTAAAGTTACATTAACTTGAGGCGAGCCTGATTCAGTATCAATGCCAGACTGTGCATTGGTTACATTGTCGCCACTAACAATAATACTGCGTTTAAGTAAGATAGGACGGCCATCTCTAAAATGATACAAACGCGATCCATAAGGAGTATAGCCAGTTTTTTCAGCACGGGCGGCATCGCCTCGTTCCTCAACTAGTCTAAACTCTAGGGTTGCTGTAGCACCTAATATTTCTTTAGCTTTTGCAGTATCTTGCACACCAGGTAACTGCACCACAATGCGTCTATCACCTTGTTGTTGAATAACTGGCTCAGCCACCCCTAATTCATTAATACGATTACGAAGGGTAGTTATGTTTTGCTTTAATGCATATTTTTTAGCTTCAGCAATAGCGTTAGGTTTTAGGGTTAAAACAATGGTTGGAGCGGCAGAAGCTGTAGATGTTTCTTGTGTAAAATACTCAGAATAGTCTTTAGAAATTAACTTTTCCGCCTTAGCTAAATTTGTTGTATCTCTAAATTTAGCTAACAGAGTTTGGTTTTCAAAAACCAAGCCTAAATAACGAATTTTTTCGCCGCGCAAACTACCTTTTATTTCATCAATGTATCTATAATAAGACTTATCAACTGCAGCCTCCATATCTACATCCATCAAAAAATGTACCCCCCCCCTCAAATCTAAGCCTAGGTATAAAGGTTGCCCGCCTAAAGAGCGCAAAAAGTTTGGTGTTGCAGGAGCAAGGTTTAAAGCGACAATTCCCTGCCTATCTAAAACTTTTTTAATAATGCTTTTAGCTCTTAACTGATCATCTGAACTATTTAATCTAATTAAAAACTTACCTGCAGAAAACTCTATTTTTTTAGGTTTAATTTGTGCTTGTTGTAAAGCATCTGCAATAGTTTTTTCAGTAGTTTTATCAAACTGCACTGACTTAGCTGGTAAAACTTGCACAGCAGGGTCATCACCAAAAATATTTGGGGCAGAATAGGTTAATCCCAAAACAATTACTAACATCAACAACAAATACTTCCATACGGGATATTGGTTACTGATTATTTTTTTCTTAGCATCAAACATTTTTAAATCCTATAAAACAACAAAAGGGGCAACCCCCCCTTATCTTGACCTTCAATAAAAGGCATAACTGAACGACTACTTACCTTTTAGAGTTCCCTTAGGAAGTTCTCTAGAAATTTGTTGCCTTTCAACCTTAACAATAACCTTATCGGCAATTTCTAAATCTACAAAATTGTCATCTATTTCAACAATTTTTCCTGCCAAGCCACCGTAAGATATAACTTCTGCACCCTTACCAATGGCTTCAACAAGTTTTTTATGTTCTTTAACCTTCTTTTGTTGAGGTCTAATCAACAAAAAGTAAAAAACTACAAATAATAATACTAGTGGCAATAAAGCCTCAAAACCACCGCCAGAAGCTATTGATTCACCTTCTGCCATTGCATCTGAAATAAAAAAACTCATTTTCTTCTCCTTAAAAGAGGCCTTTGCACAAGTTAGCCACGATAGTAAAATTATAGCAATTTTAATCCGTAAATAATTTTGTGCAAAGGTCTCAAAAACATCATTTAAAATTCGTAGAGTATTATTACACAAAACCCCTTATAAAATACTCAATAAACCTATTAATGTGGACATTTTATTAAGGAGGCACTGAATGACCGCGATTAGAATTTTACTGGGAAAGAATGTGCACCAAGTTTCGTTAAATGCGTTGTAATAACTAGTT
>CAZMHA010000104.1:0-4609 GCA_964565985.1 uncultured Piscirickettsiaceae bacterium | reverse complement strand
TGTTATTTTTTTTTGTTTTTTTAGGGGGGGGGGGGGGTAAAAACTTAATTAAGTCATACTTCCATAAATTATAACCTCCTATAACCTGCCTAAAACACGCTAAGTTAATCCGTAAAAATGTAATAGTACAACTAAGTACTCTATTATTTATCAACAAAAAATTAGCGGGTTTTAGGGGTGCTATAGGTAGTTACTACAGCTCAAGAAAGCTTTTAAGCCTTTCTGCTCTACTTGGGTGTCTTAGCTTACGCAAAGCTTTGGCTTCGATTTGACGAATTCTTTCACGAGTTACATCAAACTGTTTTCCTACTTCTTCAAGCGTATGGTCGGTATTCATATTTAAACCAAAACGCATTCTTAGAACCTTAGCTTCTCTTGGCGTTAAAGTACCAAGCATATTTTTTACTGTTTCTCCCATGCCATCTTGGTCGGCAGTATCTTGTGGAGAGAGGATATTATTGTCTTCTATAAAATCTCCTAAAGAAGAGTCTTCATCGTCACCAACAGGGGTTTCCATAGAAATTGGCTCTTTAGCTATTTTCATTACCTTACGAACTTTATCTTCAGGCATTTCCATTTCTACAGATAGTTCTTCAGGTGTTGGTTCACGACCCATTTTTTGTAGTAATTGTCGTTGAATACGATTTAATTTATTTATTGTTTCAATCATATGCACAGGAATACGAATGGTTCTTGCTTGGTCAGCTATAGAGCGGGTAATAGCTTGCCTAATCCACCAGGTAGCATAGGTAGAAAACTTATAACCACGACGGTATTCAAACTTTTCTACTGCTTTCATTAATCCTATATTTCCTTCTTGAATTAGGTCAAGAAACTGTAGCCCACGGTTTGTATATTTTTTTGCAATAGAGATAACTAAACGCAAGTTAGCTTCAATCATTTGGCGTTTGGCCAACTTAGCTTCTCTTTCTGCCTTACTTAAAACTTTATAAACATCTTTAAAGACTAATATCGGCATCTTTTCTGCTTTTTCAATCATGGCTAGGCGTTTTTGCTCTCTTCTTACTAGGGACCTTACTTCTTCTAAAGCCTCTGCTTTATCAGGTAGCTCTTTAATTAGCACATCTAGCATTTCAAAGTTAGTTTCTGAACCAACAAAAGCTTTTAAAAATTTTGGTCTTGAAACTCCTACTTGTCGCATAACCAAATTAATAATTTTACCTTCGTGTTCTCTAATGCTAGTTATTCTGGCTTTAACGCTTTTTATCATTTTGTTAACAAAAACTGGCGATAGTTTAATTGTTCTAAAATGCTCAACAACATCATCGCGTTTTTGGATTGATTTTTTATCATCAAAACCAGATTTAGCTTCTTCTTTTAGAACAGCATCATTAAGTTTTTCTAATTTTTTAAGAGTGCCTTCTAGTTCTTTAGGATTAATCCCATCTTCTTTTGGCTCCTGTTCCATGTCAGGAGACAGTTTATCTAAAGGAATGTCTATTAAATCTTTAGGGCGGTAATAACCTTGCATTAAGTCAGCAACCTTGCCCTCCCCTTCTGCAATTTTTTTAAAACCTTCTAAAAAACTTATTGCTATTTTTGGGTAACGATTAATTGCCGCTAAAGTATTGCGTAAGCCATACTCTACATCTTTAGCAATATTTACTTCTTCTTTACGGGTTAATAATTCGACAGAGCCCATTTCACGCATATACATACGCACAGGGTCAGTAGTTCTTCCAAACTCAGAATCTACTTCAGCTAGAGCAACTATTGCTGCTTCAGCCGCCACATCGTCAAAAACAGTACCTCCACCAGAAATTAATTCATCTTCATCTGGGGCTACATCATATAACTTAATACCAAAATCTTTCAGAATAGTAATAACCTGACCTAGCTGGTCTTCGTCTATGTTATCTGGTAAGACATCGTTAATATCCGAAAAAGTTAAATACCCTAGGTCTTTTGCTCTTTCAATTAAATCTGTTAACTGTTGCTTTCTTTCGACATTCGTCATCGTTTACCCCAAGGTTTTTTGGTTATCCATTATTTATAGTGATATATAGAAATAATTCAAGCCTTAACACTAAATTAAAAACTTATTTTTAAAGCCCTATTTTTGCTCTCATTTCTTTTTTACTTTGTTCTTCTGCTAAACTTCCAACTATTTGCATTAAAACGCCTTCAAACTGTGCATTTAAAAACTCATCCTCATCTTTTAAGGGAATTTTCTTTATCTGCTCAAGCACTCTCTGTCTATTTGGTTCATTTAGCCAGTCAATAAGATTATCTATTAAAACCCCATTCTGTTTTAATACTTGAACACTCTGTTCTAAAAAGCGTAACTCTGCATTGTCTGAGCTTTTTAAGCCATTTAAAAGCTCATCTTCAAATACCGAAGAAAAAGTAGGCCTCTTAAAAAGAATAGCTAATAGTTGTAATACAATACTTTTTGTTTTTAAGCTAACTGGCTTATTATTTTTTTCTTTAACTTTTTTAGTTGAAGCTACACGGACTTCTAATATTTGCCCCAAACGCCAAACAGGTAATTCTACAATATCTGCCAACACCTTAGTTAGTAAATCAGGCATAGCTCCTCTAGCACTAACAATATACGGTTTCGATAAAGAGATTAATTGCTGCTGCCCTTCAATTGAAGAAATAGGCAAACTAATTTTATCCTGCAAGCCAGTAAACAAAAACTCAGAAGAAGTCATTGCCGTTGCAACTCTCTTAGCAAAGCCCTCAACGCCCTCTTTTCTTACCGTAGAATCAGGATCTTCACCCTCATCTAAAAATAAAAACTTAACAATCCTTGTTTCGGTCAATAGTGGTAAGGATAATTCTAAAGCCTTCCACGCTGCTTTTTTACCAGCTAAATCACCATCAAAACAAAATACAATTTCTGAAACCTGACGGAACAATATACCTAAATGTTCTACCGTTACCGCTGTTCCTAATGTAGCAACAGAGTTTTTAATACCAAACTGTGCCAGAGCAACCACATCCATATAACCTTCAACAACTATAATATGATTGCTTCTATCTTTTGCTATACGCATTTCATAAAGACCATACAAGGTATAACTTTTATGAAAAATCGGCGTTTCTGGTGAATTAAGATATTTAGGTTGTTGCTCTAAGCTTAACACCCTGCCACCAAAAGCTACTACCCTTCCACGCACATCACGAATCGGGAACATTACCCTATCGCGAAAACGATTATAAAAACCGCCATTATCATTTTTGCCAAGCATGCCAGTTTCAACTAACTGTTCTTTTAGCAAACTATTAGCATGCAACTCCTTCTCCAAACCGCTATCATTTGGAGCATAGCCAATATAAAACTCTTTAGCTACTTCAGCAGAAAGTCCGCGTTGTTTAAGATAACTTTTAACACCCTCTGATTCAACATTAGTTTTAAGCTGTTGCCTATAATACTTTGCTGCCAACAAAGTAACATCATACAAATCTCGTTGTTTTTGTTGTTTTTGCTGCTCCTGTGGAGACAACTTCTCTCTTGGAACTTCCATCCCGCTTAAAGAAGCAAGTTGTTCAATAGCATCAATAAAAGAAAGCCCCTCATATTCCATTAAGAATTTAAGAGAATCACCGCTAGCACCACAACCAAAACAATGATAAAACTGTTTTTGAGCACTCACATTAAAAGACGGTGTTTTTTCGTTATGAAAAGGACAACAAGCCTTATAGTTAGTGCCAGCTTTTTTTAAAGGTACTCGTTGGTTAATTAGCTGCACAATATCTGCTCTAGCCAACAGGTCATCAATAAATGAGCGAGGAATACTTCCTTTTATTTCTTGCATTCCCCTCCCTTCTTTTAAATAAAAAAACCCAATAGTAAAAACTATCGGGTTTTAGTTATATATATCTAGCACTTCAAATAATGCCTTTTAGGTAAAAACTTGGCGTTGCCAGAAATTATGTTAGTTTTAACTTAACTGTGATTTAATTAACCCGCTTACTTTACCCATATCTGCTCTACCTTGCATTTGAGGTTTAAGCAAAGCCATTACTTTACCCATTTCCTGCATTGATGCAGCTCCAGAGTCAGCAATTGCAGAGCCAACCAGTTTAACAATTTCTTCTTGTGTTAAAGGTTTAGGTAAAAACTCTTGAATAACAGTCATCTCAAAAGTTTCTTTCTCAGCTAAATCTACTCGACCAGCATCAGTAAACTGCTGAAAAGAATCACGGCGTTGCTTTAGCATCTTATCTAAGATAGGCAAGATAACAGCATCATCATCGATAGTTTTTTGCCCATCAATTTCTATTTGCTTTATTGCCGCTTGCATAGTACGGATAACGAGCAAGCGATCTTTCTGCTTTGCTCTCATTGCACTCTTCATTTCTGCAGTTAATGATGATTTTATTTCACTAGGCATGATATTTAAAACTTATCTTAGTATTAGTACATTCTTACTGTACGACGACTCTCACGAGACAAACGCTTAGCAAGGCGTTTAACCGCTGCTGCTTTCATGCGTTTTTTAACCCAAGTAGGCTTCTCATAATATTCTCTTTTACGAGCTTCAGTTAACACACCAGCTTTCTCACAAGCTCGTTTAAAACGACGCAATGCTAAGTCAAATGGTTCTGTATCTCTAACTTTTACGCTTGGCATAAATAA
>CAZMHA010000103.1:0-4735 GCA_964565985.1 uncultured Piscirickettsiaceae bacterium | reverse complement strand
TTCCTGCAACAATAGTTTTATTTGTTTTTCTCCCCCCCCCCCCCCCCCCTTAAACCCCTTTAAAATGGTTTATTTTTATTTAATACTTGAATTGTCATAAAAAATCCTTATATTAGGCATTAACAAACTTATTTCACTTTTAACTTGGAGATATAAACATGAAACGAATTGGCTTATTTTTATTAACAAACATTGCGGTAATTGGTATTGCAATGATTACCATGAACTTGCTTGGTGTAGGTCATTACATGGAAGGCACTAGTTTAAATCTAACTAACTTATTTGCGTTTGCTGCAATTTTTGGTTTTGCTGGTTCGTTTGTATCTTTGGCTATGTCAAAGTGGATGGCAAAAATGGCAACAGGAGCCAAAGTAATTAAAGAGCCAGCTACACAAGATGAAAAATGGCTATTTGAAACCATCGCTCGTCAAGCTAAAAAAGCAGGAATTAAAGCCCCTGAAATAGCGGTATATGACTCACCAGAGCCAAATGCATTTGCCACAGGTATGCGTAAAAACGCAGCTTTAGTGGCGGTTTCAACAGGTCTAATGCGTAATATGCGTCAAAATGAAGTAGAAGCAGTATTAGGTCATGAAATTGCTCATGTTGCTAATGGCGACATGGTTACCATGGCATTATTGCAAGGTGTACTAAATACCTTTGTAATTTTCTTTGCAAAAATAGTTGCTTGGGTTGTAGACCGCCTTGTCCTGAAAAATGAAGGCTCAGGGCACAGCATCACCTTTATTATTGTGGATATAGTTGCACAAATCTTATTTGGTATTTTAGCTAGCATGATTGCGATGTGGTTTTCACGCAAAAGAGAGTTTCACGCGGACAATGGTGGAGCATATTTAGCAGGTAAAGAAAACATGATTGCCGCTCTAAAACGCTTACAAACTATGACACCTGGGCAGTTACCAGATCAAATGGCAGCGTTTGGTATTTCAGACAAAAAATCAAGTTTTTCAGACTTGTTTAGTTCTCACCCTCCGTTAGAAGATAGAATTGCATTTTTGGAAAACACCCACTCGTCAGAGTTAAAAATTGCTTAATATTTTTTAAACCGCGATTTGAATTTTATTCTTAAAAAAGCCCATTAATTTGGGTTTTTTTTTAATTAAATCCTAGCTTGAGCTTCTGCCTGAATTCGTTTAATCATATGGTATAAGCCAGTAGAACGGTTAGGTGAAAGGTGTTGAATAAGACCTATTTCCCCTAAAAAATCTAGGGGAATTTCAGATATTTCTTTAGCTGTTCGAAGGTTATATACTTTTAATAATAAAGCAATTAATCCAGCAACTATTGAAGAATCAGAAGTGGCTTGTAAGTTTAAAACACCTTCTTTTTCTTCAATACTAATCCACACTTGGGATTGGCAACCATGAATACGGTTTTTTTCAGTTTTAAACTTTTCAGGCATATCTTGTAAAGTCTTGCCCATATCAATTAAGTACCTATACCTATCCTTCCAGTTATCAAAGTGGGTAAATCTTTTTATCAAGTCTTGCTGTACTTCAGAATAGGTTTTTTTAGCCACTGTTTTTAAATCTCGCTATATTTTATTAATATCAATGTGTTTAACAGATTAAATTGAGTTAGAATTATAAAGTCTTTATAAGGAAAAAACCATGTCAAACCAAAATATATCAAGAAGAAACTTACTAAAAACTGCTCTAGGAATCTCATCAGGTTTATTAGGGTCATCTGTACTACATCCACTATATGCAGATGATATGGCCTTTAGAGGCCCTGATGTACCAGATGTTGATGCGGTGAAAGTAGGTAGTAGATGCTATTATGTTCCTGCATTAGGAGCAATGCCATCACATGAAAATTTTGGTTTTTTTAGCAATCCATCTTTTATAGTTACCTCAAAAGGGGTGGTGGTTGTCGATACTGGAAGTTCAGTTCAAATTGGTGAAATGGTACTTAGACAAATAAAAAAAGTAACAAATAAACCAGTAATAAAAGTAATAAACACCCACTTTCACGGTGATCACTGGCTAGGTAACCATGCCTTTATTGCAGATAATCCAAAGGTAAAAATATATGCCCACCCAAACACCCAAAAATCATTAAAAGGTGGGGCGGATAAGTTTTGGTTTGACTTTATGCAACTAGAAACCAAAAACCAAATAACTGGCACAGTAATGAGCCTGCCAGACCAGACACTAAAAGGTGGCGAAACCCTAAAAATAGGTGATACCACGCTTAAAATACACCACTTCGGTAAAATGCACACAGATTCAGATTTAGCCGTAGAGGTGGTAGAAGACAAAATCATGATTATGGGAGATATGGTTATGCGTCGTATTGCAAACATGGCAGACGGCTCATTCCTTGGTATAATCAAAGGCCTTGATAAAATACTTAAATTACCAGTAGATACCTTTATTCCGATGCATGGCAAACATGAAGGTAGAAAATTAATAGAAGATAACAAAAAATTTATGGAAATTGTCTATCATGATACTGCTAAATATTATGATGAAGATGGACTATCAGATTTTGAAATAAAACCCAAAATAATGTCTCACCCATTTATGCAAAAAGAAGCCAGTAAATGGCCAGGATTCAAAACCTCAATGGGCGGTTTTATTGTTGTTGCAATCAAGGAATTTGAAGAAAACATGTTCTAATTATTTTATAAACAGCGATCTAATCTAAAAAATCTAAAACGGCATCAAGACTGCTGTAATTAAAAGTGGCCTTGGCTTGTTGTTGTACTGCTGGTTTTGCTCTATATGCAATGCTTAACCCTGCTACTTTCATCATAGCTAAATCATTTGCACCATCGCCTATTGCTATAACTTGCGGTGGTTTTATGTTTAGTTTTTTACAAAGTTCATGTAAAAACTCTGCTTTGGCTTCTGCGCCAACAATCTTACCGACAACGCTACCAGTTAGTTTGCTATTTTCTTCTGCTAGTAGGTTTGCTCTTGTAAAATCTAATCCTAGTTGTTTTTCTAAGCGTTCAGTAAAAAAGGTAAAGCCACCTGAAACTAATGCAAATTTAATACTATTTAACTTTAGACCTGCAATTAATTCTTCAGCCCCTTGGTTTAAAAACAACCTTTCTTTATATACTTTTTCTAAAGCGGAGGTATCTAGCCCCGTTAATAATTTTACTCGTTGAGTTAGCGAAGATTCGAAGTCTATATTTCCTTGCATAGTAGCTTCAGTAATTTTGGCAACCTGTGGTTTTATATTCATCATATCTGCAATTTCATCTATGCACTCTATACCGATTAAAGTTGAATCCATATCGCTAATTAGTAACTTTACCTGCTTGCCAATAAACGCATGAGGCAGGATGTTTAAATCTATTTGTAACAGAGAAGACAATGAAGAAACCTGCTCTTGGCTTATATTCTCGGCATCTATCCTATAGTGCTTATTTTTTTGGTATATTTTTGTACTAAAACTATTTTCTAATAGTTTTTTCTGTTCACTATTTAGGTTATTAGTATGGATTATTAAAGTTTTCATTAAAGGTCCTGTGGCACTATTTCTGTACCTGAAAGTTTATCTTGTAAGGTTCTGCCAATAAAAAATAATAAAACCCAACCAAAGGAAAAGAATAAAACACCTAATATAAAACGGGTGTTTGCATTATGGCGTGTGAGAATATAGCCATCTAGGCGTTGTAATTTTAGCTTCCACACTCTTAAGCCAGGGCTTTGTCCGTTTAGTGTCCAAAAGTAAGTAAGGTAAACATAGGTTATTGCTAGTAGGTATACTTGAAAGGATAGCATGCTGTTTGCATTAGTTTGTAAACTGTCTCCCTGCCAAATAACAAACGGCATGGCAGCAACAAGCCAAACAGCAAGTAACAGCAATAAATCATAGAGGAATGCAAAAATTATTTTAATTGGTAACATTTGTTTTTAAAGGTTAGTATAGAAAAAGTGTATTTTATAGAAAAAAGGTAAATTAAAGTGAATTTTTCTGCAGAAGGTTTTTCATTATTTTGGTTGGTACCTGGTTATGCTTTACTTACACTTGCTGTAATTTGGAGCTTATTAAAAGCCCCTTGGTATAAAATAGTAGGTGATTCAGAGTCGCAACATGTATTTGTAGGAACCACAATGCTGTTAATTCTTGCTTGGGTAGGGGTTGCTGGTCTTGACCCTGGTATGGGTTTTCACATGCTGCTTTTAACTTCCGTTACTTTAATGTTTGGTCCTCAGTTCGCCATTTTATCTGGTTTAATTGCTATGGTTACTGTCGCATTAATTAAAGATGGTGATTGGTTAGCTTTAGGTTTGAGTGGAGCAGTGCTTTTGGTTTTACCTGTTTTATTAGTATGGTTTATGACACTGTTATCTTACAAGTTTTTAGAAAAAAACTTTTTTGTGTTCGTATTGTTTAATGGTTTTTTCGTTTCAGCCTTAAGCACTCTCTTTGTATTGTTCACCTCTGCCGCGGTTATGTACTATTCAGGAGCCTATACATTAGCAGAGCTTAATTATAGTTATTTACCCTATATTCCTTTGATGGCGTTTCCAGAAGCCTTTATGAACGGAATGATTGCTTTATCACTGGTTATTATGAAACCAGAGTGGTTAAGTTGTTTTGATGATGATATTTATTTAAAAGGAAAGTGAGTTTTTAATGAATTTTAAGTATAAAAAAACCAGAATATAAGGACTGGTTTTTTATTGTTACTTACAATATGGAGGCACTGAACAACTAACATAAAATTCTGCAAGTCTTCTAGCTAGAAGCCTTG
>CAZMHA010000102.1:0-4903 GCA_964565985.1 uncultured Piscirickettsiaceae bacterium | reverse complement strand
TAACCGATGGTGATTTACGACGCCATATGCAAATAGATGCTCATAATATTATGAGTAAAACTGCTCAAGATATTATGAGTGCCAACCCAACCATGATTGATGAAAATGAACGCTTATCAACTGCAGAAGAACTAATGAATAAAAAGAAAATAACCTCATTACTTGTTAAGGACGATAAACAAGTTACAGGTGTAATTCAAATTTACGACCTAAATAAATAAAAAACTATACTTTATGCCCCTATTTTTATACCGACTATTACTTTTTATAGCCTTACCTCTAGTCATTTATGAAGCTGTTAAACGATGCCGTAAAGCCAAACAACTGCAAGATGTAAAAATATCACACTGTTTTAAATCTAGGTTTGGATTAAACCCAACTAAACTTGCTGAACATGGTATTTGGGTACATGCTGTTTCAGTTGGGGAAACTCGTTCAATATTCCCACTACTAACCAAACTTAAACAACAATATCCTGATAAACCTATAACTCTAACTAGTGGTTCTATACAGGGAGCAATTCAAGCATTAAAATTCTCTCCTGTTAAAATCCAACATCAAATGATTCCATATGATTATCCCTTTGCAATAAATAGATTTTTAAAACAAATTAAACCAGAGTTAGTCATAATGATAGAAACTGAAATATGGCCTAACCTATACCATGCTTGCCAAAAACAAGGGGTTCCTTTAATTTTGGCTAATGCTCGTTTAAAAGAAAAGTCATTTCAAGCCTACAAAAAATATGCAGGTAAACTGACCGCCGATGCACTTAATAAAACAAAATTTATAGCCGCTCAATTCCAACAAGATACCGATAATTTCATTAAACTTGGTGCAAATAAAGAACAGATCAAAACACTTGGCAACATAAAATCAGATATTGAAATTCCAGTAAATATAGAAAGTAAAGTAGATAAATTTTCTACCCATAACAAAATTGACCAGCGTTTTATTTGGGTAGCTGCAAGTACACATGGTTCAGTGGCGGGCAGTAAAGCAGAAGAGCAACTTTTACTAGATGCACATAAACTACTATTAAAAGAACAACCCGACGCATTACTAATCGTTGCCCCTAGGCACCCTGAAAGATTTAAAGAAGTTGCTAAAATTTTTAAAAATACAGAACTTGCCATTCGCTCTAAAAATGAGCCTATAGCTGAACATACGCAAGTTTACCTAGCTGATAGTGTTGGAGAAATGATGCTTTGGTTTAAACTAGCTAATGTTGCATTTATTGGAGGGAGCCTCGTTCCTTTTGGTGGTCATAATATTATTGAGCCTGCATCCTTAGCAAAACCCACAATTTCAGGGCCTAACTTTCAAAATTTACAAGCATTATTTGATGAGTTTCAACAACAAGATGCGGTACAAATTGTAAAAGATGAACAGCACTTATCAAAACAACTAACGGCCCTTGCAAAAGATAAAAAACTACAAAAAACCGCTGGTGACAAAGCCTGCCAATGCTTTAAAAACCAAGCTGGATCGTTAGACAGGCTAATGTTCGAGATAGATAAATATATTTAAAAAAACATGAGCCTTCATCCAACTACTCAAACAACCTTTTTAAGCGTTGTGTAATCATCTTTCCCATAACATCTAAAAAATATGTTCCTAACTCTGGGTCAAACCTATTTTTAGTTGAACCAAGTGCCAATACCCCCCAAATCCTTTCCTCTCCTAGGGGCAAAATACAAGCAGACTCCATGGTCTTATTGGTATGGAACAAACCTTTTTGCCAATCATCTTCTAACCACCCACAAACTGGTTCGGTTGACTCTAGCCTGGTTTTTAATGCCATTGACCAACTTTGGCTAAGGCCTAACTGTGTAATTCCCGACACATTACCACGAGGAACATCCCAAGAAACCATAGCTACATGTTCTACCAAAAACAACTCATGCATTATTTTGTAAACAGCATCAATAGCTAACTGTTCCGTTTCGCAAGCTAACAAAGTATCAGCTAATTGATAAACCTTATGCAGTAACTTTCCATTTTCTCCGGCAATATTTTTTAAGGTATCAACTTCTATTTGTAGTATATCCTTCTGTTCTCGCAGCTTTAATATCTGATGTTCAAGCAAAGAAATCTCTTTACCTGATTTTGGATGAGGAATACTTAAATCTTTAAGTAACTCTGGGAAATTATGAAAAAATTCTTGGTTTTTATTTAGATAATTTTCAATATCTTCTGCCACTATGTTTTTACTCAAAATCAATAACTCCATCAAATACGGTTTTAGCTGGACCAGTCATCATTATTGGTGTGTTAATATCACCAGACCATTCAATCAACAAGTCCCCACCAGGTAAAGAAACGGTTACTATATCCGCTACTTCTTGCCATTGCCTAAGAACAACCATCGCCGCACAAGCACCAGTACCACAGGCAAGAGTTTCTGCCGAACCTCTCTCATAAACTCTTAATTTTATTTTACTAGGCGAAACTACCTGTGCAAACCCAACATTAACCCTTTCAGGAAACAATTCATGGGCTTCTATTTTTGCACCCAATATAGTTACAGGTGCAGTACTAACATCATCAACTTTTATAACGGCATGAGGATTGCCTACTGAAACAGCTCCAATAATAACCTCCTCACCATCAACATTAATTGCATAATTACCTTGTTGTTCTGGCAGATTAAATGGCAAGCTCCTAGGGGAAAAATCAGGACAGCCCATATTAACTTTTACCTGGTCATTGGCCTCTAAAATAAGCTTAATTATTCCAGAACCTGTTGCAACCATAAGTTCTTTTTTATTGGTCAAACCTTTATCAAACACAAACTTGGCAAAACACCTTGCTCCATTACCACATTGGTTAACTTCTGAACCATCTGCATTAAAAATACGGTATTTGAAATCAACCTCTGTTGACTTTTCTACCAACAACAATTGGTCAAACCCTATGCCAAAATTACGGTCTGCCCACTGCTGGATAGATGATTTATCTAAATCAACCTGTTGATTAATGGCATCTATCACCATAAAATCATTACCCAGCCCATGCATTTTTGTGAATTTAAGTTGTCTTTTCATTTTAAAACTTTTCTTAATCGTGCTTTTATAGAAATTTTAGATATTATTACACAAAAAACAAAACGATCTTGTTTTCTATATAATGAGCTTTTAAAGTAAGCCCTGAAGGAAACTCACCATTTTAAATTTAAATCTTTTTTCCAATTTGTCTTGGAAGATAACTACTAGTAACTTTATTTTACTATTTACTATCTTTAACCTGACAATCTACAATATTCCTTTATATATTTTTAGTATAGAAAACCTTGCAATACTAACGCTAAGTGGGGTTCATACTTTTTTAACTATTTTGGTAGTAGTTTTCTTATTTACCTCTATTATATTCTTAACATTTGCTCTTATTTCACAACACCTAATAAAGCCTTTAGCAATCATTATATCTGCCACAAACTCGGTAGCTATTTATTTTGTAGTGACCTATAAGGTAATGCTTGATAAAACTATGATTGGTAATATTTTTAACACCAGCTTAGCAGAATCAACCGATTTTTTACATTATAAAATGTTTATTTATATTGTTTTATTGGGAGCATTACCCAGCTTGTTTTTATTTAAATTTAAGTTACAAATGGTATCTAGATTAAAATTACTATCCCTATTTGCTATCATTTTTGTAACTAGTAGTTTGTGGATTTATTCAGCATCTAGCACTTGGCTTTGGTTTGATAATAATGGCAAAAAACTTGGAGGAATAGTTATGCCCTGGTCATATGTTATAAATACGGCTCGTTATTATGATGAACAGGCAAAAAAAAATATAAAACAAACTTTACTTCCTGATGCTAGTTTTAAAAATAATAATAAACATATAGTTATTTTAATTATTGGCGAAAGTGCTAGAGCACAAAACTTTTCCTTATATGGTTATGATAGACAAACAAACCCTCTATTATCTAAACAAGATGTTACTACTTTTAAAAACACTGATGCCTGTGCAACCTACACCACAGCCTCTATTTCCTGCATGCTCTCTCATACAAAAACGGGCATGCTACAAGTAAACTATGAACCCCTACCTAGCTATCTATCTCGCCAGGGGGTAGATGTTATTTGGAGGGCTAATAACTGGGGAGAGCCAAAGATAAAAGTAAACAGTTATTTGCATGCTAGTGAAATTCGTAAAAATTGTGTCGGCGAAGGTTGTGCCTATGATGAAGTATTATTTAAAGGTCTTGCAGATAGAATTAGAGCCTCTAAAAAACAAAATATATTTATTGTTCTACACCAAACAGGTAGTCATGGCCCCTCTTACTATAAAAAATACCCTAAAAAGTTTGAAGTGTTTAAACCCACCTGTCAATCGGTAGAACTGCAACAGTGTACTCAACAAGAACTAATAAATAGCTATGACAATACTATTCTATACACCGATTACTTTATTAATAGGGCAATTAATCTACTAAAAAAATTCACGAATAGTGCAACAAGCTTAATCTATGCTTCAGATCATGGGGAGTCCTTAGGTGAATATGGGCTATATTTACATGGCACACCTCTTTCCATTGCCCCAGATGAGCAGAAAAAAGTGCCTTTTATTGTATGGTCATCCAATAAAAAAACAAAAACAAAGATAGAACAACACTATGGTCATCAGCATATATTCCATAGCGTACTGGGAGCTTTAGATATAAAAAGTCCTGTTTACGATGCCAATAATGATGTTTTTAACTAGCCGAGGTTATTTATGTTTAAAGTAATATTTTTATCTATTTCTACAACACTCATAATTATAAGTTTTGTTGTATCCCTATTTTTAAACAGCGTTTTAGGCGTATTTGGTTTAGCGTCTCCCAGTGTTAGTACATTAAGGAGGCACTGAACAACTAACATAATTTCTGGCAACTCCAAGTTTTCAC
>CAZMHA010000101.1:2226-4915 GCA_964565985.1 uncultured Piscirickettsiaceae bacterium | reverse complement strand
AAACAATTGATGACTTGATTGCTGATGGAACCATAGTGGTAGATATTTAAAAAGTAGGCCTAAGAGTTTTCTTAAGGGCTTCCTTAAGGAAACGCTTAACAACTAAGATAAAATTCTGCAAGTCTTCTAGCTAGAAGCCTTGCCCTTCGGGGCTTAGCCAAGTTCTCACCTGCTGCGTTATCATTTTTTGCAATAGCTAGCTATTACTACAAAATGATGCCTTGTAGGTGAAAACTTGGCGTTGCCAGAATTATGTTAGTTGTTCAGTGCCTCCTTAGGAAAACACAAAGCTGATAGGTGTTTGGTGTTTAAGTCTTTATTCTTGATAGGTTAAGTAACCAATCGTGAAGTATAGGCATGTCTTCTTTAGTATAGTCTGCTACTGCAACTATTGAAAAGTCATCTGTTGGGTAGTCTATGCATATGCAAACTATTTTTACCATATATAAAATTTCTTGTTGAGAAAAACTTTTTTGCGGTAAAAAACAGGTTGTTTTTGCCAGTATAGCTGCCTGTAAAATAGCTATCCAATGTTCAGGTGATACCTTATATTCTTTTAATACATCTAAATCAGGTTCTTTTTCTTGCAACTTAACTAACATCTCTTTCAGTGAGCTATGGGTAAAAAAGTTAACGGCTATATCCCTCGCATTAAGAGGAAGATCACTTAATAACTTATCTTCGTACTTGTTTTCAGTTAATGTTGTTGGCATAATTGTAGTCAGTTAGTTGTATCGTTTAAATTTAAGACGGTATTTTATATTAATTCATTGATAATTATTTACAAAAATTTATGTCACAATCATTTTTAGAGCAATATTTAGACCTAGTCCCTAATTTTCTTTTCCGCAAAAAGGTATTTTATTTAGAGACATTTCTCCCCTATTAAAAAAACATTTTGTTGAAACTATCGATGAAATGTCGGCACTTTTTAAGAACAAGAATGGGCAGAGGCTGTAAACTTGGCTAAGCCCCGAAGGGCGAGGCTTATAGCCCATCACTTCGTCGTTATGTTGCTTGGCAATGGAATAACCATTACCTGCACAACATGCCTAGAATTGATGGGCTATAAGTCCGCGCAGAATTTCAATCAGTTGTTCAGTGTCTCCTTAAATAACTTCAACCACCAAGGACTAAAAGTTAAATCAGTAATGCAGTTTGATTAGATTTGGGAGATTGATTTTTGAGCTCTTTTAATTGCCGCCAATACTTGTTTAGGAGCCGTGCCACCCAAATGGTCTCTAGCATTAACCGAACCTTCTAAGGTTAAAACATCATATACCTCTTCAGTTATATCCTTGCTAAAATCCTGTAAAGTCTGCAAAGACATTTCTGATAAATCCTGTTCAGTCTTAATTCCATGAGCAACCGCCAAGCCAACAATTTCATGAGCATCTCTAAAGGCTAAACCCTTATTTACTAAGTAATCAGCCAGGTCCGTGGCGGTAGAAAAACCAGTTTTAGCTGCATTATAGGTATTTTTTTGGTTGACGATAATTGCAGGAATCATGTCGGCAAATGCGCGCAAACTGCCTCTAATTGTGTCAATTGTGTCAAACAGAGGCTCTTTATCTTCTTGATTGTCCTTGTTATAAGCCAAGGGTTGCGACTTCATCAAAGTTAATAAACTAACTAAATGCCCATAAACTCGACCAGTTTTGCCTCGTACAAGTTCTGGAACATCTGGATTTTTCTTTTGTGGCATAATTGAAGAACCTGTACAAAAACGATCAGGCAAATCAATAAACTTAAATTGAGCAGAAGACCAAAGCACCATTTCTTCTGCAAAACGCGATAGGTGCATCATAAAAATAGCCGCAAAAGCATTAAACTCAATCGCAAAATCACGATCAGAAACCGCATCAAGTGAATTCTCACTTATTCTAGCAAAGTTTAAGATATCTGCGGTAATCTGGCGATCAATAGGATAGGTTGTACCAGCAAGAGCAGCAGAACCTAATGGCATAGTATTAACTCTTTTACGACAATCAACTAAGCGTTCAACATCACGAACAATCATCTCAAACCAAGCCATCATGTGGTGACCAAAAGTAACAGGCTGTGCAGTTTGTAAATGGGTAAAACCAGGCATAATAGTAGCATGCTCTTTTTCTGCCAAACTTATAATTCCAGCTTGTAGCCGTTGCATCTCTGGCAGGATTAAATCAATTTCATCACGCAAATATAAACGAATATCAGTAGCCACCTGATCATTTCTAGAGCGACCAGTATGCAACTTTTTACCAGTCATGCCAATTAAACTCGTCAATCTAGCTTCAATATTCATATGAATATCTTCCTGCTGTATAGACCATTCAAATTCACCAGCAGTAATTTCTTGCTCTATTTGTGCTAAGCCTTGAACAATATCATCTAGTTCCTTGCTCGACAGGATATTAGCCTTAACCAGCATATGTGCATGGGCGATTGAGCCTTGTATATCCTGTTTATACATACGGTTGTCAAATAGGATAGATGAGGTAAATTCCTCTACAAAAGCGTCAGTAGCTTCGCTAAAGCGACCACTAGAAAGTTTACTAGTATTAATGTTATTGTCAGGCATAAAAAATCCAAATTATTATATATTCAGAATATTGTACCTAAATCCTTAGTATAATTCATTGCAAAAATGCTCCCCCCCCCCACACACAAATTGTAGAAAAAATAGCGGGGATTATAAGTTTTGGTA
>CAZMHA010000101.1:0-2216 GCA_964565985.1 uncultured Piscirickettsiaceae bacterium | reverse complement strand
TAAATGATTATAATATTAAAAATTTTTTAAGAAGACATTTTATTAAATGTGGGAAAAACCCCCCCCCCCCCCCCCGCAATTGCGGAAATGGTTGAAAAGGGCAAATAACGGATTTGGTGCTTATATGGATATCTCTTACATTTTAGATGAACTAAATGATGCTCAACGAGAAGCAGTAGCGGTTGATGATCGCCATGCTTTGATTTTAGCAGGTGCAGGCAGTGGAAAAACACGGGTATTAATTCATCGTATTGCTTGGCTTATACAGGTTATGGGCTTTTCTGCGTACAATATTCTTGCGGTTACCTTTACTAATAAAGCATCAAGTGAAATGCGTGGGCGAGTAGATGAACTAATCGGCAATGACGCCCAAGGTATTACTATGGGAACTTTTCATGGCATTGCCTACCGATTATTACGCACTCATTACAGTGAAGTTGGGCTACCACAAACCTTTCAAATTTTAGATGCGGATGATCAAAAACGAGTAATAAAACGGCTACTTAAAATTATGGAACTAGATGAAACGCAATGGCCACACAAACAGGTACAAGCGTTTATTAATGGTGAAAAAGAAGAAGGGCGTCGTCCACAGCATATTGACCCAGGTCATAATCCCTATATTGTAAAAATGGTACAAATTTATCAAGCATATGAAGAACAATGCCAACGATCTGGTTTGGTAGATTTTGCCGAATTATTATTACGGGCTCATGAATTGTGGTTAAAAAACCCACAGGTATTGGCACATTATCAAGCTCGTTATCGCCATATTCTGGTAGATGAATTTCAAGACACCAATAGTTTGCAATATGCATGGCTACGCGTATTAACAGGGGAAAATGGCAGGTTATTTATTGTTGGAGATGATGACCAATCTATCTATGGTTGGCGTGGAGCAAAGATTGAGAATATTCGCCAGTTTGACCGTGATTTTAATGATGTTAAAACCGTGCGTTTAGAACAAAACTATCGCTCTACTGGCACAATTTTAAAGGCCGCCAATGAATTAATTGCCCACAATGAAGATCGTATGGGCAAAAATCTATGGTGTGCTGGAGAAGATGGTGAACAGATAGATATTTACGAAGCCTTTAACGAACAAGATGAAGCCCGTTATCTCTGTAATAAAATTGAAAGCTGGGTTGAGCAAGGGGGTAATCGTACTGATATTGCAATTTTATATCGTTCAAATGCCTTATCTCGCGTAATAGAACACTCTCTCCTGCAAAGTAAAATCCCCTATAGAGTTTATGGCGGACTGCGTTTTTATGATCGTGCCGAAATTAGAGATGTACTAGCCTATTTACGCCTATTGTTAAACCGAGAAGACGATGCTGCTTTCGAGCGAGTTTATAATCACCCCCCCCGTGGTATTGGCAATAAAACCGCAGATATGATTAGAATGGAAGCAAAACTAAATCAAATATCTCTCTGGCAAGCAGCACAGCAAATGGTAGAACACGGCTTAACCGCTCGCGCAAAAACCTCTGTTGCAAACTTTATATCTTTAATTGAACAACTTGATGAACAAACCAACCATCTAGATTTACAAGATCAGGTAATGAAAATAATTACCCAATCTGGTTTACAGATGCATTTTGAAAAAGACAAAACAGAACAAGGACTAGGCAGATTAGAAAATGTTGACGAATTAATAAATGCGGCAAGTACCTTTAAACCAACAGAGCTGGTTGAAGAAGCAACGGGAGAAAGCCCAGAAGAATCAGGGGTTGATTTTATGGACGACACTATTTTTCAAAATCCACTAGCAGAGTTTCTTGCTCAAGCCGCCTTAGAAGCCGGCGAACAGCAAGCAGACAAATGGGAAGAATCGGTACAATTAATGACCCTGCACTCCGCAAAAGGACTAGAGTTTCCGCTAGTATTTATGATAGGTTTAGAAGAAGGATTATTTCCATCACAACAATCACGAGAAGACCCAAACAAAGTAGAAGAAGAACGGCGTTTAGCCTATGTAGGCGTAACCAGAGCCAGAACTAAGCTAGTCATTAGTCACGCCAATCGTAGAAGAATGCACGGTAAAGAATTTTATCCACAGCCCTCAAGATTTATAAAAGAATTACCGCAAGACTGCCTAAATACAGTCAGAGTAGCCAACAATAGTGGGTTTAACAACTATGACAGCTATGCAAAATATATTAAAAACCCTACCATTAATGAGTCTGGTTACGAGGTTGGTAGCCGAGTATTTC
>CAZMHA010000100.1:0-4968 GCA_964565985.1 uncultured Piscirickettsiaceae bacterium | reverse complement strand
TTTTTTACTTGTTATTAATTTATTTAGGCATGATTTGAGTAAAGTTTTCGAAGTGCGGGAAGTCTTTTGGGTCAATTTTATCCATTTTTTCACTGACAAAGGTTGCCGCAAGGCAATGTTTGATACCAAATGCTTTAGCGGTGGTCAGTGCGGTGATGTTGTCATCAATTAACAGCGTTTTCTCCGCCTGAAAAGGAAAATCTTGTTTGATATGTTGCCATATTAGAATATCCTCTTTTGGTTTTCCGTAATCGTGTGCACTTACAAGGTGGTCAAAATAATTGGCAATTTTGGTGACTTCTAACTTAATATCAAGGCTGTCACGATGTGCATTTGTGACCATAATCACTTGTTTTTTGCTAGCATGCAATGCTTGCAAAAAATTTAAAACCTCTGGATGTGGTTTAATAAGGTGTTTTAAATCATGCTTTAATTTTGCGACGGGTAAATCCAATTGTTCAGTCCAATAGTCTAAACAGTACCAGTTCAACGTGCCCATTTGCGAATGAATTTTATCGTGGATAAACTTATCAGCCTCGTCGATGCTAATATTGTTTTTTTCGGCATATTTTTTTGGCAGATAGTGCATCCAAAAATGATAGTCAAAGTGTAAATCTAATAGCGTGCCGTCCATATCTAACAAAACGGTATCAATCTCGTCCCAAGGCAGATTTAATTTTTCTATTCGCATTTTTAAGTGTCTTTGTTTATGATTAACAGATGAATGATATAAGCCTTAATACAAAATTACCCAAAATTCTTTCAAAAAAGATCGCCATGCGTTCAAAACTTTTTTGTGTTGAACAGTTGCAATTGCAGTTTAATAACGGCGTACAAATGCAGTACGAAAGAATGCTTAGTACCGCAAGTGGAGCGGTGCTTATTATAGCGATAAAAGATGACTGTTTTGTGCTGATTAAAGAGTATGCCGCAGGGGTTGAACGCTATGAATTGACCTTTGCAAAAGGTAAGGTTGATGATGGCGAAACTTGGCAACAAGCGGTTGAGAGAGAAAGCCAAGAAGAACTAGGATATTTGCCGAAAAAAATAAAACTACTCAAAACGGTTTCTCTAGCATCTGGTTATATGACACACCAAACTCACCTTGTACTGGCAGAAGATTTAATAGAAAAATTTGCGGTAGGTGATGAGCCAGAACCTTTAGAAGTAATATATTGGCCAATTAAAGACTGGAAAAATTTGCTAAATCAGAAAGACTTTTCAGAAGGTCGTTCTTATGCCGCTTTATTACTTTATCTTGCTGAAAAGGGGTTGGTTTAGTTATTCAGTGTGCCTTTTAATTGTATATATTATCTATATTAATTTTTTCTATTTTCCTTATTAAATTATTTGATTTTTTTTTATTTCTCTAGTTAGAGTATTATTAAGGGGTTAATAATGTTTTTCATTCAATAAAAAAGGAAAAAAAGTGAAAAAGATTAGATCAAGTGATGTGAAGTATCCATATAAAGACAAAATAAAGAAGAAAGTATATGAGTCTGAAAAATTAAGTTTACAGATTGAATTATTAAAACTACAAAGATGGGTAAAAGAAGAAGGTAAGCGCGTTGTAATCGTCTTTGAAGGTAGAGATGCAGCTGGTAAAGGTGGAACAATTAAACGCATAATGGAACACCTTAACCCTCGTGGAGCTAGAGTAGTTGCTTTAGACAAGCCAAATGAAATTGAACAAGGACAGTGGTATTTTCAGCGTTATATAAACCATCTTCCTACGGCTGGAGAAATTGTTTTATTAGATAGATCTTGGTACAACCGTGGTGGTGTTGAGAGGGTAATGGGGTTTTGTACTCCTCCGGAATATAATCAATTTATGCATCAGGCACCAGAATTTGAAAGAATGCTTTCTGCTAGTGGCATTGAAATCATAAAGTTTTGGTTCTCTGTTAGCCAGGAAGAGCAGTTACGCCGCTTTAATTCTCGTAAGGGTGATCCGCTAAAACAATGGAAATTAAGCCCTATGGACTTGGCTTCATTAGATAGATGGGATGAGTATACAAAAGCGAAAGAAGATATGTTTTTCTATACAAATACTAAAGAAGTTCCTTGGACCGTTGTAAAGTCTAATGATAAAAAGCGTGCTCGCTTAGAAGCTATGCGTTATATTTTAAACCTTTTTCCGTATGAAGGTAAAAGTGATGAGCTAGGAATAGCAGATCCACTTATTATAAGTACAGGCGAAGAGGTCTTTACCGAAGACTGAGACTAAAATATTTTTACAACTAACTGGCTAGGAAGTTTTATTGGCTTTCACGTTAGTTGTTTTGTATTTTATTTGAATGTTGATTTTATTAAGATGCAAGTAAATTTCTGATTTGAAATTGGTTTTGTTGGTTTAATAACGCGTTCATAGAAGGGTTTTTATCTGATGAATCGTTTCTATTTGATGACGGAGTTTCTGGATTTTCGTTTTTAACTTCAGTTTCTTTTGAATCGTTTGTACTATTTGTACTTTCTAGCCTTGCCTCAGCTATTTCTTTTCTTGCTTGAATTGCCATTTGTGACGCTTGCCCAGCAACGGCTATATCTTGTGCAGAAGGCTCTGCGGGTGCAAGTGCAGCTCTTTGTATCTGCTGTGCTTTTGCTAAGGTGGCTTCTGGATCATTAGGTATTGCAGAAGTGTCAATGCTTACTTCACCACCAATCGCATATTGGCGACCATCAGGTCCTGTTTGGTAACTGTAGCTTGCCCCTCCTCTTGCATGTTGTCCAGCTGCTGCTAGGTGAGCTGCTTCATGAGCTCTAACTTCTCTATCTCTAGATTTTAGCTGTGCAATAACTTGTTGGTATTCAGCATCCGCTTGTTTTGATTCTGTTGTTTTTTCTACCGGCTGGCTGTTTTTATCAACATGCTCTTGATTAACCGAAGAGGATTTTTGCTCTCGTAAAAGAGTAATTGCCCCCGGCTCTTTTTCTTCAGACTTTATTCCTTGGCTATTTAAACTAATGCTGTTAGAGTTTGAATTAGACACATGATGTTGTAAGCTATTAATATCCATAAGTTTTATTCTAACATAAAGTTATTAATTCGTTCAAGAGCATTAATTAGATTTTCCATACTGGTAGCGAAGGATATTCTTAAGTGATTGTCTGCACCGAAAGCTGACCCTGGTACTAGGGCGACTTCTTCCTCTTCTAGTATGGCGGTTGCCATTTCTGTATCTGTTTTAAATCCTTTCTTTAACATGGCTTCTTCTACATTAAAAAATGCGTAAAAAGCTCCTGCGGCGTGAATGCATTTAAAACCTGGAATTTCATTAATTCTTTTAACTACAAATTCATGGCGTTTTTTAAATTCAGTTAGCATTATTTGAATACATTCTTGTGAAGCGTTTAATGCTTCTGTTGCCGCAACTTGAGATATTGAACAGGGGTTAGATGTACTTTGTGATTGAACTTTACGCATGGCTGAAATAATATCTTCTGGAGCTCCTGCATAACCAATTCGCCAACCAGTCATGGAATAGGCTTTAGAAGCTCCATTCATAACTATTGTTCTGTCAGTTAGTTCTGGGCATACTTCTAAAATGTTAGTGAATGGTGTTTTTGCTAATAAAATATGCTCATACATATCATCGGAGGCAATAAGTATGTTTGGGTATTTGTTGAGGACAGAGCCTAGTTCTTTTAATTCTTGTTTTGTATAAACCGCACCTGTTGGGTTAGATGGGCTATTTAGGACGAATATTTTAGTTTTATCGGTGATGGAATCTTCTAGTTGTTGAGGAATTATTTTAAAGCCTTGTTCAATGTTTGCTTCAATAATAATAGGTTTTCCTCCCGCCAGTAAAGCCATATCAGGATAAGAAACCCAGTATGGAGCTGGAATTATAACTTCGTTACCATCATTTAAAACGGCTTGGCAAAGGTTGTAAAAACTTTGTTTTCCTCCTGATGAAACTAAAATTTGGTTTTTTTCAAAGTTTAAATTATTGTCTCGCTTAAACTTTTTAATAATAGCCTCTTTTAATTCTGGAATACCATCTACTGCGGTATAGCGAGTTTGTCCATTTTTTATAGCATTAATTCCTGCTTGTTTAATATGCTCTGGAGTATCAAAGTCAGGTTCACCAGCACCTAAGTTAATAATATTTTTTCCTGCTTTCTTTAATTCAGCTGCCTTAGCGGTGATTATTAAGGTAAGGGAGGGTTTTACTTGGTTTATTCGATTGGATAGTCTAGACATTTTGCAAAGCTCTTTTATATTTCGGTTAAAATAGTACCTTTAATTTTATCAGAAAAAAAGTACCTGCATGCCTAAAAAATTCCAATTAAAATCACCTTATCAACCAGCAGGAGATCAGCCAAAAGCAATTGCAGAATTAATTGAAGGGATTGAAAATGGAGAAGCATTTCAAACTTTGCTAGGGGTTACTGGCTCAGGTAAGACTTTTACCATGGCTAATGTAATAAGAGAAGTGGCACGACCGACTATTATTTTAGCTCACAATAAAACTCTTGCCGCCCAATTGTATGGAGAAATGAAAGGTTTTTTTCCAAACAATGCGGTGGAGTATTTTGTTTCTTATTATGACTACTATCAACCAGAGGCATATGTACCTGCTTCAGATACTTATATTTCCAAAGACTCATCAGTAAATGATCAAATAGAACAGTTGCGTTTGTCGGCGACTAAAGCGTTGTTAGAAAGGGAAGATGTAATTTTAATAGCAACAGTTTCTGCAATTTATGGTTTAGGTGATCCTAAACAATATTTGAGTATGATTTTACAAGTAAGATTAGGCGATGTGCTTTCGCAACGAGATATTTTAAAGCAACTTTCGGTAATGCAATACACCCGTAATGATATGGAATTATGGCGCGGAACCTATCGTGTAAGGGGCGATGTAATTGATGTGTTTCCTGCCGAAGCTGATGAATATGCGGTAAGGATTGAGTTGTTTGACGATGAGGTAGAATCTATTGCTTGGTTTGACCCATTGACCGGTG
>CAZMHA010000099.1:0-4975 GCA_964565985.1 uncultured Piscirickettsiaceae bacterium | reverse complement strand
TTGAAAAAGATACGCATGTTGCCTCTACAAATGCGCTAATTACTATTCCAATGTCGGAAGGAGGGGTTTGTTATGGAGGCACATTAGACTGAGAACATAAACTAACTTGCTTAATCGTCTTGGCATTAGTGTGTAATACACTTTCTATAAATTGACTACTTTTTGGAAATGTATAACTAAAACCATAAGAATTTGGAACTAAACAAAAAAAATACGACGCAGACTCACTCTGTTCAATAATAATTTTAGTTGCATTGATTTTAAAGTAAATAACCAACAATTACATAATTCTTAAATTAATTTAATACTTTTTCGTGCAAATGTCTCATCTTGAACTAATTTAGTTTGTTTTATTAAAGCTTTTATTCTGCCTTTTGTTTTTAAAAAACTGGCTTATTAATTGGCTAGATTCTTGTTGTAATAACCCAAATTCAATTTCTAACTTATGATTTAAACTATCATGTTGCAATAGATTCATTAAACTACCTGCACAACCTGTTCGTGGGTCTTTGCTGGCAATAATTATTTTGGATAGCCTACTATGAACTAAAGCTCCCGCACACATTGCACAAGGTTCTAATGTTACAAACATAGTTAAATTATTAAGGCGGTAATTTTGTTTGGTTTGCCCAGCTTTCCTTAAGGCAACCATCTCTGCATGAGCGGTTGGGTCGTTTAGTTGTATGGTTTGATTCCAGCCTTCGCCTATTATTTTTCCGTCTTCTATTATTACGGCTCCTACTGGTACTTCGCCTTCTTGTTCAGCTTTTTGGGCAAGTTTTAGGGCGTGTTGCATCCATTTTTTTTGTTCTTTGGAGGGGGGGGGGGTAGTTTTACTCCCATTCTATGGTTGCGGGTGGTTTGCTTGATATGTCGTAGGTTACTCTGGTTATTCTTGATATTTCGTTGATTATTCTGCCTGATACTAGCTCTAAAAATTCATAGGGTAGGTGTGCCCATCTTGCGGTCATGAAGTCGATGGTTTCTACTGCCCTTAGGGCGATAACATAGTCGTATCTTCTAGCGTCGCCTACTACTCCTACTGATTTTACTGGTAGAAATACGGCAAAGGCTTGTGAGGTTTTGTGGTATAGGTCTGCTTTTCTTAGTTCTTCTATAAATATATGGTCTGCTAGTCGTAGTATTTCTGCGTATTCTTGTTTTACTTCGCCAAGAATTCTTACTCCTAGCCCTGGCCCTGGGAATGGATGGCGATAGACCATGTCACGAGGTAGTCCTAAAGCAACGCCAAGTTTTCTTACTTCGTCTTTAAATAGTTCTCTTAGTGGTTCTAGTAGTTTTAGTGCCATGTCGTCTGGCAGTCCGCCTACATTGTGGTGTGATTTGATTACTTTAGCTTTGCCAGTTTTTGAGCCTGCTGATTCGATTACATCTGGGTAGATTGTTCCTTGTGCTAGCCATTTAACTCCGTTTAGTTTGTTTGATTCTTCGTCAAATATTTTTATAAAGGCGTGTCCGATAATTTTGCGTTTTTTCTCTGGATCAGATTCTCCTTTTAGCTTGCCTATAAAGTAGTCTTCTGCATCTACTCTTATTACTTTTAGCCCCATATTTTCAGCAAACATTGCCATTACTTGATCACCTTCTTGATGGCGAAGTAGTCCATGGTCAACAAATACACAGGTTAGTTGTGTGCCAATAGCTTTGTGCAGTAGTGCGGCAACTACTGAGGAGTCAACACCCCCAGAAAGTCCTAATAATACTTCGTCGGTACCAACTTGTTTGCGAATGTTGGTAATGGAATCTTCTATTATATTTTCGGTTGTCCATAATTTTTCACAACCACAAATATCGGCAGCAAATCTTTCTATAATTCGTTCACCTTGCGCGGTATGGGTTACTTCTGGATGAAATTGTATGCCGTAAAAATGTTTGTCTTCATTTGCCATGCCTGCTACTGGGCAGTTACTTGTTGATGCCATTAGTTTAAAGCCTTCGGGCATGGCTTCAACTCTATCTCCGTGAGACATCCATACATCTAGCATTCCGTATCCTTCTGGGGTTACGCTATCTTCTATGTCTTTTAGAAGTTGGGTATGCCCTCTTGCTCTTACTTGTGCGTAGCCGTATTCATGTTCAAGTGCATTTATTACTTGCCCACCCAGTTGTTCTGCCATAGTTTGCATGCCGTAACAAATACCTAGCACTGGAATGTCCATGTTGAATACACAAGCTGGTGCTATTGGCGAATCATCACCTATAACTGTTTCTGGACCACCTGAAAGAATTATGCCCTTTGGGTTGAATTCTAGTACATCTTTTTCTTCAATATCCCACGGCTCTACTTCGCAATATATGCCTATTTCACGAACTCTGCGAGCAATTAGTTGTGTATATTGCGATCCAAAATCAAGGATTAAAATACGGTGGTCGTGGATATTGTGAGTTGGCATTAAATCTTGTTCCTGTAGATATTGTTAAACCAATGATTTGGTTACTTGCTGATTACTGTGCATCAAAATCTTAGTTAGTTTTCTGATAATTTTCTGGTAAATTTTGTTTTTTAATTCTAGGGTGGCCTCTTCAATAAGAGCATGACTAATTTTCCATAGTATAGCTACCTCTGTTGAGGTTACATCTGCTGTGCGCCCGTGTAGATTAAAGAAGGATATTTCTCCGAAGAACTCTCCTACTTTTATTTCATCAAGGAAGACTCTGTCTTTACCAGATGATACAACGCATCTACCTGATAGCATTACAAACATTGATGAGTCATCTACAGCTCCCTCTTTTATTACTGATTCATCGGCTTGATAGCGAACGAAATCATCCATATAATTTAGCACGAACTTAATTTCTTCTTCATTGAATTCATTAAAAAACTCAATTTGTTTCATTAGCCTGCCAATTACTTCAGGGGTAAATTCGTCTAGTTTTTCCATAAGATTAGACCCTATAATTTGGTGCTTCTTTAGTTATAGTTACATCATGCACATGACTTTCTGACATTCCTGCACTTGATATTCTAACAAATGAGGGGTTGTTATTAAACTCTATAATATCTTTACAACCTGTATAGCCCATACTTGAACGAACTCCACCGACTAGTTGGTGAACAATTGGTGCTAGCATTCCTTTGTAGGCAACTCGCCCTTCAATCCCTTCTGGAACTAGTTTGTCTGCAGCATTGGACGATTGAAAATAACGGTCTGATGAACCTTGTGATTGCGACATTGCTCCAAGAGAACCCATTCCACGATAAGATTTGTAAGCTCTTCCTTGGTAATATTCTACTTCTCCAGGCGATTCTTCTGTTCCTGCAAACATACTGCCTAGCATAACTGATGATGCTCCAGCAACTAGTGCTTTTGCCACATCTCCTGAAAAACGAATCCCTCCATCCGCAATAACAGGAATTCCCTTGCCTTTTAGTGCTTTTGCCACATTAGAAATAGCAGTTAGTTGTGGTACTCCAACCCCTGCAACTATCCTAGTAGTACAAATAGAGCCAGGTCCTATACCTACTTTCACCGCATCTGCTCCAGCTTTAACTAAGTCTAATGCAGCTTCTGCTGTGGCAATATTGCCACCAATTATGTCTATTTTTGGAAAATTATCTTTTGCCCATTTAACTTTATCAAGAACACCTTGTGAGTGTCCATGTGCTGTGTCGATTATAATTGTATCTACACCTGCATCTACTAATGATTTTATGCGTTGTTCAGTATCTATTCCAGTTCCAACCGCAGCTCCAACTCTTAAACGCCCTTCTTTATCTTTACAGGCATTAGGGTGATCAACAGATTTTTTTAAATCTTTTACTGTTATCATGCCTTTTAAGTTAAAGGCATTGTCAACCACCAGCAGTCTTTCTAAACGATGTTCATGTAGTAGGTTTAATACCTCATCTTTTTTAGCTTTTTTAGTAACGGTAACTAACTTTTCTTTTGGTGTCATAACTTGTGATATTTGTTGTTTTATATCATCAAGGTAGCGTAAATCACGGCTAGTAACTATACCGACCAAGTCTTTACCCTTCATCACTGGTGCACTTGATATTCTATTTTCTTTGGTTACCTTTAGAACATCTTCGACCGTATCGGTTATTTGAACGGTAATAGGTTCAAAAATAACTCCATGCTCATATTTTTTTACTTTAGTTACAACTAGCGACTGTTCTTCAATCGTCATATTTTTGTGGACAATACCTATACCGCCTTCTTGTGCCATTGATATAGCAAGCCTTGCTTCGGTAACAGTATCCATAGCCGCAGAAACAAATGGGATGTTTAGAGATATGTTGCGAGATAGTTTGGTTTCTAAATTTACATCAGAAGGTAGCACCGTTGAATGAGCTGGTACGAGAAGTACATCATCAAATGTAAGAGCTTCTTGTAATATTCGCATCATTGTCCCCTTAAAGAATTCTTGAAAACAGAATATTATACCTAAATCTACATTATCTTATCGTAAAAAATCTTAGCCATTCATTTGACTTTACCTACCATAAAAAGTTTTATAGGGTAAATAGTAATTTTTACCTTTGAATATCTATATTTTAGGCATAGAATAGTAACAAGCTTAAAAAATATTAGGCTATTTTATATATCTATCGGAGGAAATAAAATGAAGAAACTATTTATTGGAGTTGCTCTAGTCGCTGCTTTATCGATAACAGCTGCTTGTAATGCTAAAACAGATTATAACAGTGTAGTTGAAGAAGCTAAGTCTCTGCATGCACTTGCAGACAAAAGAGATGGTAATGTTTGGAAACAAAAGAAAATGAAAAAACCTTATGTTGATACTTACCTAGCTAAAGCTGCAAAAGCTAAAAAAGCAGGCAAAGATGCCGATGCAATGAAGTTTGCTAAACAAGCTCTAAACACCGCTAGAGAAGAAGTTAAGCAAATGGACAACAAAGACAAGCCAGCTTGGTTAAAATAGTTTTTATTTCCATATGGAGGCACTGAATAACTAACATAATTTCTGGCAACTCCAAGTTTTCACCTACAAG
>CAZMHA010000098.1:0-5016 GCA_964565985.1 uncultured Piscirickettsiaceae bacterium | reverse complement strand
ATGAAAATCTTTATTAGTAACAAACTCTTGTAAAATACTAGCGTAAGCAGAGGTATTAGATTTTTTACCAATATAAATTTTATGCGTAGCTTCACCAAACTCATCAAAAAACTGTAAGCTTTGGCGGTTATTTTCCTCAACAGCAAAACCAAATTTCCATGCCGAAGTACGCAAGCGTAAATCAATTTGCTCGGTGTTGATAATAATATGTCCGTGGCGTGCAGTAACATCCTTATAAATACCATGGCTTTCTAATACCATAGCATCATTACGAGTAAGAGCCATTACTTCGCCAACAGGCTCTAGTTTTTGTAATAGTTCATCAAAACGAACATCATCTAAAATGCTGCAAGATTGCCCACAAGAAATAGCAACAAATTCAGCTTCAGTAATATCTAGTTTTTTAGCGGCTTCCCTTGCTCTTGGAGGCCTTTTTTCTGTTAGCAACTGTTGTTTTTGTTTGCGTAAGTTTTCTAAATTAGCCATAAGTATTTATCCATAAGAAGGTTTTTAATTATTGTTCTTATTTTCTTTATATTATATGGGATTGTCAAGCCTTTATTAAACAACTTAAGGTAAAGGTAAATAAAAACGATTATGAGACGCCTTTGTTAAACCTTTTAATATCAACAACTTACAAAGAGATGGTGTTTGACATTTTTTTTAAATTTTGTATAATAGGCTCAAAAGGTACTTAAAGTATTGTTTTTAATCTTAAATAAAAATGGGGAAATTATTATGTTAAAGCCAGAAATTGCAAAACTATTAAACGAGCAGGTAAACGCAGAATATACTGCTTCAAATATTTATCTACAACTAAGTGCATGGTGTGAAAATGCAGGGCTTGAAGGCTCAGCTAAATTCTTTCGTGGACACTCTTTAGAAGAAAGAGAACATATGGATAAAATATTTGACTATATGGCAGAATGTTCTTTACCTATTACTATAGGTGCAATTGATGCACCACCAACCGAGTTTGGTAATCTTATGGATGTTATTAATGCGGCATATCAACATGAACTATATGTTACATCTTTAATTAATAATATAGCTAAAACAGCTTTTGAACTACAAGATTACACAACTTTTAATTTCATCGAGTGGTTTATTGCTGAACAGCATGAAGAAGAAGTTTTATTCACTAAAATTTTGGACAAAGCTGACATGATTAACTTTACTGGCGAAAAAGGTCAGCCATTAAGAATAATGGATGACTACTTAAGAAATGTTGAAGCTAGTTAGTTATTCAGGGCTTCCTTAAGGATGTATCAATAGACTTGAATAAAAAAGGGCAGTTAATCTGCCCTTTTTTTTATGCGTAAAAAATTAATGCTGATGACCGCCATCACCGTGAGCGTGCCCATGCTCTAATTCATCTTTGGTGGCGTCTCTTATTCCAGTTATTTCAACTTTAAACGAAAGATACTTACCCGCAAGAGGGTGGTTACCATCAACCGTAACTGTATCACCATCTTTACTTGTTATTTCTACGGAATGAACTCCACTGCCTTCAGCTTGTGCTTCAAACTTCATACCTACTTCTATACTTTCAACGCCTTGAAACATAGATAGGGGAACTTCTTTTTGAATTAAATGCTCCTGTATTTCTCCGTAGGAGTCAACCGCCTTAATTGTGGTACTTAGTTTATCACCTACAGTTTTGCCTGCTAGTTGTTTTTCTAGTCCGGGGATTAAATTATCATAGCCATGTAAGTAAGCCATTGGTTGTCCAGCAGAAGAGTCTATCTCTTCACCAGCTGAATTTTTAAGCGTATAGTTATTCAGTGTGTCCTTAATAGCCTAACTTTATCTTTTTCTAGTTTCATTAGAGTTCCTTTTTTCTCTTTTAGATTGTTTTAAAAATATCCACAATCCAGTTATAGAAAGCATTAAAAATAGTACCGAAAAAAAGTCAACTACATAAACACCAAACTTCCCAAAAAACCTGCCAGAATGTATGTCAAGAACCACCCTTTCAAGGGTTAAGCCCTCTTTTTGTAGTTGCTTATTTATCATGCTTTTTACCCTGTAAGGCAAAGGCATAAAATACTGTTGTTCGATATCGGTTTCGGTAAAATCAATGTGTTGCAGTTTTTCATAGGGCGGGGGAAACTGGTAGTATTTGTTATCCTGCAATTTTAAAAACATTTTTTGCTGATATAAAAAACTATGCTTAATCGGTAGATGAGAATGGACAATATCAATTAATTCCGCCTTATGACTAATTAAAATAAGAGAATTATTAGTAGCAACCAACCAACCAAAAGGAGATTTTTTTGCCCCAAGTAATTCATCTATTATTAAGCCCTTTACCTGCTTTTCTTCAATAAAAAGTTTATCTGCAACCTGTGCCACCCAATCCAAATCATACTTTAAGCCCTCGCTTGCTTTAGGTACTTTAATTCCATACCAGCTATTAAGTAAACTACTACCAGCCTTCTTTTTATCTAAAGACAATTCTTCTGTATGGTTAAGCAACAACCCTGTTATTACAAGTATAAAAATAATAATCATAGAGCTTAAACCAAGCTTTTTATGCAAACTAATTAAAGAAACTTTTTTCATTATAATTGACTGTCAAGATAAAGTGCGACCCTAGCCAACTTAGTAACCGCACGCCAAGAAAGTGTTGCCCCAGAAATATTACTTACTTGGTTAGATAGTTTATTATTTTCGGTTAAAGTGTTTTGGTCAAACTGTTTAGTAAAGAAAGGTAATTTAACCTCCCAACCACGACTTTCACGAAAAGCCAAAATACGAAGCTTTTGAATAGTACTGTTTTTAATAACAATAGCCACATCAATATCCCGCTCTTTACCTATTTCCTGCAAAAACCAAACTCTAGTATTAGGCTTGTCACTAGCTGTCCAATAACCCACGCGCATTTTTTTATATGGATGATTTAAAATATGCGTTACTTTCTCTTTTATCTCACCCAGTAACCACACCTTTTTTTCAGATGTTTCAGTTTTAAAAATGCCAGCTAAGAAATCGCTAGTATTAGTATTTGCATAACTATTATTTGCAGATATAAACAGGAAAAAAGCTAATAAATAGCTAAATAAATTTAATTTGGAAGGGGGGGGGGTATCCAGAGGCTGAATAAGGCAACTTTTACGACATAGTTTAAGGTTTATAATATTAAATAACATTTCCAAAGGATAACAATATAGTTTAATTAAGTTATTCTCATTTATATACAGAGGATTGTCAATCTTGTTATATGTTTTATACAAAAAAACCACCTACATGGAAATATGTAGATGGTCTATGTTTAAAAATATTAATTTTTAACTTAGAACTGGTAACCAACACCAAGGTTGAAGCCATCAGTTTTTTTGTTAGTACTATTGTTTTTGCTATACATTTGGTAATCAGCTTTGAATACTATGTCATCAGCAGGCCAGTAGTTGAAACCAACATCAATTTGAGTCTCTTCATTTGTGCTTTCAGTTGTTTTGTTCCAGTTGTTATAACGAGCAAAAGCTCCCCAATTATCGTTTATTTTATAGCTAGGCTCTAGATAGAATCCAGATTGGCCATCTTGCTTAGAAGTTTTTGCCAAGTCACCAGAAATGTCCCACTGGGCATATAGTGCCTTAACAGTAACATCTGCAATATTATAAACTGCATGAGTTTCGAATAAAATACCTGGAGCAGCATCTGGCGCTTTACCTTGCATTAGGTCAGTTTCATAACGAACCGTTGCGGCCACTTCTAAACCAGCTACACCAGTGTATTTAACACGAGCAGTAACAGCCGCGTCATTCATTTCAGCTTTTGAAGATTTTTGACGACCACTACGAATATCATTCATGGCACCACTGCCATCATCAAGGTTTAAACCTTCAGAAACCATTAGGTCATAGCTAATACCACTGTTAGTTGTTCCCATTAATCCAATACCAGCAGACCACCAGGTAGCAGGCACGATGCGTTTTTCAACAGGGTTTCTTTCTACGCCATAAAATGTTGGTGGCTCATGAGTTTCATTCAGAATACCTACTGGTACAAGCATTACACCAGCACGGGTTTTCATGTTTTTATTAATGTCTATTTCAACATAAGCCTGTTCAACTTCAACTTCACCCTTTTTGCCTTCACCAGCAAGGCCATGTTCAATTTCGAACTCAGAGAAAAAGCGCATTTTGTTATTAAACTCTTGCCCAACGAATAATACATATCTATGTATATCCATTTGTCTTTTTGTTGAGTCAGCGCTACCGTCTTCAGTAGTAGTTAGGTTGTTATAGTGAACTTCACCATAACCACCAACAGTAGTTTTTGAGCTAGAAGAGCCAGACTTGTCAGCTTGTGAAGCTAGTTCATTAACTTGTGCTTGTAGTCTTTTAAATTCTGCATTAGATACAGCCATTGCACTTTGGCTGAACAAAGCAGTAGTAAGAGCAAGTGCTAGTGGGGTTAGTGTTAGTTTGTTCATGTTTTATCCTATTAAAATAATAAATATTAAACCCTAATCTTAATAAATTTTTAAAGTTTTAGAGTTTGCGGGTTATTTTAAACAGACTTAATAAGATAGTCAAGCAAAATGTAAATAATAGGAGTTAGCATTAATTGCTTGTTTGTAATTAGGGATTTATTTTGGTAGGGGTAGATTTGTATCTTCATTTTGTTTAAATAAAACAAAAGTCTTGCCTATTGCTTGTACTAACTGGGCACCAGTTTTTTCTTGCAGGTGTTTTATCATTTCTTTACGGTCTTCTCTTTCACCACTGGCAATTTTTATTTTTAGTAGTTCATGGTGTGTTAGTGAGCTTTCTAACTCATCTGTTAAGGATTCAGTAACCCCATTTGCTCCAATAATAATGACAGGTTTTAGACCGTGAGCAATCCCTTTTAAAAATTTAATTTGTGAGTTGGTTAGTTTTTTTGCATTTTTCATTGAAAATCCGTATTTTGTAGCTATATTAAAAGGTAAGTATTGTATAGGAATTAAGGGCATGGCAAGAAGTAAATCTAGTGCAGGATGGTTAAAAGAACATTTTGATGACTATT
>CAZMHA010000097.1:0-5290 GCA_964565985.1 uncultured Piscirickettsiaceae bacterium | reverse complement strand
GCACCCGATATAAAAACCACTGACCTATACAAAGGTGTGTTTCCTTATATCGGCATACAATTATGCGTGCTAGCCATCTTAGCCTTTTATCCTGAATTGGCGACTTGGTTGCCCAGCGTTATTTATTAAATTTTTTAGTAAATTAGTTAAATAATGTTCCCGTAATATTATCATACCAGGCTCTAGCAGAGTCTGCTTCTCTTGCATACTTACCGTCAATAGGGAAGATTCCGCCACCGGTTCTTTTTACGATATTATTTTCTACTTGGAAGGCATCTAATACTGATATTCCATGAGTGGGGGTGATTAAAGAAAAACATTGGTTAAAAATACCTGGTTTATGATTATGCTCTTTACCCATGACTAAATTTGCAACAGCATTACCACATAGTGTCGCTTGAGAATTAGCAGCAAAGGCTGATTTTGCCATGCTTGATATACTTGCATCGCCAATAACATGCACAAATGGAGCGTTGACAGATTCAAAGGTCTCAGGGTTGATTGAACACCAGCCAGTTTTATCAACTAACCCCATTTTGTCTGCGGTAATATTGGCTTTTTGAGTTGGTATATAGTTAATGACATCGGCTTTAAATTTCTCGCCATCAACCGTGGTGACTATTTTTTTCTTAGCATCAACAGATTTAACAGAACCGCCATCAAAATTTGATACCCATTCTAACATTGCATTATCCGAGCCATAACCATAATACTTTTCCCAACCTTGTTGAAATTTGTTCATTTTAGAAAACTTATCTTTCTCATCAAGCAAAATTATTTTTGCTTTAGGTTTGTGCTTTTTAAAATAGTCAGCAATTAAGCTCGCTCTTTCATAAGGCCCAGGCGGACAACGGAAGGGGTTAGGGGGAATACACATTACAAAAGTACCTTTATCAGGCATACTGTGTATTTGCGATTTTAAAATTTCAGTTTGTTTTCCTGCCTTCCACGCGTGCGGAATAGATTCAGTCGTCGATTTATCTAAACCTTCTATATTATCCCAACGAAATGAAATACCAGGCGAAACAATGAGGCGATCATATTCCAAATAACTGTTGTCAGATAAAAGCACTCTTTTTGTTTCCTGCTCTAATCCCGTTACTTCAGCATGGACTAGAGCAACACTATGTTTTGTTGTTAAGTTTCTGTAATCAAAAGTAATGTCTTCCATAGTAAACATATCATTAAAAGTCCAATTACTACCGTAGCAGGTTATATATTTTTTCTTGCGTTCAACAACGATAACTTCCACGCTTGGTTCTGCTTTTTTTATTACTTTTGCAACAGAAATTCCACCAGAACCTCCACCAATGACAACAACCCTTGGTGCGGAAGTTCGTTTTATTTTTTCTTTTGACTTACTGCAGCCAGTTAAAGAACTAGTAAAAAAAATAGATGATAAGGCAACCGTACCGTTTTGTAGTAATTCTCTTCTTTTCATTCTTTTTCCTAATTATTTAGTATAACAATGAAGACAATTCTCTTTTATTAATCCATTTAATGCTAATAAAGTTTATTAATGCCAAGTTATAAAATACATTAGTTCAAAAACTATTAGCATATTATTATTTACTAATGTAATATTGGTGTGTCAAAATTATTAATTACAAGGTCGTTAAATATGAAAAAGATAATAGTCGCAAGTGTTGTTTCAGTTTTATTACTGAGCTCTTGCTCAAGTGTGCAAACAGTAACGAAATCTTTAAAAGCAGATTACTCTGAGCCTAAAAATGCAAAAAGACATACCCCTCAAAAATTGTATGTAAACGCAATAGGAACCCAAGAAATGATGAAGAAAGACAAGAATGTTATTCTTGTCGATGTGCGTACCCCTGAAGAATGGCACTTTGTAGGTTATACAAAATCAGCACAAATTATGATACCAGGTACTTTTTTCGATTATTCACAAATGGATACAGTCCAAAATAAGCCTCGTTATATGCCCGTAAGCAACACAAAATGGATTTCTACTTTTGAAGAAAAAATTGCAGATCTAGGGTACGATGAAAATAATACCTATATCATTATGTGTCGTTCAGGAGCAACTAGAGCAGCACCTGTTGCAAAAATAATGGATCAATATGGTTATAAAAAAGTCTATATTATGACTGATGGTTTTGAGGGTGGTAAGGTTAAAGAAGGTGCTAAAAAAGGCTTTAGACTTAAAAACGGTTGGAAAAATTCAGGCTCATCTTGGACTTATAAAATAGATCCTAAAAAAGTGTATTTTAAAAAATATGGTGTAAGTCTTTAGTTAAATTTTGATTAAATATGTAGTTAAAATTTACTTTAAAAAAACCGCTGAAAAGCGGTTTTTTAGTTTTTTATTCAGCTAATTTCTAAAGGAAATACTAAACAAGCCCTTTTTATAAAAAAATTACCAGGGGCGGGTTAACTATCAAACACCACTGTTTTATTACCATGAATTAATACCCTGTCTTCTAGGTGGTATCTTAAACCGCGTGATAGGGTAACTTTTTCTACATCTCTACCTAGTCTTTTTAAATCGTCGATACTTTGGGCATGATTTACCCGAATAACTTCTTGTTCGATAATTGGTCCAGCATCAAGTTCTTCTGTTACATAATGGCAGGTTGCTCCAATTAACTTAACACCTTTGGCATGTGCTTGATGGTATGGCTTTGCCCCAACAAATGATGGTAGAAAGCTGTGGTGAATGTTGATTACTTTACCTACGAATTGACGACACATGTTTGGAGGAAGTATTTGCATATAACGGGCAAGAACTATTACATCTACACCATAGTTAGCAGCAAATTTTTCGGACTGTGCAAAGGCTTTGGTTTTATCTTCTTTATGTACTGGTACATGATGAAAAGGTACTTTATACCATTCAACCATTTCGCGTAAGTCATCATGATTAGCAATTACACAGGCGATTTCACCAGGCAAGTCTTTTTCATGCCAACGATATAATAAATCGGCTAAGCAGTGCGATTCTTTACTGCCAAATAGTGCTATTTTTTTGGGTTTGTCTGAATCATTTAATTGCCAGTCCATGTTGAATTTTTCGGCAAGAGGGGCAAATTTAGTTTTAAAACTCGCTAAATCATTGTTTAGAGATTCTGCCAAAATTTCATGGCGCATAAAAAACCAGTTATCATTCATCTCAGTATGATGATTTGCTTCAATAATAGAGCCACCTAAGTCGGCAATAAAAGTAGACACGCGGGCAACTATTCCTACCTTATCTGGGCAGGAAATGGTTAAACGAAAAACTCTATTCATATTTGTTATTGGCTCTTTTACTAAAAAAATAGCACTAATCATAGCAATTTTATTGAGAAATAAGTAAATTCCTGCTTTAATAATAGATATTAAAATAAAGTAAAGATAAGAGAGTTATGTATGTCTGAACTATCTGCACCTAAATTAAAATCTTTTAAACCTGGAGAGGTTGTTTTCAATGAGGGAGATATTGGTACGAAAACATATATCGTTAAAACAGGTTCGGTAAAAATAATAGCTCAGTACGATGATAAATCAGTAACCCTTGGTGTTTTAAAAAATGGAGCTTGTTTTGGCGAAATGGCAGTGATTGCCCAAGCTCCTAGAGTTGCTTCAGCAATTTGTGAAGTTCATTCAGAAATATATGTGATTGATAAGGGTCACATAGATAAAATGATGTCAGAAATGTCTCCCTTATTTAGAGCAATAGTTCTTTCGTTGATTAAACGAGTTAAAGGTCTTAATGCCTTTGCCGCAGAAAAAGCATCTTTTACCCACCCAATGGTGTCGGTAGCTCATTTAGTTGAGATGGTGAGTAAACATGAACTTGACCAAAAAGTTACAGGAAATAGTTATTCATCAAATGCTACTGAAACAGATGCAAAAAATAGCGTAGAGGATGAGATTTTATTAAAAAACTTGGTGCAAAAGTTAAAAGATATTCTAGGCTATACTGAACATGGAGCAAAAAAAATACTAGAAAAATTTGTGAAGTTAAGGCTTGCTAAAATAGAGTCTTTTGAGCGTAAACAGTATTTTATATTTAATCCTGTAGATTTTATTAAGAATACAAAAGAAGTCTTAGGATATTTAGATTATAGAGGTATTGATGGACCAACAGCAGAGTTGGAGTATGTTGACTTAGCCGAATTAGCCACGCAGTTAGAAATATTGCCACAAAGGCTGTTAGATGCTATTTATAATGGCAGAATTAGCCCCGATGCTATCCTAATGCGTCGTCATGTTGTCATGGAGTCAATAGAATCACAAGGTCGACAAATGTTTTAAAAATGGCAGTTAAATGGCATTTTTACCCCCCCCCCCCTTAAATTCAATTAAAATAGCCTTTTTTATTCACTCAAGAACTTATCATGAAAATTGTATCCTTTAATGTAAATAGCGTACGAATGCGTATTCACCAACTTAAAAAGCTAGTTGAAGATGAAAATCCAGATATTATTGGATTACAAGAAACAAAGGTTCAAGACCATGAGTTTCCACTAGAAGATTTAGACGAACTAGGCTTTAACGCAATTTATATTGGGCAAAAAACTCATTATGGAGTTGCCTTGTTATATAAAAAGTCACTTAAGTTAAATGCCGAACAAAAGGGCTGGAAAACGGATGATGAGCTAGCACAAAAACGCATGGTTATTGGTGATTTTGAAGATGAAGATGGTAACCAGATTCGTGTTTTAAATGGTTATTTTCCGCAGGGAGAAAGCCGTGACCATCCGATTAAGTTTCCTGCTAAAGAAAAGTTTTATAAAGATTTAATGGATTATTTGCATAATGAATGTGAGCAAGAACAGAACCTTGTGGTTATTGGAGATTTTAATATATCTTTTGAAGATCAAGATATCGGAATTGGCGAACAAAACCGCAAACGCTGGTTAAAACAGGGTAAAACTAGTTTTTTGCCAGAAGAAAGGACGTGGATGAAAACTTTATTAGACTGGGGTTTGGAGGATTCTTTCCGTACGCTTAATCCAACCAATAATAATCTAGAAAGAGTCTTGAGCTGGTTTGATTATCGCTCTAAAGGTTTTGCTGATGAGCCAAAAAGAGGCTTGAGAATAGATACAGTCTTAGCTACTAAATCGTTAATTAGCAAAGTAGAAGCAAGTGATATTGGTTATGATATTCGTGCTATGGAAAAACCTTCCGACCATGCACCTGTGTGGACAAAATTTGATTTTAAGAACAAATAAAGAGACAAAATGACTTCTGCAAATAGCTTTAAAGTGGTACAAACAAAATTACTTACGGATGATATTTTATTATTAGAATTAAGACCAAACTTCCCTTTTCAATATGAAGC
>CAZMHA010000096.1:0-5350 GCA_964565985.1 uncultured Piscirickettsiaceae bacterium | reverse complement strand
ATAACGCAGTAGGTGAGAACTTGGCTAAGCCCCGAAGGGCAAGGCTTCTAGCTAGCCACTTCGTCGTTATGTTCCTTGACAATGGAATAACCATTGTCTGCGAAACATGCCTAGAATTGACTAGCTAGAAGACTTGCAGAATTTTATGTTAGTTGTTCAGGGCTTCCTTAAGGAGTTAGAGTAATGTTACCAACTAATGCCATTAATTCTTCTGCTAGCAGCATATTACCTTCTAAGGAAGCGAGCCTTACTTTAAGGCTTGGACAAACAGTTAATTTTACCCTAATAAGCCAAAGCAAAAACTTTGCGGTTATTAATATTGGGGGCAATAGATTTACTAGCCAAATAAACGCTCCCCTTCCAGAAAACCGACAGCTACAAGCAACAGTAACCCAACTAAAGCCAGAAGTTAAACTTGATATAAAACCATCTGCAAATCAACAGTCTCAAAATCTTTTAAGCCAAACTTTAAAAAATCTATTACCAGCCCAAACTCCAATTAAAAATGAAATACAACAACTACTTAACCTGCAAACCTCTGGAAAACTACCCGTTGCCATACAATCACAGCTAACTAGTTTAATGAGTACTCTGTTAAAAATAAGCCCTACAATTAATGGTAGCGATGTTAGAAGTGCATTTGCAAATAGTGGTTTATTTTTTGAAAACAGGCTTTCAAATGATAAAAGTACTAAAAAAGATTTTAAAGCAAACCTATTAAAACTTATTGGCAAGTTAGAAACCGCTAAAAAAAACACCGCAACATCTGAAACTAGCCAACTACATAAGTCTGCCAAACAATTACTGAATAAGGTAACCATTCAACAAATACAAGCAATAGAAAGCCAAGCTATTAATTTAAACCTACCGCTACTAGATAATAGTTCATCAATATCGTTAAAAGTGGATATTCGTAAAAAACAGTTTGAAGATGATACTATTTGGGAAATTATTACCAATTTGAACTTATCTTTAGGAAAAATGAGCACTAAATCTATCTTTGCAAAAGAGGAATTAACTTTTCAAGTATGGGCAGATTCTAGTAGTTTTTTAGATAAAATAAAAGATAACCTTGATATCTTTAAAGGCTTATTGGAACAAAACGGCATCAATTATAAAAATATATTTTTTTTAGAAAAACCTCCTGAGGTTGATACTAAAGCTAAAAAAATAGCACTTATAGACATAAAGGTTTAAGGGACTCAAAACATGAAAACACTAGATAAGTCTGTTGCCATATCTATTCAGTATCAACCTGAAAAATCTGCTCCAAAAGTAACCGCTAAAGGCTATGGGTATATGGCTAAAGAAATAATAAAACTAGCCAAAGAGCATGACATTCCGATTAAACAAGATGATGAATTAAGCCAACTGCTGGCTCAGGTAGAAATAGATGAGGAAATACCACAAGTACTGTATGAAGCCGTTGCACAAGTGTTAGTTTTCGCCTATCAGCTATCAGGCAAAATGCCAAAAGGTTAAACAACAAATCTTCTTTTCACCCCCATAAAGTTTATATTTTATAGGGGGGGGGGTAAAAACCCCGATGTATCATTGTTACAGTTATATTATATAAGTCATTAATATTGCATTTTCTTTTTGTGCTTCTGCCAAAGGATAGTAGTTTTTACGCACGCCATCTTGTTTAAAACCTAAGTTTTCATAAAGCTTAATCACGGGGTTACTCTCTCTTACTTCTAGTAACATTATTTTAAAATTTAGATTTTTAAAGTGTTCTTGCATAGCTATCAAAGATTGCTTTGCTACACCTTGTTGTTGATACTCTGGTTTTATTGCTATGTTTAAGAGATGAATTTCATCTAATACCGATAGATAACACGCATAACCTAGTTTATTACTTTCTATATCACAAAAAACATAACCCAGTCCATTATCAAGAACCTTAGTAAAACCTGCTTTTGTCCAAGGAAATTTATAACAACTTTTTTCTGTATTTTCTACCCAAGACAAGTCTAACTCTGTCATTAACCGAAAGTAGCTATACATCTACAAAAGTTGTATAACATGTTTTTTTAGCTTGCCAGTCATTTATCTGTTCTGAAAGTGTTGGCAGAAAAACTACCACTAGTCCTTCTTGTAATTCTTCAATCAGGCGGCCTTCTTCATCAAAGCTATAAACGGTTTCTGTACCCTGCTCTATTATTTCATCGATAGTAAGCTGAATAGCTTCATCTGTTTGTATTAGGTTAGAATCAAAACAACTTGCGTTTGTGCTATCTATTTGAAAGGTTTGTAGTATGTTTTCAAGTAACTGCCACTCTGCTGAGTCTTCAATTTGCCAAATATCTGCAAGACCTGTCCCAACAAAAACTATACTATTTTCCGACGAATTAACCAGATTAACTTCAATAGGATTCTCTTCAGCCATTTGTAGTTCTGGGTTTTTATAACTCATTGACTGTAATCCTAACTGAGTTAAGGAATGATTATTCATCTATAGTTTTTTTTGTAGCATTGGTTTTTTTAGCTACTTTTTCTTTAACTTTTGTTGCTATTTTTTGCTTACGACTGGATCGTGTTTTTTTTAATAAAACCAATGTCATAACTACTCCATAAGTAATATAGGTAAGAATGATAAAAAATAAAATAATGGCGGGTTTTAGTGCAACTACTGAAAAGATTAATACAATTACTAACAGGGTAACAAACGGTACTTTATTTTTTAAACTAAACTCTTTAAATGATTCGAAACGAATATTGCTAACCATCATTAGCCCAACCACAAGGGTAAGAAATAATGATAGATATGACTCAAAACCGGTTTCTATATTATTAGTTTCTATCATCCAAACAAAAGAAGCTAATAAAGCTGCGGCAACTGGGCTAGGCAATCCTTGAAAGTATCTCTTATCAGCTGTATCAACTTGAGTATTAAACCTAGCCAACCTTAGTGCTGCTGCAACGGTATAAATAAATGCAATAATCCAACCTAATTTACCAAAGTCATTAAGGCCCCATTGATACATTAGTAAAGCAGGAGCTAAACCAAAAGAAATCATATCTGCTAAGCTATCATACTCCGCACCAAAAGCACTGCAAGAATTTGTCATGCGCGCAATACGACCGTCCAAACCATCAAAAACCATTGCCACAAATATAGCAATAGCACCTAATTCATACTGCCCATTCATCCCAGCAATAACCGCATAAAACCCTGCAAACAATGCAGTGGTAGTCATTAGGTTTGGCAACAGGTAAATACCTTTTTCAAATGATTTTAGTGATGGTTTCATGTGGACGACCTTTTCCGTTTGTTTAAATATATTTGTGTATGATATATTACCTACACTATAAAGTCTAAGGAAGCTCTTAAATTAGAAAATTTTATTCGCTATTGTTAATGTTAATAACAACAAATATATACGCCTCAAACTTGCCTGACTTAGGCTCGTCTGACCAAAAAGACTACGACATACAAACTGAAACTAACCTAGGGAGAGCCTTTTCTACCGCTATATACCAACACTATGACCTAGTTAAAGATACTATTGTTTTAAGCTATATAAGAAGAATAGGCAAAAAAGTTGTTGCTCAAACTGGAGAAAAAAGGCACTTTAGCTTTCATGTAATTAATAACGACCAAATAAACGCCTTTGCAGGACCTAATGGCGTAATTGGTATACATACAGGCCTAATAACATCTGCAAAATCAGAAGATGAACTTGCCTCAGTAATTGCCCATGAAATTGCCCATGTTACTCTTAGGCACCTTTCTCGTACATACGAATACCACAGTAATATTGGAGTTAGTAATATAGCAACAATTATTGCCGCTATATTAATCGGCTCACAAAACCCTGGAGCAGGTATAGCTACCTATATAGGGGCGATGGGGTTAACTATTCAAAATCAACTTAAAAACTCAAGAATACATGAGGCAGAAGCCGATTATACAGGGATAAAATATCTACATAAATCAGGTTATAATGCCCATGCTATGGCAAACTTTTTCTCTCGATTACACCAAGAAAGCCAGCTTTATGAACATAAAGTTCCTGAAATACTCTTAACTCACCCTATTACTCAAGGCAGGCTTGCAAAGTCTGAAGCCAGAGCCTTTCAACTCGACAACAAAAATACCTCCTTTAAAAAAGCAACTTTACGCCTTATCCAGCTAAGACTGGCATCCTTAAATAATGAAACAAAAAACTACTATAAAAAATCACAACTAAGTAATGATGAGAAATGTTATTTTGACAACCTAACAAAAAAAGGTAACCTTAAGTGCCTAAAGATAGCTATAAAAAACCATCCGGAAGAAAGACTATATAAGATACAACAAGCTAAAATTTTAGCTGACTACAGCCCTAGTAAAGGCTACAGAAAATTTCGTTACCTAGCTGAACTATTCCCATCAGATTTTAGTATTATTTACAGCTTTGCAGAAGCTCTTGAAAAAAATGGTCATACAAAACAAGCAATAAAAATACTTAAAACGGCTACCCCAAAATTTTTCTATCAGCACCTACTCTATTCAAAACTATCCCTATTATATGCAAATGAAAAGCAAACCAGTAAGTCCTACTATTATGAAGCTCTGTCTAGCTTAAACATAGGTAATGTAAAAAAGTCCATTCACCTAATTAAACAAGCACAAAAAATAACTCCAAAGAAAAACCCATCTTTTTTAAAAAAGCTTAACCTCCTTTCTAAGCAACTTGAAAGTATAAAAAAACTTAATAAAACAAAAGGATAGCAGATATCAAAAACAAACATGCAAATGATTATATAAATTTTTTTTAACTCACCATTAAATAATGTAATCCATTTTTTATATAAAACACTTGCGAATAAGTGCTGAGGCGAGTAACCTATGACTGTACATATTTAATACTAATATATTAAGTACCAAAACCTATTTTAAAATAGGTAGCATAATAAGAGATCGTTAAGGTCTTTCCAGGAGGATAAATAATGTTGAAGTCAAAAACTAAGCAACTACTTTCAGTTATTGCTATTTCGACTGCAATCATGACCGCACCCTTAGCAGTTCAAGCTGCTGACAGTGCGTTAATGAAAGCAGGAAAAAAACTAACTTTTTCTAAAAAGAAAGGGAACTGTCTAGCTTGTCATGCAATAAAAGGTGGCACGCAAGCAGGTAATATCGGTCCGATGATTGTAGCGATGAAAATTCGTTACCCTGACAGACAGAAGCTAGTAGATAAAATCTGGGGCAAACCAGGTACTCTAGTTAAAGACAGCATGATGCCACCGTTTGGAAGAAACGGTATCCTTACAGATAAGCAAATAAATCAAATTGTTGATTTTATTTATGAACTGTAATTTTTTTTAATACTTTAAATGGGAGTTTAAAGCCTAATGAAACGTA
>CAZMHA010000095.1:2641-5393 GCA_964565985.1 uncultured Piscirickettsiaceae bacterium | reverse complement strand
TTTAAAAACCTTTTAACCCTGGGTTTTTCCCCCCCCCCCCCCCCGCAAAGTATATGTTTTTTTGCCCATAAAAAAACCCGCTAAAAAGCGGGTTTTAATTGAATAACCTTTGATTTGATTACTTTGTAAACTCTGGGTAGGCTTCCATTCCACATTCGGATTGGTCTGAACCTTCGAACTCTTCTTCTTCAGAGATTCTAATTCCCACTAGTTTTTTAATAATAAACCATACGGCAAAGCTTGCTCCAAATACCCATGCAAAGATAACACCAATACCAGTTAATTGAGCAATGATTGTTGCATCAGGGTTAGTAAATGTAACAGCGATTAGACCGAATACACCTACTATTCCATGAACTGAAATAGCTCCTACTGGATCATCAATTCTAAACTTATTGTCTAGTAGAAGTATTGCAAATACTACAATAACACCACCAGCAAGACCAATGAAAGTGGCTTCTAGTGCGGTTGGAGTTAGAGGCTCCGCAGTAATTGCGACTAAACCAGCTAAAGCACCGTTTAACATCATGGTTAAATCAGCTTTACCAAATTTAATTTTTGAAATTGCTAATGCACCAATTACACCACCTGCGGCAGCCATAAGTGTGTTAACAAAAATCATTGCCACAGCATTTGCTTCTTCTACATTAGATATTTTAAGCTCTGAACCACCGTTAAAACCAAACCAGCCTAGCCATAGGATAAATGTTCCTAGGGTTGCCATTGGTAGGTTTGCACCTGGAATAGCACGAGATTCACCGTCTGGCCCATATTTACCTTTACGAGCACCTAGTAATAATACTCCTGCTAATGCAGCAGATGCTCCAGCCATGTGTACTACACCTGAACCAGCGAAATCTAGGAAGCCTAAAGTGTCTAAGAAACCGCCACCCCATTTCCAAAAGCCTTGCATAGGGTAGATAACAGAGGTAAATACAATTGCAAATGCAAAGAATGACATAAGCTTCATTCGTTCTGCAACCGCTCCTGATACAACGGACATAGCTGTTGCAACAAATACGACTTGGAAGAAGAAGTCAGACATTCCTGAATAATAAGGTGCATCATCACCACCAGCAATAACTGCTGCGGTTGCATTATCACTACCAAGTAAAAAGCTAATACCAGGGAAGAAGCTATTAACAGCTTCAGCAGGGTACATAAGGTTATAGCCAACAAGCATGTACATAATCGCTGCGATAGCAAATAGCCCCACATTTTTAGCTAAAATTTCAGTGGTGTTTTTTGAGCGAACCAATCCTGCTTCTAGCATTGCAAAACCTGCTGCCATCCACATTACTAAAGCACCGGACATTAAGAAGTAAAATGTATCTAGTGCATAACTTAATTGAAGTATTTCCATACTAAATTCCTTTATTTAATTTAAAGAGCAATATCGCCCGTTTCTTCTGTACGAATACGAATGGCGGTTTCGATAGGAGAAACGAATATTTTTCCGTCACCAATCTTGCCAGTTCTTGCTGCATTACTAATAACTTCGATAACATCGTCAACCTTATCATCTGATATAGCAACTTCTAATCTTACCTTTGGTAAAAATTCAATAGCATACTCAGAGCCACGGTAGATTTCAGTATGACCTTTTTGGCGGCCAAAACCTTTAGCATCAGTAACTGTCATTCCTTGAACACCTTGTTCGTAAAGTGCTTCACGAACATCATCAAGTTTAAATGGTTTAATAATAGCTGTAATTAATTTCATAATAATTCCCTTAGATATTGAATGCGGTTGAAATACCAAACACTAAGTAGTTTTGTATTTCAGAATCGCCTGAAACATCTTTTGCACTACTACTAACATAAGTGATTGAACCATCAACTCCTTTGAATAGTTCTTTAGAGTAAGAAAGTTCTAAGTAGGTATTTACTGCACCATCCTTAGATGAGCTGTTTGAGGTATCCCAATCGTTATAACCTAGGGTTGCAGAGATAGGACCGATATCACCAGAAACATTTAGGTTGTAGTAGCTTGTACTAGCATTGTTTTTAGAATCTTTACTATCATAGATACCAGGGTTAAGGCTTAAAGTTACACCAGACATTCCTGCAGAAAGGTTTAGCTCGTTATACATTCTGTCAAAACCGTTGGAGTAGAAATAACCTGTATAACCTGCACCTAAATCAATACCGCTAGCAGAACCAGACCAACCAAAGTATAGATCCGCTTCAAGTCCGTTTTGACTGTTTGTGCCAGTACCTACTTGTGAAGCCCATGTTCCTATGTAAAGACCAGAATCAGTTTCATAGTCAATTCCACCCTGCCCAGCAGAACCAGTTTGTGAGATACCGCGGAAAGCATAAGAAGAAACCATTCCAAAATTAGCAGAAGCTCCTGCTTGTGCAATTGTAGGGGCTATAACTGTTGCAGTAGAAGAGATAATTGCCATGGAGACTAGTAAAGGCTTTATAGATAAAGTTTTTTTCATTGTAAATATCCTATCGAGTTGGTTAAAAGAGTTGTAAACACTAGCGTTGTAAAGAAACAAACATGCCAACTTAATAGTTAGCTTAAATATCAACAAGTTAAGTTTGTCAATGGTGGTATTGTATACGATGAATTACTATTTATGTGTAGTTTGTTGGTGCTGTTGCACCAAACTAGTTTGGGATAGTGCTGGTTATGTATGTTTTGTAGTCATTTACCTGAATAAATAAAGTCTTTTAAATATATTTTATTTTGATTTGCGGGGGGGGGGGGTAAAATTGCTGGTTTTATTTGGGTGAAGAGGGTT
>CAZMHA010000095.1:0-2631 GCA_964565985.1 uncultured Piscirickettsiaceae bacterium | reverse complement strand
GGTTATGTATTTTTTGTAGGTATTTATCTGAATAGATTAAGGCTTTTAAATATTTTTTTTTTTGATTAGCGGGGGGGGGGTAAATTTGCTGGTTTTATTTGGTAGAAGATGTTTGTACAAAATCTATTTATATCCACCCATAAAAAAGTTAATGATTATCTTTAGTGTTTGCGGATATACTGATAAATGTACGACCTATTAAAATACTAATTAAAACTTAAGGATTAAAAAATGACTACTAAAATTAGCAAACTTATATTAATAACTACAATATTTATTTCAGCAATGGCTATTAACCAAACTGCTTATGCAGAAACTCATGCGGAGTTTAAAGCAAGGTTACTAAAAATTGCTGGACCATTAGGCCCTTTTGCAATGTCTGAAGATTTTCCTAAGTCTTATTTTTTAATATCTAAAAATTTACCTTTCATGGTTGGTTTAACTTTGGGTCATCCTATGAAAACAAAGCTTGGATTAACTAAGGAGCAGGTAAGTAAAATTAAGGAAATTAAGAAAAATACTGTACCAGTTGTTGCTAAAGCAGGAAAGAAAATAAAGCTAAAAGAAATAGAGCTAGCAAATAAGTTTATTGCAGGGGCAAGTGTTGATGATATGGCAGAAATGGTTGAAGATATAGCAGAAATGAGAACTAAATTAACCAAAAAACATCTTGTTTGTATTGATCAAGTGCGTGCTATTTTAACAACAAAGCAGTTTAAAATATTACAGGGTTATGCTGGGAAAAAACCAGTAAAAAAATAATTAATATTTTTTAGCTCCTGTCTTTTTTGCAGGGGTTAAGCTAATTATTTAGAATAAAGATGTAACGCCTTTAAGGGACTCTGAAATTCTGTTAGATATTTAGCATGTCCTTAAACCAGTTAATAATACTTTCTCCAAAAAAGTAACCAACTATTGTTAGGGTTATTATTATCCTAACAAGGCTTGATATGATGTTACTTTGTTTGTTGGGAAAACCACATTTTGGACAAACCTTGTCTTCTTTATTTATCTCTGTTTTGCATGATTTGCAAGCTACGGTTTCCATTTATTATAGAGCCTCAACTCCTGACTCACCTGTACGAATACGGATGGTTTGTTCTATGTTGGTAACAAATATTTTACCATCGCCTATTTTACCCGTTTGTGCGGCTTCTATAATGGCTTCTATGGTGCTTTCTACCTTATCGGCCTCAATGGCTATTTCAATTTTAACTTTTGGTAAAAAATCAACCACATACTCTGCTCCACGATACATTTCTGTATGACCTTTTTGGCGCCCGTAACCTTTTACATCTGTAGAAGTTAGTCCATTTACGCCTATATCATGCAGGGCTTCTCTTACATCGTCTAGTTTGAAAGGTTTGATAATTGCTGTAATCATTTTCATTATTTTGTTTCCTTTTTTGTGTTGGATATACTTTGTACTTGAACTTTTGCTTTTTCTAAACTTTCTTTTACTGGGTTGTTTGGCGAAATATTATATACGGATAGCATTTCGCCCATTTTTACTGGTGTGCCTTCTGCTATTTTTCCTAGTTCGGTCATTACGCCTTTTGGGGTTAATAGCACTACGGTTGAACCCATATTAAAGCGGGCTATTTCTTCGCCTTTTTCGAAGCTGATATTTTTATTTGTGTAATCCCAATGTTTTATGATTGGTTTGTATTTAGGGGTAATTTTGTCTTCCCAAACAGTTTCCATACTACCTACAAATATTGCCCCTACCATTACTAGGCAAAAAATCCCTTCTTTACTCTCAAAGCGAATAACTAGCCTTTCATTTCTGGCAAATAATCCTTCTACAACGCGAACGGTAGATGGATTTACGGCAAATAAATCGCCTGGAACATAGGTCATAGATATAAGTTTTGCATCTGTTGGGCAATGAATGCGGTGATAGTCTTTAGGCGATAAATAAATTACTGCAGAATCTCCATTTTCAAACTTTTTGGCGTATTCTATATCACCACCCACAAGTGCTTCGGTAGTATATACATGTTTTTTTGCTTGTAGCATGGCGTTACCATCAATTGGTTGAGATTGGCTAACTACGCCATCAACTGGGCTACACCAAGAGTTTTCGGTACTATTAATAGGCCTTAATTCTGGTTTTAGTCGGCGGGTAAAAAATGCATTAAAGTGTGGATAGTAGTTTAGGTCTTCATACTCTGCTTCGCTTACATCTATCTTAAATACTTTTATCATGCTTTTGGTTATAAAATCTTTTACCCAGGGTTGTTCTACTTGCATAAACCAATGCATACCTGTTGATAATAATTGCTTTGGTATAAGGTACTGTGGGGCAACTTTTAAATAATCTATAAAACTCATTAGTTATAATTCCTATTTGTGAATTTGGGTTTTTAATCCGTTAAAAAGATATGTCAATTTTAATGTATAATTCGCGCAATTAATAGATATAGCTAGGAAAATTATATGTCAGAAGTAAATAAAGTTGTTTTAGCCTATTCTGGAGGTCTTGATACTTCCATTATTGTTAAGTGGTTACAAGATGAATATAACTGTGAAGTAGTAACTTTTACCGCAGATATTGGGCAGGGTGAAGAGGTTGAGCCAGCACGAGCAAAAGCTGAAGCAATGGGCATTAAAGAAATTTACATTGAAGAC
>CAZMHA010000094.1:0-5510 GCA_964565985.1 uncultured Piscirickettsiaceae bacterium | reverse complement strand
ATTTACCAGCTCCACACTTGCCTTCCATTTTTTTGCCGGCATCTTTAGAACCACCGCATTTACTATCGGACATTGCAGTTACTTGCTGGTCTGCTATGCCTATTTTAGTGAATCCAAATAGGTTTTCTGCGGCTATTGCACTGGTGTTCATAGAAAGGGCTAAGAAAATTCCTGCTGTTGCTAGTACTATTTTTTTTAATAATTTATTCATGGCATTTCTCCAAAGTTATAAAATTTAGGTCTTTCAAACTACTAGACCTGATTGTATATTGTTTATTTCAAATTGCTTAAAAAATTCCATTTAATTTTTAAATGTCTCCCCCAGTAATTTCTATATAGATCTTACGGGCATTGTTTTTAGCCGCTTGTTCAAATACTGGACGATGGGCATAGGCGGATTGGTCTATGTTTTCTGCATCTGCCATTGTGCCGTCTTTATTGGCTATTTTTTCTATACCAACTTGTAGATAACGAAAGTAGTCGTAGGTTTGTTTTTTAACCGTTGCCATATCAGTTGGTGTGCCATGCCCTGGAATTACTATTACATCTTTGGGGATTTGCTTCATCATGTTTTCGTAGGATTTCATCCAGTCAAAGCTGTTGGTGTAGTTGAACATTACGGGCATTCTTTCGTTAAATGCTAGGTCTCCTGATAGGAATAGTTTTTTACTTGGTATATATACGCTTGTGGAGGCTGGGGTATGCCCTGCACCAAAATCTATTAATTCAAAGGTTTCTCCTCCTCCTACATCTACGCTCATTTTGCCTTCAAAGGTTGTGAACTTGTCCGTTACATTTCTAGCAGGCTCGGTAATGGTTGTGCCAACTATTTCTCCCCATTCTTTTTTTTCCATGCTAAATGCCTTGTCAAATATATCATTTGCTTGCACGCTGGAGTACATGTTTTTTACCCCAACATCATACCAGTAGCTTGCCCCCAAGTATGCATGTCCTTGGTTGTTTTCTACTGCTAACCATTTAACTGGTTTATCGGTAATTCGTTTTATTTGTTTGTGTACGCTGTAGGCTATTGCGGGGTTGGCTCCTGCATTAAATACGAATACGCCGTCGGTAAAAATTATGAATGTAATATTGTTATTTAGTCCAAAATTAGCGGGGTTGTGCCATATTTGACTACCTACAATTGTGTAAACATTGTCGGCAACTTTTGTGGCTTGCGGAAGTGCTAGCTCTTTACCTATGTATCCTACTTTTTTTAGGGTGCTTGCTACATCTGCGGCATAGGATTTTAGCCCCGATATGTATGGGTCTTCGTAGGCATGTGCGGTGTTTAATGCTAGTACTGCTAGGCAAATACTGAATATAGGCAATGTCTTTTTCACTTTTTTTATTTTTTTCATAACCTTATCCTCTTTAGTTATTTAGACAGAACTTAAACAAAATTATTTCAAGTTTTATCAAGAATCTGTTCATGTTTTAGCGCATATACATCAAAAATTGTAATTGCAATAGCAGCAATTACAGGACCAAAAAACAAGCCTATAATCCCAAAATGAATTAGCCCTGCAAAGGTAGAAAGTACGGTAATTAGCGTGTGATTTACGATAGCCAGGTCTTCTTTTGCCCCATTAAGTGTGTGGGATATTTTATTAATAAGAACTGGACGAAGAATGTTGTCGATAACAAAACCATTAATTACCGCACCCATAAACGCAATAATCATTGCACTAACATGATCTCCTTGGGAGCTTAGTATAATAGATACGGGTATCCACACTAGGGCTGAACCTACGATTGGTATAAAGGAGGTTACCGCAATTGCCATACCTAAAAATAGCCCAGGCAATCCTAAAAACCAGGACAATATTGCAAAACTAACTCCTTGCATCAATGCTATACCTAGTACTGAAAGTAGTAAAATCGTAGATAGATTGGCAAATCTGCTCATAATCATTTTGTCATAAAAATTATCTAGGGGAGATAGTACCATTAGATAATTAGAGATTTTTTTGCCATCACGGTAAAAGAAATAAAGTGCAAAAACTGATAGTAGCATAAAAGTTAAAAAAGATGCTGTACTACCAAAAACTCCTTGTACTAGGTAGACTATAGAGTTTTGAGCAAATTTTATTATTTTGCCAGAGTTTTCTTGTAGCTGTGTTAACAACTGACCTTGGGTAGTTTCAGGAATTGGGAAAACATTAATTAATTGTTTATTTAAGTTCTTAAAAGATTCTGGTGTTTGTATTGATAGCCAGTCTTGTGCTTGACCGTACAGCTGACTTACCTGCAAGCCTACTTCTAGTAATAGGTAGGTAACTGGGGCTATGACTATCAAAAACATTGCTAAGCTGGTAAGACTAGATGCTAAGGTTTCTGAGCCTTTTACCTTTGATAGCACTCGTTCATAGATACTGTAGGTGGCGGTTGCTAAAATCATGGCAAATAGCAATGATTCTAAAAATGGCGAAAATAGCCATATTAGCCCAGATAATGAGATTAATAATAAAATAGCCAAAAATCGTTCTTCTAAATTTTGCGCATTTCGCATAAGATGTCCTTACAAATTATTCTTATAGGCTTAATGTTACATGAAATCTACTAATAAAAAAATAGTAATTCGCCCAGCAGGTGCAATGCAAATTTTATCCTACAAGGAAGCCTATCAATTATGCGACTCTTCTGACCTTGGCTTAAATGAATTATTTCGCCAATGTTCCCTTGCGGTATTAAATTCTGGCTCAAAAGGTGATAATAGTGAAGAGTTGTTAAAAGCCCATCAAAATTTTCAAATTACCGTATTGGTTAAGGGCCGTGGTATTCAGTTACAAATAGATAATCCACCAGAGCGTTCATTAGTCGATGGCGAAATGATTGTTGGCTTGCAAGAGCATTTATCTTCAGTTTTACGAGATCTACTTTATGCTAAAAACAAGATACTCGACAACCCTAGTTTTAACTTAACTACTAGCCATGATATTACTAATGCGGTTTTTCATTTAGCTCGTAATGCAGGTTTGTTAGAAACCGATAAAGATCCAAATTTAGTTGTGTGTTGGGGTGGTCATTCTATTTCTTTAACCGAATATAAATACACCAAGCATGTTGGTTATGAATTAGGTTTAAGATTGTTCGATATTTGCACAGGTTGTGGACCAGGTGCAATGAAAGGTCCGATGAAAGGTGCCGTTTTAGGTCATGGTAAACAACGCTCCTTTTCCCCTATATTTATTGGGCTTACTGAGCCAGAAATTATTGCCGCCGAAGCACCTAATGCTATTGTTTCTGAACTTTCTATCTTGCCAGATATAGAAAAAAGGCTAGAAGCATTTGTGCGTTTAGGACATGGCTTTATTGTTTTTCCTGGTGGTGCTGGTACTATGGAAGAGGTCTTGTATATTTTAAGCGTGTTATTACACCCTAAAAATAAAGATATTCCTTTCCCTGTAATTTTAACTGCTCCAGAAACCAGTAAGGATTATTTCGATTCGGTTTTAAAATTTATATCAAAGGCTTTAGGCAAGCAGGCAAGGTCAAAACTACAATTAATTATTAATGACTCTGAACAGGTTGCAAAAACCATTAAAACAGGAATTCAACAGGTAAGAGAATATCGAAAAAAATCTAAAGACGCCTATTACTTTAATTGGAATTTATATATTCCTTTTGAACTACAACAGCCCTTCTCTCCTACCCACGAGAATGTATCTGCCTTAAAAATTAATAATAATTTACCAACCCATGAGTTAGCAAGTAACCTTAGAAAAATGTTTTCTGCAATTGTGGCTGGTAATGTAAAGGCTGAAACTATTGCCGAAATAAGAGATAAAGGGGTGTTTCAGATAACTGGCGATAAAGAAATTATGAGCCAAATTGATGAGTTATTAAAGTCATTCTCGGCACAAAAACGCATGAAATTGGGGACAGAAAATTATGTACCCTGCTATAAAATTAACAAAAGTAATTAAACAACTACGCCGTTGTGTTGATTGTATTGCCAAGATTAGCAGGTAAACCTTGTGTAGATTGTACGCTTGGTAAAGATTCTATTAATGCCATAGCACCTTGAGATTGCATATCGATTGATTTTTTAAGCATCATAAGTTGAGCCTGTTGCTGAACTTGTGATTGTTGGCCGTTAACTGCTGAACTTACTGCCATTTCTGCTGAGATATTCATGGTAATTACCTTTTAAAAATTAACTCTACAGTTTAAATCGGCAGGCTATTAAAATACTTTAGCTATAATTAGCTATAATGCACAAATATTACTACAAACCAAGCAAATCATGACTTTTGAAGACTTAGAACTAGACCCAAAACTACTTTCTGCAATTAAAGAACAGTATTTTAATAAACCTACTCCTGTTCAAGCTGAAGCTATACCGTGGATGTTAATGAAACGCGATGTGCTAGCTGGTGCGGCGACTGGTACGGGTAAAACCGCAGCTTTTGCCCTGCCAGCTTTACAGTTTTTAATTGATGAGCCAAAATATAGCACCATTCCACGAGTATTAATCCTTGCCCCAACCCGTGAGTTGGCTTTTCAAACCCATAAGGTAATTAAACAACTTGGTACTTTTTGCGACTTTAAAAGCCAAGTTATTACTGGTGGTTTTGCGATTGACCTACAATTAGAAAAACTGCAAGATCCTATCGATATACTAGTTGCTACTCCTGGTAGATTAATAAACATTATGACAAAAGACTTTATTGACTTGTCTAATATAGAAATGGTAATTATTGACGAAGCAGACAGAATGCTCGATATGGGTCAAGGACCAGATGTTAATGCCTTATTAGAATCTATTCCTGGTGATTTTCAGGCATCTTGCTTTTCTGCAACTCTTGCAGGTAGTGGTATTGAGAGATTTGCTGAAAATATCTTAGAAGACCCTGCCATAATTCAAATTGATGCTCCTAACCAACAATCTTTGCAGGTACAGCAGCAAATTTATTTTGCCGATAATAAAGACCATAAACAAACCTTGTTAAAAACCCTAATTGAAGATGATAGCTGCCAAAGTGCAATAGTATTTTGCAACAAAAGAGATAAGGCAGTAGAAGTAGATGAGTGGCTACAAGAACAAGGCGTTTTAAGCACCGTATTACATGGCGACATGATACAAGCAAAACGCATGGAAAGAACTAAAAAATTTACCAGCGGTAGAGTAAAGGTTTTAGTCGCGACAGATGTTGCTTCTCGCGGTTTAGATATGCTAAACATAACCCATGTAATAAATTATGACCTGCCACACCGAGGTAATATTTATATTCATAGAATTGGTAGAACCGGTAGAGGGCAACAGGTTGGTGTAGCTTATAGCATTGTAGAAGCCCACGATATAGAACATTTACAAAGAATTGAATACCACCTTCAAGACAAGTTGCCGATTGCTAAGCTAAAAGATATTGAACCAAAAAGTAATATTGGTAAGACTTCCAAAACTATTAAAACTAAGAAAAAACCTCATAAGAAAAAACTAGCGAAGAAGGCTAAAAAATCTGCCAAATTAAAGCAAGCTAACAAACCCAAAAAGATTAAAAAAA
>CAZMHA010000093.1:0-5511 GCA_964565985.1 uncultured Piscirickettsiaceae bacterium | reverse complement strand
GAAAATCCATCGTATTTTAAATCAAACCCAATCCATAAGAAGCTGGGACTAAACGATTATCTATAATATATTTATTAAGCTCACTTTCTGAGATACCATACTCTGTTGCTATTTTTGATGTTATATACATACGATGTCTTCTAAAATTAAATTTTCTACTAAGAACCGCATTATATCTAAGTTTTCCTGCTTATGAAGTAATTATATTCAATCCTAAATTTTTTAAACAGATGGTGCTTTAAATACTTAAATTCCTTGTTTAATTTTAACAAAATTAAACAAACTTTACCGTTTTCGCAACCGCCCAAGCGTGTATTTCTAGTGTGGGGTTTTGCTTGTGCAGAATGCGTGCAATTTCGTTAATTGTTGAACCTGAGGTAATCACATCGTCAACAATGGCGACTTTGTTGAAACGATTTAAACTAGATACTTCAACTTTGAAGGCATTTTTAACATTTTGTTTACGTTGTTTTTTGCTTAAATTGACTTGTTGTGGAGTATCAACAACCCTACTAACCGCTTCAATGACAGGTAGTTGATATTTACCCCCTAACCATTTTGCTAGCTCTAACGACTGATTAAACCCTCGTTTTGATAGGCGATTTAAGTGCAAGGGTACGGGGATTAATGCGTCAATTCCGTCTGATTCAAACGTGATTATTTCGCTAAACAATCGACTGTAAAAGAGGTTTTTGCTATATTTATAATCATGAATCATTTGTTTAAGTGCGTCATTCAACCGATAACCAACTTGTGTTTTTTTGATAATCGGCGGGTGCAATTGACATTTACCACATACTCGATTGGTCATTGATTCGCCCGCACAAATAGGGCAAAGACCATAAGGAGTTTCTAGCAAGGCTAAGAAGTTTTCGGACAGGTCAAACTCTTCACAAGGCATGCCTGTTTGCGAACAGATTGTTGGAAAGATTATTTTTTCAAGCCTTGACCACATTTAGTTATAATACTCGCTAATAATCAAGATTTAGGAATAATTTAATGGCTTTAGGCGACATTAGACACAACTGGAAAGTAAGGGAAATCCGTGAACTAATGGATTTACCGTTTAATGATTTAATGTTTCAAGCACAAACTGTGCATCGGATGCACTTCAACCCTAACGAGGTGCAAACTAGTACACTCGTCAATATCAAATCAGGTGGTTGTGCCGAAGATTGTGCCTATTGTTCACAGTCTGCAAGAAATAATACCGATCTTGAAAAAGAACAAATGATGGAAGTGCAAGAGGTATTGGAGCAGGCATTAGTTGCTCAAGAACGTGGTGCGACTCGCCTTTGTATGGGTGCGGCTTGGCGAAACCCTACCAAAAAAGATTTCCCTCGTGTCTTAGAGATGGTCAAGGTTGTCAAAGCAATGGGCATGGAAACCTGCTTAACCCTTGGCATGTTAGATGAAATACAAATCAAACAGTTAAAAGATGTTGGTCTAGATTATTACAATCATAACCTAGATACTTCTGAAGCTTTTTACCCACAAATAATTACCACTCGAACTTTTCAAGACAGGCTTGATACCATTGATAAAGTTCAAAAATCAGGCATTAATGTTTGTTCAGGTGCTATTATCGGCATGGGTGAAAAGCATCGTGACCGTGCCGAACTGCTGAAAACATTTGGCAATATGCGTATGCACCCAAACTCAGTACCCATCAATTTACTCGTGCCGATTGAAGGCACGCCTTTGGCACATATGCGTGGCAAAACCGATTCTTTTGAATTTATTCGGGTAATTGCGGCGGCAAGAATTATCATGCCCCAAACTTATGTGCGTCTATCCGCTGGGCGTATGACGCTCTCCGATGAAGCACAAGCTCTTTGTTTTATGGGGGGAGCAAATTCAATCTTCTATGGTGATAAACTTTTAACCACGGATAATCCAGAATCAGAACATGATGAAATGCTGTTTAAAAAACTAGGGATTCAAATGCAAACGAACGCTCAAGCTGAAGCACAAAGCCGTAAGTTAGCCGCACTTACCACCGAATTGACCGCTTAAACCGACATGCCACTAGAATCTATTGAACAGCGGTTTGCAAACATTTTACAAACCCGAAAAGAACAACATCTGTATCGTTCTCGTCCCTTGGTCACTTCTGCTCAAACGGTTACAATGCAAATCAACGATTATCAAATTGTTAATTTCTCTGCCAATGACTATCTAGGGCTTGCTAACCACCCTAAATTAAAACAAACAGCACAAGACTTTGACACCCTAAGTTATGGTTCAGGTGCCGCACATCTTGTCACTGGGCATCATCAACAACATCATTTATTGGAGGATGAAATTGCTGATTGGCTTGGTACTGAACGAGCTTTAATCTTTGCTACTGGTTATATGGCGAACCTGGCAGTATTGCCTGCCTTAATGCAAAAAGGCGATGTAATTCTTGCCGATAAACTTAGTCATGCTTCATTAATTGATGCCGCTCTTGCTTCTGATGCCGAGTTAAAACGCTATCCTCATATAGATATGCTAGCCCTTGAAAAACGCTTAGTTGCCGCTGGAAAAAATCAACAACAGGCATTAATAGTAACCGATGGTGTTTTTAGTATGGATGGAGATTTAGCTCCTTTAGAACAGATTAAAATACTAGCAAAAAAACATCATGCTTGGCTGTATGTTGATGATGCCCATGGCTTTGGTGCTTTAGGAAATCAAGGCAAGGGTTGTTTTGACTTTTTTGCACAAGATATAGATGAAAACACTATTGTTATGGGTACTCTCGGTAAGGCTTTTGGTTGTGCGGGTGCTTTTGTGGCTGGTTCAAGTACGGTAATAGAAAGCCTTATCCAGTTTGCTCGCCCTTATATTTATACAACAGCAATGCCTGCAATAAATGCAAAAGTATGCCGTAAAGCATTAAAATTAGTAAAAAATGCCGATGATGAAAGAGAAAAATTACAACAAAATATTAAACTATTTAAACAGGGTATAGAAACACTTAATTTAACTCTTTTACCTTCACCCACCGCAATACAAGCTATTATTTTAAAAGATAGTGAAGTCGCCCTAAGCTGGTCTGAACAATTAAAACAATTAGGTTTTTGGGTTACGGCTATTCGCCCCCCTACTGTTCCTAAAAACACTGCTCGTTTAAGAATAACCCTATCCGCTTCACATACTAGTGAGCAGATAGAGCGTCTATTACTGGCAATTAAATCACTGACTAAAAAATAATGTTAAATACTATTTATATTAAAAGTAAAAAAGAAAGTGCCAAAAATATAACCTTAATTCATGGCTGGGGGGCAGAAAGTAGTATTTGGCAACAATGGGCAACCGATGAATTTGCAGAGCATTATAATATTACCCTAATTGATTTACCAGGCTTTGGTGATAGTCCACAACTAGCAACAACAGACAATCTTGAACAGGATTGGCTAGATGCATTAGCCAAAGTTTTACCTAACAAAACCCACCTACTAGGTTGGTCATTAGGTGGTTTACTTGCACAGCAATTGACCTTGCAATATCCGCAAAAGATAACTAGCTTAGTTTGCCTTGCCTCTACCCCAAGATTCACCCAAAATGATGGTTGGACTCGTTCAGTTAGCCCGCAAATAATTGGTGATTTTATTAAGTCTATTGCCTTAGAAATAAACGGTGTACTTAAAAAATTCTGGCGATTACAGCTACAGGGTTCTAAAAACTCAAAACAATTAATGAAAGATTTAATTAACCACATGTCTAACCGAAAAACACCTAAATTAAAGCCTCTTAATCAAGGATTAATTTTATTAAAGGATATGGACAATCGTAGTTTACTAAAAAATATAAGTATACCTACTCTATGGATACTAGGAGAAAAAGATCCTTTAATTCCCCAAGATATTCGTTTAAACTTAGCGAAATTACAGCCACTTGCAGAAATTAATATACTTGAAGGAGGCACACATATTCCATTTTTCTCTCACCCACAACAAACTGCGGCAATACTACTTAACTTTTGGGCAAAGAACTAGCAATGCAACACTTTAATAAAAAAAACATCCAAGCCCACTTTGACCATGCCGCCGTTAGTTACGATGAAACAGCGGTATTACAAAGAACAGTTGCCGAACGCTTACGAGAAAGGTTAGAACTTACCACTGCACAACCAAAAACAATTTTGGACATGGGTGCTGGTACAGGAATTTTAACCAAAAAAATGCTCTCTCAATACCCAAAAGCTAGCGTAATTGCCATGGACTTATCCTTACAAATGCTGAACAAAGCACAAGAAAATCTAGCTAATAGTACAATAATTAAAAAGTTCAACTCCTTATTTAAACCCCATGCTAAAACATTTGTTTGTGCGGATGCTAATAGCATTCCACTTGCGGATAAATCCGTTGATTTAATAGTTTCCAACCTAATGTTGCAATGGTGTGATGACCTAGATGAGGTACTGGCAGAATTTAGGCGCGTACTAAAACCTAATGCCCTATTAATGGTTACTTCTTTTGGACCAGATACCCTAAAAGAATTACGCAAATCTTGGGCAGAGGTAGATGATGAACAACATGTAAATACTTTTATAGATATGCACGACTTTGGTGATGCCTTAATTCGCAATGGTTTTGGACAGCCAGTTATGGATGTTGAACACTTCACCCTAACCTATAAGAAACCTATTGGTGTTTTAAAAGACCTAAAAGCTATTGGAGCGACCAGTGCCTCAAAGGGAAGAAGAACAGGTTTAATGGGTAAACAGCATTTTACTGCAATGTTAGATGCCTACGAAAAACAAAGAACGAATGGACTTATACCTGCTACTTTTGAAATAATTCACGGTCATGCTTGGGCAGCACCAGAAATAATAAAAGGACCAAGCTGGGATAGATCCGGAACATATGAAATAAACCTTGATGAATTTGGTAAACTTCCTAAAAACAATTTCTAATGTTTTCTAGCTAGAAGTAATAAGCGTACCAACACCTTCATCAGTAAATACTTCCAACATAACCGCATGTTCCACTCTACCATCAATAATATGTGCAGACTTAACCCCATTTTTAACGGCATCTAAGGCACATTTAATTTTAGGCAACATGCCACCATAAATCGTTCCATCTTTAATTAAACTAGCTACTCTAGTAGAGTTTAAACCAGTTAATAACTCCCCCTCTTTATTTAATAAACCGGGGATATTAGTAAGCAACATCAGCTTTTCTGCATTCAATGCTTCAGCAACTTTTCCTGCGACAACATCAGCATTAATATTATAAGACTGACCGTTTTCATCAACCCCAACTGGTGCAATAACGGGGATAAAATCATCTTTAATTAACATATCTAATACTTTAGTATTAATTTTAACCACTTCACCAACATGCCCAAGATCAATAATTTCTGAGGCATTTAAATCTTCATTAAAACTAGTCATTTCAAGTTTTTTAGCCTGAATTAACTCGCCATCTTTACCAGTTAGACCTACCGCATTACCACCATGTTGATGAATTAAATTAACAATTTCTTTATTTACTAAGCCACCTAATACCATTTCAACAA
>CAZMHA010000092.1:3211-5538 GCA_964565985.1 uncultured Piscirickettsiaceae bacterium | reverse complement strand
AAACATTACCGATGAATTAAATAGTGACACGGATATTTTAGATAAAAAATTCAAACTAGAGTCTAACGATGAAATATCGGTTATTGCGGATAATTTTAATAAATTTATCTCTCGCATTGAACGCTCGATTAAAGAAAATAAAGTAAATAGCAGAGTGCTCGCTGAACAAACCCTCAATGAGGCATTTAACTTAACCAAAAATGCACTTAAAGTATCCGCTTCGGCAAACGAAAAACTCATTGCCTCCAGTGATGAAGACAGTAATATTACTCGTTTCACCAATCAACAAATTGATTCGACCAAAATCATTTTGACCGATATTAGCAAAGTTTCTTCGCTAATGAATCAAGCTAATCATTCAATGAATAATTTAAAAAACAATGTCGAAACGAATGTGGAGATGGAAACGGCTATTTCTAATAAATTACTAACATTATCTGAAGAAATAACCTCGGTAAATGAAGTATTAGAAGTGATAAAAAATATTGCTGAACAAACCAACCTATTAGCATTAAATGCTGCCATAGAAGCTGCAAGAGCAGGTGAACACGGCAGAGGGTTTGCGGTCGTTGCGGACGAAGTAAGACAACTAGCAACCAGAACGCAAGAATCTTTGGATAACGCAAATTCAACAGTAGGCTCTATCGTTGCAAGTATTAATACTATTAACGCTGAAATGCAAACGGGTGTAACGGAACTATCAAGCCTAATTGAAGATTCTAATAAGGTATCTAGTCAATTAAATGAGAACTCAGATATCCTAAACAAAACCACTGAAGCCTTTTCAGAAGATATGAAAAATCTAGAAACCGTTGGTCAAAAAATATCTGAAATAGAACAACAAATTAAAGGCTCTATGGAACTTAGTTCCGAAAGTGAAAAATCAATCAAAAGTATATTAGATCTAACAATAAAGGATTAAAAAACGACAATGAAGTTATTTAAATCTATTTATACCACTAAGTACCCCCTGGCAATTTTTAGCTTTTAAAGCCTTAGTATGAACGGCAAAAAATGTCAAGGCCACCCCCTCCTTAAGGAGATAAACATGCGTAATATTTATAAGCTAATAGTTATATTTTTATTGGGGCTGAGTTTACAAGTAAATGCACAGAATGTTGCACAGCTTAAACATCAGCTAGAACTACAAAAAATATTTAATACCGCTTTAGAAAATAGCCCAAGCCTACAAATTGCAAAGGCAAAACTACAAGCAGTGCAATCCCAGCAGTTACAAACCGAATCATTACAGGGCTGGGATGTGCACTTAAAATCAGAACTTAGCTACTCAGCAATGAAAGCTGCACAATTTCCCCGTACAGCTAACCAACTAACAGGAACCTACCCACTTTACCAGCCAGATATAAATCATCTAGCCACTGCAGACAACCTTGCATTAATTGCCGCAAAACTGCAACTAGAAAACTCCCGCCAACAACTATTTAATGATGTTGCCCAAATCATCTTCCAATACCGAATTAAACAAATGAAAATAGAGTTTCTAGAGCAAGAGCGCCGCTCGCTAACCGACATATTGCAACAAGAAAAACGACGCCTTGGACTAGGACAACAAGAGTTAAGTAAAATAACAGAACTAGAAGCAAACCTAGCAACTAATCAAGTAAATCTACTCACAATTTTAGAAAAAAAATGGCAACTACAGATAAGCCTAAGCGTAATAGTTGGAAAGAGCATACTGTTAACAAACTTTAAAATTAAACAACCCCCAAAACTTAATAAAGAAAATATAACCAATAAAGTATTAGCCCACCCAAAACTACAACAACTTGTAATGTTAAAAAAATCAGCAAGCAAAAAAGTTAACTATCAACAGGACAAAGAAGGGTTAAAAATAGATGCTTTTATAAGTGCAGTTTATAACGACTCAGACGGAAAGTTTTTTGATGACATGCAAGGAATGAGGGGAGGGGTAAAGTTAGAAATTCCCCTATATATTGGCGGGAGAACCGATGCAAGTACCGCCCAAGCAAGGGCTGAACTAAATGAAATAAACGCCAAATATAAACAACAAAAACTAAGCCTGCTAGCCAGTGCAAAAATTTCACACCTAATTTACAACTCCAACCTAGCAAGAATAAACGCCCTCAGATCATCAATTGACCATTACCAACAAATGATAGCCGCCGTGGAAAATGGGATAACTTCAGGCAGTCAAGACAGCCTAGATTTATTAAAAGCAGAAAGGCTACTGCACAAAGCTCAAAAAGAAGTGAAAATAACACAAATTAAAGCCTGGCAAAATTGGTACAAATATCATTGGAGTGTAGGTAATTTATAATATTAAGTATTATTGTTAAATTTTTACC
>CAZMHA010000092.1:0-3201 GCA_964565985.1 uncultured Piscirickettsiaceae bacterium | reverse complement strand
AATTGGGGTTAGGTAAATTTAAAAAAAATATATTATTTTTAAAATTTTTCCCCCCCCCCCCCCCGAGTTAAAGCAGATAAAGGTTAAAAAGTGACTAAGATCACAAAAAACAAAGTAGTTTTAGGTTAGAATATTAAACTTTAAAATTAAAGAAATTAATAGCTAATGTGCGGAATTGTAGGTGGTGTAGCTGAAAGGAATGTTGTTCCTGTGTTGCTAGAAGGTTTAAGACGACTAGAGTACCGAGGGTATGATTCTTCGGGTCTTGCCGTTTTAGGAAAAAATGATGAAATTAATCGCCAACGCTCACTAGGAAAAATAAAAAACCTAGCAGAAAAGTTAGATAACAATCCTCTTAATGGTCAAGTAGGTATTGCCCACACTCGTTGGGCAACGCACGGAGTGCCTGCTGAAAATAATGCTCACCCACATATTTGCAATAACAAAGTTGCTATTGTTCATAATGGCATTATTGAAAACTATCAAATCCTTAAACAACAGCAACTAAAGCAAGGCTTTAAATTTACTTCAGAAACCGATACAGAAGTAGTGGCTCATGCAATATATGCCGAATTAGAAAAAACCAACGACCTATTTGAAGCTGTAAAAATTAGCTTAACTCAACTAACAGGAGCCTATGCACTAGGTGTAATTTCTCCAAGTAACCCAAATGAACTAATCGCGGCTAGACAAGGAAGCCCGCTAGTAATCGGCATAGGTATTGGTGAATACTTTATCGCATCAGATGTTTCTGCTCTACTGCCTGTTACTCAAGAATTTATGTTCTTAGAAGATGGCGACATGGCTAAAATTACCCGTGAAGGCGTAGCTATTTTTGATGAAACAGGCAAAAAAGTAAACCGTGAAATAAAAACATCAAGCCTATCTGCAAATTCAGTAGAGTTGGGTAATTATCGCCACTACATGCAAAAAGAAATTTTTGAACAACCACAATCTGTAAGAGATACATTAGATGGCAGAATTGTCGCAGATAAAATCATGGTTGCTGCATTTGGACACCAAGCAGAAGCAATATTTAAAACCATACAACAAGTGCAAATAATTGCCTGTGGTACCAGTTACCATGCAGGAATGGTAGCAAAATACTGGCTAGAAGATATCTTACAACTACCCTGTCAAATAGAAGTAGCCAGTGAATACCGCTACCGAAACCCAGTTATTCAAGACAATACTTTATTTGTAACCATTAGTCAGTCAGGAGAAACTGCAGATACACTTGCAGCATTAAAGCAAATTAAGCAGTTAAAAAATAAAAAAAACATCCCAACCTTATCAATCTGTAATGTTCCAGAATCAAGTTTAACCCGTGAATCTGACTTAATGTTCTTAACTCATGCCGGCCCAGAAATAGGCGTAGCTTCAACCAAAGCCTTTACCACACAACTAGTTAGCCTTGCTTTATTAATGAGTGCCTTAGGCAAAGTACAAAACAGAATTACAGATGAACAAGAAATAAAAATAGTTGCAGGGCTAAAAAAGCTACCCAACCTAATACAATCAGCACTCGACCATGAAGACACAATTAAAGAAATGGCAAAAGGTTTTGCAGACAAGCACAACGCACTATTTTTAGGGCGAGGAACCATGTACCCAATTGCCATGGAAGGGGCATTAAAGTTAAAAGAAATTAGCTACATACACGCCGAAGCCTATCCAGCAGGAGAGCTAAAACACGGGCCACTGGCGCTAATAGACGAAAATATTCCAGTAATAGCAATTGCACCACTAGATGATATGCTAGAAAAGCTAAAAGCAAATCTACAAGAAGTAAACGCTAGAGGCAGTAAAATGATAGTTTTTGAAGAAGAAGGCTCAAACCTACAATCAGAAAACAATGTACAAGTAGTAAAAGTAACCACCAATGTAGGAAGAATTACCGCACCAATCACCTTTAACATAGCACTGCAACTATTAAGCTATCATGTAGCACTTATTAAAGGCACAGATGTGGATCAACCAAGAAACTTAGCAAAATCGGTAACCGTAGAGTAATTGAGGAATATATTTAATGCGCTTAACTGAATATGAAAAATCTACGATTGTTGCCAAAGTAAAAGAAGTATTAGGTAGTGTTGATATTACCTTGTTTGGCTCGCGTGTGGATGATAATGCAAAAGGCGGAGATATTGATCTTTACCTTAAAACCCCAAACCCAGTTGCAAGACCTGCAAAAGTTATTGCAAGCATTGAAGCAAAAATAATATTAGCATTGGGAGACCAAAAAGTAGATATTTTACTTGATGCACCTAATTTGGAGAGAATGTCAATTTTTAATGTAGCACAAAATACAGGTGTTCAGTTATGGGAATAGTCCAAGAGCAATTAGAGCAAAAAATATTATTTCTATGTAAGGTTGCACAAAAAGAATTAAAGCATTTGTTGTATTCTAAAACAAAAAACATTTTTAGACGATTTACATCGCTTTGAAAAGTTACAAATAATCAAATCATCAGAAAAATGGCTAGAGGTTAGAAGCTTGCGAAATAAAATGGTACATGAATATATAAACTCGCCAATACTACTAACCAATGCGGTGAATGAAGCAAATGCGTTTATCGGAGATTTACAATATGCAATGAATAAAGTATTAGAAGACATAGAAAGAAGATAGAACCAAATATTCTAAATTAAATAGTAAAATAGTTATTCAGTGTCTCCTTAACCAGCCCTAAGAGTTCAAGAAAAAGGGGGCTGACCCCTTTTCCACCTTTTCCACTTACCCATATGGAATTTAAAAAATGAGACTTACTAAACGATATATTGATGTTATAAAAGAGAGCTTTAAAAACGTATTTGACACAGGAGAGATATATCTTTTTGGCAGTCGTGTAGACGATACAAAAAAAGGTGGAGATATAGATTTGTACCTGCTCCCAGATGAAAAAAAAGACCTATTTAGAAAAAATTAAAATTTTTGGCTAAAATAAAAAGGGTCTTAGGTGAGCAAAAAATTGATGTAGTCTTTAATGTTGATGACAATAGACAGATAGAGTTGGAGGCAAAGCAATGGGGCATAAAACTTTAACATACAAATTAAAACTCAAACACAATTTAGATGAATCCTATAAGCATCTTTTTAGATTAAATGGAGCTTTTGAGCAATTGAATAAAAAGTATTCTTTTCCTGTTGATAAAGAATCTTATCAAAATATTATTAATAATGTTCAGTGTCTCCTTAAG
>CAZMHA010000091.1:0-5579 GCA_964565985.1 uncultured Piscirickettsiaceae bacterium | reverse complement strand
TTGGAGCGAAAAGTTGGTTTTTAGAGCTTAACTTTTTGAGGAGGCTCTAATTAAGATTGTTTTGTTTGGCTATGCTCTAATCTAGCACCAACTTACTAAAAAATGGAGCAAAGCTCATGCTTTCTTATACTAACTCTTATCATAAACAAAGCATAAAACTAGTCTTACCTAATGCTAATTGCCTTTAGCATTGATAAGCTAGAAGTCCACGCAGAATTTTAATCAGTTATTCAGTATCTCCTTAAGCAGGCACTTAATCTAAGTTGGTCAAAACTTCTTGTAGGGGTTTTCGATCAATTTTATTAGGCTGGCAACTATCGTCAATATTACCTAGGTATAAAGCTCCAATCAGTTCAATTTCAGATTTATTTATGCCTAGTAGTTGATAGCTTCTTTCATCATTAATTATTGCACCAGTACTCCATTGCATACCAATGTTTTTTTGCCAAGCCATTAGTTGAAAGTTTTGAATCGCACAAGCACAGGCCGCATAATCTTCTTTTTGGGTTATTATTTTATCCGCTAATATCTGACCAACTAAAATAATCTTAGGTAACGAAGTGAACTTATCAATGGATTTATTGTAAAGCTGATGATAAGCATTAGAGCCTGTTGTAAATTTATTTTCAGCTTTGTTTTTGGCATAGAGTTCGGCAAATAAAAGTTGTTGCTCTACTCCTAAATCCCAGAAGAGCCAAGGCTGGGTCATTTTATGATTAGGCGCGGTAATAGCCGCTTCTAAGCATTGTGTAATATCCTCTTTAGATATAGGGAAGTCATGTTTGTTTAGAAATTTAAAATAGGTGCGCCGTGACGATATTAGCTCAAATATTTGCTGATTATTCATTGCCATTTTTAGGCTTTTTTTGTCGTTGGTGACATTAAATAAACTAGCAGAAACTCTTTTATATTTTTTAAAAAATTCTATTGCTAGCTGTTCAATAAATTCTTCTCTTTCAGAAGATAAGTCTGTGTCAAATTTTTCAGAAGCAAAAGAAGCTAAAAGTTCCCGCTTTTCTTTTTCTAGTTTTATAATTGACATGACTGCTTTTTCCTTAAGTAGATAATATTAAACCATTTTAGAGGGGGGGGGTAAAATTGTACTTATCTAGTTAAGGAACTAGATTAATACCCTCTGCAGAAATGGTTATTTTTCTAGATTTATATAAGGAGCTTATTGCTCTTTTGTAGTTAGCTTTGCTTACTCGGTATTGTTGAAAGATATCTTCAGGATTACTTTTATCTCCTAGCTTTGAAAAACCTTTGTTTTTTTCTAGGTAGCTTATTATTTTATCAACAAGTTCTTCTTTTCCTTTATTGCCTCTTTGTTGTAGGATTAGGTCTATTTTGCCATCTTCTCTTACTTTACTGATGTAACCTTTTAGTTTCTGCCCTGTTCGTAAGTCTTGTAGCACTTCAGAAACATGTATCAACCCAAGAATAGACCTGTTAATTACGGCACTATATCCTAAATCACTTCTTGATGAAATTAGTAATTGAACTTCTTGTCCTTTAGTAAATCCGTCTTTATCAGGGTTATATTCATTTAGGTGTAAGCTTAATTTACTTGAGGCAGCAATTCTGCCACTTGAGTCAATATAGAGAAACACTACATAAGAGCGACCTTCTTCCATAGGAATTCTTTGTTCGGCATAGGGAACTAGCAAATCTTTTGGCATACCCCAGTTTAGAAAGGCTCCAGTAGCGTTTACATCTGTAACTCGTAAAAACTCTACTTCACCTACACTTGCAAAAGGTTTATCTGTACCTGCTACTAATCTATCTTGTGAGTCTAAATAAATGAAGACATCTAGCCACTGGTTTAATCTAGCATCTTCAGGTACTTGTCTTTTAGGAAGTAGTATTTCACCTAAATGTTCACCGTTTAGATAAACACCGAAATCTACTTCTTTAACTATTTGAAGGTGATTTATTTGTCCTATTTTTGCCATTTAATTTAAACCAGTAAAAAGGAGGCTTAAATGTAATGAAGTTTCAGTAGCTATATCACCCATAAGTTGTTCTATCATGGATTTTTCTGCTTCATATGTGCGTATGCTTTCAACCTTGGCTATTTCTCGTTTTATAAATCCAATATCACCTAAACCATCAATTAAACCATTTTCAACGGCTTCATCTCCTAGCCAAATTAATCCGGTATAGGTATCATCAGTTTCTTTAAGTCTCTCACCTCTGCCATCTCTAACTACTTTAATAAACTGCTGATGAGTTCTTTCAAGTATTTTTTGTTGGAAGAACTCTCTACCTGCTTCATTCTTTGCACTAAACGGGTCGATGAAGGTTTTATTTTTTCCTGCATGCATTGAGCGATTTTCGATGCCCATCTTCTCCATCAGTCCAGTAAAGCCAAAGGTATCCATCCTTACCCCAATAGAACCAACCATAGAGCCTTTATTAGCATATATTTTATCTGCTGCCACTGCAATATAGTAGCAACCTGAAGCACACATATCTTCAACAACTACATAGATTGGCTTTTTATATAGAGATTTTAATCTAGTTATTTCGTCATTAATTAATGCTGACTGTACTGGGCTACCGCCACCAGAGTTAGCTTTTATTACAACAGCAACGGAGTTTTTGTTTTTAAAAGCGTTTTCTAATAAAGGATTTATAACTGTAGCATTAGTCCTAGTTGCGGATGATATTATGCCGCTTAATTTAACTACGGCTAAATGCTTTGAGCTAGTGCTTTCTTGGCTGTTACTAACACCCTTGGCAATAAGAGTGACAGATACTATTATATAAATAATAATAGCTAATTTTAATAAGTTACTCCAACGGCGGCTCCAGCGTTCTTGCTTAATAAAACTTTCTGCGGCACCTGCTAATTTGGATAATCCTTCGTTTTGGTTTTCCATATTTTAAAAATCCTTTATAATTTAATCTTTGTCTTGTTGTATTCTAAATTATTAATAGACAATGTCGAAACAAAATGGCGTAAAAATGACTAACTTTGATATTACAGCTTATTTAAGCAACTTAACTGAACGACCTGGTGTATATCAAATGTTTGATGAACATGGGGTTGTTCTTTATGTAGGTAAGGCAAAAAACCTTAAACGCAGAGTGTCTAGTTATTTTAACAAGTTTCATACAGAAATAAAAACACAAGCTATGATTGAGCAGGTAGTAAGAATTGAAACTATTGTTACCGATACAGAACCAGAAGCCTTAATTTTAGAAAATACTTTAATTAAACGCTATAAGCCCCGTTATAACATTTTGTTTAGAGATGATAAGTCTTACCCATACATATTTCTTTCAGACAAAAAATGCCCTGCTATTGGCTACCATAGAGGGGCTAAGAGAAGAAAGGGCAAGTATTATGGACCCTTCCCTAATGCAGGGGCTGTTCATCAAACTCTAGATAGCTTACAAAAAATATTTGGAATTCGACAATGTTCAGAATCTGAGTTTAATAATCGCTCTCGCCCCTGTTTACAACACCAAATAAAACGCTGTTCTGCACCCTGTGTAGAAGGATTTGTAACCGAGCAAGAGTATGCGGAAGATATAGCAAATACCAAAGATTTTTTAGAAGGTAAAAGTTTTGCCGTAATAGAAAAAATAGGTTCAAAAATGGAACAGGCTGCTTCTAATTTATTATTTGAAAAAGCAGGTATTTATAGAGATAAAATTTCTGCACTAAGATCCGTGCAAAGCCAGCATTTAATAAGCCAACCAGGCAAGCAGGATATAGATGTAATAGTAATGGAGCAAAAAGCTAACCAAATATGCATTTCATTAATGATGTATCGTGGTGGTAATCTTTGGGGTAGCCAAAATAACTTTCCAAAGGCCAGTTTAGAAAGCCATGAAACAGAAGTCATTACAGCATTTATTAGCCAACACTACATTAATCTGCCTATACCAAGTATTATTTTATTAAAGAACTCATTAGGTGATGATGGCGAGTTAGAAGAATGGTTACAGCAACAAAAATCTATAAATTCAAAACAAAAAATACAAATTAAACAACCAAATTCTAAAAAATTAACTGGGCTACTAAGGCTAGCTAAAACTAATGCACTATCTGCTCTTAAACAGCACCTAAATCAAAAAGCATCACAAATGGAAAGGGTAGAGGCATTACAGCAAGCATTAAACATGGATATACCCCCTCTAAAAATGGAATGTTTTGACATTAGTCACACCCAAGGAGAACAAACTATTGCAAGTTGTGTAGTTTTTACTGATGGCGTACCTGATACCCAAGCCTATAGAAAATTTAATATAGAAGGAATAACAGGTGGTGATGATTATGCAGCAATGGCACAGGTAATTACTCGCCGTTATAGCCGTTTAATAAAAGAAAATAAAGCATTACCTAATCTAGTGGTAATAGATGGCGGAAAAGGGCAATTAACTCAAGCAATAGAAGTATTTAAAGAGCTTGAGTTAGATAACCTACCACTAGTATCCGTTGCGAAAGGAGAAGGAAGAAAGGCTGGCTTAGAAATTTTATTCACACCAACCAATAAAATAGGTATAGATTTAATGGCAGATGACATAGCTCTGCACTTAATTAACCATATTCGTGATGAGGCACATAGATTTGCGATAACCAGCCATAGAGCAAAAAGGCAAAAAGCTCAAACCCACTCCAAGTTAGAGGATATTATAGGTATTGGAGCAAAAACCAGAAAGAAACTATTAATGCACTTTGGAGGAATAACTGATGTACAAAATGCGGCAGTAGAAGAATTAGCTAAGGTATCTGGGGTTTCTAAATCAATGGCACAAACTATATATGACTTTTTTCATGGCGAAGTCTAGCGTATAATAAGGTTCAAGATAAACAATAAACCTTAAAGAAAAAATGAAATATTTAAAATCCCTACCTATGTTAATGACATGGTCTCGTGTCGCGCTTATTCCTGTATTTTTAATTTGTTACTATGCTCCAATAGAGGATGCTAGGTTTTGGGCAGGTTTAGTCTTTATGATTGCCGCAATTACTGATTGGTTTGATGGCTACTTAGCACGACTTTTAAAAGTAGACAGTAAGTTAGGAGCTTTTTTAGATCCAGTTGCAGACAAGCTAATAGTTACAGCGGCTTTAGTTGTAGTGGCAGCAGAGTATCATGATAATTTATTAGTGATTATTTCAGCAGTACTAATTATGATGCGAGAAATAGGTATATCTGCACTTAGAGAATGGATGGCAGAAAACAATGCTCGTGCAGTTGTAGCGGTATCTGGTTTAGGAAAAATAAAAACAGCATCACAACTAGCCGCCTTAACCTGGTTACTTTATGGTGGTGAACTATGGGGAGTTGATTGGGGTTCTCTAGGGTTTCCTATGCTATATTTTGCAACCATACTAACCGTAATTACTTGGGTTCAATATACAATAGCTGCAATTCCCGTAATTATGAAGAAAACGCAGAATAACTAAAAAATAAATTAAACAAAATACTTGTAATTTATTAGCTACTGCCTATAATACGCCTCCATAATAAGATACTTAGAGATTAAGTTTTTTATAAAGATTACGAAGGCGGGAATAGCTCAGCGGTAGAGCACAACCTTGCCAAGGTTGGGGTCGCGAGTTC
>CAZMHA010000090.1:0-5802 GCA_964565985.1 uncultured Piscirickettsiaceae bacterium | reverse complement strand
AAACCCCCCCCTAATTTTTTTTTTGAAATAAAAATCCCCCCCCCCCCCCCGAAAAACATATTAGCGTCTATTAATAAATTCTATTAGCACAAGGTCTATCCAATTAATTTAAGGCGTATAATTAGGCAAATAAATTACTGGTATGGAGGCGGTTATGTTTTTTTTCGATAGGTCTTTTCGTTCATTCTTTTTAGGCGGAAGTATTTTTGCGGTTATCTCAATGCCTGCCTGGTGGCTAAGTTTTTCTGGAATGGCTCAAATATCCTTCTCAGGAATTGCACCTTCATACTGGCATGCTCACGAAATGGTCTTTGGGTATGCGCTAGCGACAGTAACAGGATTTTTACTAACTGCGGTTATGAACTGGACACGAGCCGACTCCGCATCTGGCGGCAAGCTCGCTGTTTTATTTGCCTCATGGGTACTAGCAAGGCTTGGATACTTAGTTGACGCCCCCTTAGAATTAATTGCGGTATTTGATATAGGCTTTACGCTAGGATTGTTCTTACATTTTTTCATCCCCGTTTTTAAAGCAAAATTATGGAAACAAGCAGGATTGTTTACCAAGTTTTTCTTATTATTTATTGCCAATTTTATCTACTATGCAGGAGCATTTGGCTGGATAGACCATGGAATTAACTTAGGTATTATTGCGGGGTTATTTTTAGTACTAGCAATTAACCTCACCATGATTCGTCGTTTAGTTCCTTTCTTCACAGAAAAAGCACTTAGACTACCAGAGCAAAAAAATTCTAAGTTATTAGACCGCTTATCTCTTGTTGGTTTTTTAGGACTAATGATAGCCGCCATGTTTTTTCCATACCACTGGGCAACCGCAGTAATAGCCTTCCCTCTTGCCCTAGTAAACGCAATTCGTTTTAAACTTTGGTACCACCAAGATATTTGGAAGGTAGCACTACTTTGGCCACTGCATGTCTCTTACGGCTTTATGACGCTAGGTATGTTTTTATACGGGTTTGTTGGGCTGGGCATGTTAAGCCAATCGTTAGCAATTCACGCACTAGCAGCAGGAGGCATTGGCTTATTATGCTCCTCAATAATGGCAAGAATATCACTAGGGCATACTAACCGTAATGTGTTTAATCCACCTAAACTTATTCTTTGGGTATTCATTATATTAGGCATTACCGCAGTAATAAGAGTGATACTTCCCCTAGCTTTACCAGGCTACTACAACCTATGGATACAACTAAGCCAATGGAGTTGGGCAATAGGCTTCCTAATTCTTTCTATCCTATACTGGCCAATTTTAACCAGACGCTCAGAAGAACAAGATACCGGGATTAGGTTGTAATTATTTACTTTTTTTACTAGATAGTTACTATTTATATAACTGTGAACTGTCCCAGCATCTTCATGCTCTAAATAGTGGCAATGGTACATATAAGGTGAGTATTCATCTGTGTAGTAGGTTATTAACGAGTAGTTTTATCCTTCCTTCTGTGTCAGGTAAATGCTGTACTTATAGCCATTTAATTTCCTTTTTATAATAGTGTAATGTAAGTTATGTTCCATGCTGGCTTCATTGTGAGCTTTCCAAATCTATACTTGTAATAGGAACAACATCATTAGGGTTATAAAAAGAGGGGTTGGTTAGTGAACTTGGTAAGGTTATTTGGAGTTGAATTGTAGTTATGAAAAACCCCCATCAAGGAGTGGAGGTTTTTCATAATTAAAGTTGAATTTTTTATTATTTAGTCAAATCTAATAAAGAAAATTCATCAAGGCTGAGTTTGTTATCTCTATCTGTATCTAGTTTGGACCACTGTTGACTAACAGAACTTGATGCATTAGCTTCTTTAGCTTCAATGAAACCACTGGCATTAATATCAAGCTGTTTCCATAAATCACTTAAAGTGGTTTCTTGACTCATAGCTGAACTAGCAGAAGTAAGAGATATAACAAATACTAGTGCAATTTTTGAATTATTCATTTTAATTTTCCTTATATATTTAAAAAGTATAATTATCAGTAATTTGATAATTACCTTCCTTTATAGCAGTCATTGTGCCAGCTTCTATACCCTTTGTATCCTATTGATTTATATAAATAAATCAATAAATTTTTTATTATTATTACTGTGAAGTTGCGTTAAGTATATTAAAGCTTTTTTTTCTATAAATAGTGTTTCTTTCTCACGACATTTTATAGCCTTAATGTCTATAACCTTATTATTTAGTACGCCTTTAGCTGTCGCCAAAAAGCGACGATATTTGGTTATTTATAGTCATTCTGTTCTAGATTATGGCGCTTAAGTAAACGATAAAATTCAGTTCTATTGCGTTGTGCAATTCGTGCAGCTTGTGAAACGTTGCCATTTACTAATTTTAAGAGTTTAATTAAATAGGCTTGTTCAAATTCTTGCCTAGCGTCATTAAATGACGACATGGCCAGGTTTTCTTGTTGCAATGCTTTTTCAATTAAACTAACAGGAATAATTGCAGTATTTGAAAAAACACAGACTTGTTCTATTACATTTTTTAATTCCCTAATATTACCCGGCCAATCATATCCTATCAACATTTCTAGGGATTGATTAGATAGTTTTTTTGCTTTACTTTTTTGTTGAGAAATGAAGTGATTAGCTAATAATGGGATATCTTCAGGACGCTCTCGCAAGCTAGGCAAGCTTAAGGTAACAATATTTAATCGATAATATAAATCTAGCCGGAATTGTTTTTCTTCAACGAGTTGTTTTAAATCCTTGTGACTAGCGGAGATTACCCGTACGTCAATTGGAATAGTTTGACTATCACCTACAGGACGAACTTCATTTTCTTGTAAAGCCCGTAATAGCTTGACCTGAAATTTAGATGACATATCACCAATTTCGTCTAAAAATAGAACACCACCGTTTGCATGTTGAAATAAACCCTTATAGTTTTCTACAGCACCAGAAAATGCCCCTTTTTTATGACCAAATAATTCTGATTCAAGTAGCTCTTCTGGAATGGCACTACAATTTACAGCAACAAAAGGACCTTTTTTACGGGGACTAGCAGCATGAATAGCTTGGGCAATTAGCTCTTTACCCGCTCCGCTTTCCCCTTTAATATAAACGCTAATCTCACTTTGTGCTACATGATATAAATCATTTAATAAGGCTTCCATTAGTTGGCTTTGTGCAATAATTGGTTTACGCCATTTATGTTGGTTATTTATAGAGTGTTCTACTGGTTTATTTAAATGTATAGCTCGGCGTATTTCATCATTTAATTCAAGATGGTTAATTGGTTTGGTGATAAATCCAAAAACCCCTTTAGAAGTAGCCTCTACAGCATCTTTTATGGTGCCATGAGCCGTCATAATGATGACAGGTAACATTGGGTATTGTTGATGAACTTTTTCAAATAGAGCCATGCCGTCCATACCGCTCATTTTTAAGTCAGTAATAATTAAATGTGGTTGATAAATGGGGATTTTGCTTAAAGCTTCTGTAGCACTAGAAACGGTTTGAATATCAAGGCCTAAGGATCGCAAACGAATGGACAATAATCTTAATAAGCTACTATCATCATCAACTAATAACACATGTTGACCATGGAATCCTACAGTTTCACTACAGGATGAAATTATGGAATTAGTGGGTAGGCTTGTTGTCATGACTCATCCTTTTGTTAATACTGTTCTCAATCAATTTTAATGCTTGAATTTGAGCAGTTAAATGTAGGTTTTTTTGTTTGAGGGACTCTTTATCTTTCTGTAGTTTGTCAGTTTTTGTTTTATAGTTATCAACTTTTTCTTTTAATCGGTCGATATTTTGTAAGGTTTTGATTTGGGCTTTATTTAGCCAAGCAATATCCTTATTTAAACTACCTGATTTCTGTAAGCTTTTTAATATAGTTAAGCGTTTTTTGTGGGTAATACAGCTTTGTTTATCAGAAAAACTATATGTCAATAACCAACCAGCGTGCCATGAATTTTTATCAGTATAGAGACGCAAAAGCTGTCGGCATACATTTTGGTACGGTTTTCCTGTAAGGTGGTGATAATAATCCCCTTGATTTAATAAATCTAATGTTCCACTCCTTTTATTATTAACTATCTCTGATATTGGATAGGGAGATGTTTTCAGTAGATTGCAAGAAGAAAGAAGCAAGAGACTTATTATAATTAAATAGAATTTCATTTTTTACTCCATAGGGATGGTGATAGCAAATCTTGCACCACTGTACTTATTTGAAGGGTTAAGTAAATTAATAGTACCACCATGTTGTAAAACATAATAACGAATAATGGCTAAACCAAGTCCTGTACCTTTCATTGAAAGTTGTTGTTGATTATTATCTATTTGTACAAAGGCTTTAAATATTGTTTCTTCTATTTCCTTACTGATTCCAGGACCTTGATCTTCTACTAATATAACTAGGTTCGTTTGTTCTACAGTTACTATTATGGAAATGTCTGAATGTTCTGGGGAGAATTTAATAGCATTTGAAAGTAAGTTGCTGATAACACTTCGTAATTTATTTTGATCCGCCTTAATAGGTTGGATTGGAGCTTGTGTCAGCAAGTTAATAGACTTATTTTGTAATAATAATTGATAGCTTAATTTTAAGTTGTTTAAAAGCTTTGTTATGTTAAAGTTTTCAACTTCAAGATGTGAATGCAGAGACATCGCTTTTTGGTATTCCAGTAAATTTTCAACTAAGTTAATAATATTAAAATTTCCCATTTGCATTAGTTCAATGACTTCTTTTTGCTCTAAGTTTAATGGACCTAGTAATTCTTCAGATAATAGGTTCGTGCCTTCTTTTAAGGTAGTCAAAGGGGTTTTTAGTTCATGGGATATATTACGAATAAATTGTTGCTTTCCACTTTCTAGTGAGATTAGTTCTTGGCGAAGTCCCTCCAAGTTAAGGCCTAGTTCTTGTACATCTTTTGGGCCTTCGTAAGGAATTTTAGTTTCAAAATCTTCTTTTACTAAATGTCGCATTGCTAAACCTAGCCGTTGAATCGGCAGTGTAATAAAACGAACAAAAAACAGGCTTAATAATATTGCTAGAATGCCACTAATAAGCATAATGTAATACATGCGTTCTTGTATGTTTTGTTCATATTTTGTGAGATATCGCATATCTATTATCTGCTGTTGGGAGGCTAATATGATTAGCTGTTGGGTAGAAGTGTTCATTTCTGTAAATTTGTTTAACTCTTGTTTGCTTAATGACTCATTTTCAATAAATGCTCGTTGGTTAATCGCATTAAAGAGATGGTTTTCTTGCTGTTTCAATGATAGTATTTTTTGCATTAACATTGTGCGAGTTTCTGTTATATTTAAATTATCCATTATTTGAACTAGTGCTTGATGATGGGTTAAATAGGTCTCTAAAAAAGAAACTTCTTTTAGTACTTGATATTGTCGGATGCTACGCTCCATTGAAACAAGGTGTTCTAAAATTAAACGGCTATTCTCTGTAATAAGAGCAGTTTGAAATACTGTCTGATGAGCTTCTTTTGAATAGTTGTTCATGGCAATAAGTACATAAATAGTAGCAAAAATAAGTGGTAAACTTATAATTAAAAAGCTGGTTAAAATCCACTGGTAAAGGGACGCCTTAGGAGAAGAATTTATTTTGTTCTTAATTTTGTTCTTAATTTTTTTTATAAAATTTTTCATAAAATTATTACCTATTTCACTAACTAGTCATGATTATACTTTTAGGAAGATGCAATCTTGTTTAAATTTTAAAGCTAATAAAATAATTACCAGATATCTTGGTAACTTTTTAAACCTAGATAATAATTTCTTTTAATCCAAGAATTGGACCTAAATATCTA
>CAZMHA010000089.1:2769-5815 GCA_964565985.1 uncultured Piscirickettsiaceae bacterium | reverse complement strand
AGCGAGAGCTTTTCGAGAAAACCGTATTAATTAACTTTAATTCGGTTTTTTTTTGCCTTGAATTTTTTGAACATGATGTTTTGTTTGGATTATAAAAAAACCACAAAGGAATGTGGCTTTTAATTACGATAATGATACGGAGGTTAAACTCTGCAAAAGGTTTCTTGCATAGATTGTAATAGGCTTAATATTTGTAAGTCTTTTACTTTACAAAGTATTTTTGCCCCTTCTCTACGAGAGACAATTATTTCTTTTTCTCTTAATATATCTATATGTTGTGAGATATTGCTTTGCGTTGTGCCTACTTTTGAAACTATATCCATTACTGGTAGCTCTTCGTCACCAATAACACAGAGTATTTTTAGTCTTAGAGGGTGCCCCATAGCTTTTAGTGCTTTTGAAGCCTTTTCAATATTTTCTTCTTTCATTGTTAGCTCTGATGCATACATTTAATTATGTCCTTAGTTATGTGATTTAATTTTATGATGTATTTTAAATTAAATACTTTATCATTGTTGACTAAAGTTACCTTATAATTACAAAATATTTAAATTTTGTTAGTCTTTTATTTTATGACGGTTGGGAGAGAAAGTGAAAATATCTATTTTTAAAAAAGGATTATGGATTTTATCAGGAGCCTTTTTAGGTGGGGCTTTGGTTTTAGGAACCAGTGTCTTAGCAAAAGGCTCTGATAATAATGGTTCAGTTCAATCAGGTAAAGAAATAAACTTGCCTCTTAGCGAGTTGAGATCTTTTGTTGAGGTGTATGAAAGAGTCTCTAAAGGATATGTTGAACCTGTTGATGATAAAAAATTACTTGAAGGAGCTATAAGTGGGATGCTTTCTAGCTTAGACCCTCATTCGGCATACTTGCCTCCTGAAAGCTTTAAGAAAATGGAAGAGCATACAACTGGTGACTTTGGAGGTTTGGGTATGGAGGTGTCTTTGGAGGATGGTTTAGTTAAAATAATCTCTCCTATTGATGATACCCCTGCTAAAAGAGCCGGTGTTCTTGCGGGTGATTTGGTCATTAAGCTGGATGATAAGCCTGTTAAAGGTAAGACTCTTATGGAGTCTATTAAAGTTATGCGTGGTAAGCCTGGAACAAAGATAAAGCTTACTATTGTTAGGGATGGTGAGCATAAGCCTCTGATTATTGAATTAACAAGAGCTGTAATTAAGACAACGAGTGTAAAGCATAAATTGTTGACTGATAATATAGGTTATGTACGAATTAGCCAATTTCAAATAAGAACAGGAAATGACTTGTTGGGGTCGATAGAAAAGTTAGAAAAAGAAAATAAAGTTCCTCTTATTGGTTTAGTTCTTGATTTAAGAAATAATCCAGGAGGAGTTTTAAGGGCGGCAGTGGATGTTTCTAATACTTTTTTAAATGATGGTTTGATTGTTTATACAGAGGGTAGAGTAAAAACTTCTAAGGTTAAATTTGAAGCTGAAAATGGTGATGCACTGAATGGTAAACCTGTTGTTGTTCTTATTAATGAAGGGTCTGCATCTGCATCAGAAATTGTAGCAGGGGCTTTACAAGATCAAAAAAGAGCTTTAATAATTGGTAGAACTAGTTTTGGTAAAGGTTCTGTTCAAACATTAATGCCTTTGAATAATGGCGGAGCAATTAAGGTAACTACGGCTAGATATTTCACTCCTAATGGCCGCTCTATTCAAGCTAAAGGAATTGAGCCTGATATTGTTATTGATAGAGTGAAAGTTGAAAAATTAAAAAAGTCTGATTTTGGTAGAGTAAAGGAAAAAGATTTAGATGGACACTTAGAAAATGGCAATAAAAAAATTAAAATAAAATCTTTAAGAGATAAAACTGCCGCTGATTTATTAGATAAAGATTATGAATTACATGAAGCTTTTAGTCTATTAAAGGGCATGTATTTTACTCAACAAATGAAAAAATAACACTTCCTTTTCCTGAAGATACTTTTTTTGAGAATTGTCTTTGGTAAATTCTTCCTATCTTTACCCTTTGGGGTAAAGTTCTATTTATATTTATTTTGAAATAATTTCAATCATTTCAGGTCTTTGTAGTTGAGCAATAATAAATTGGGCAGTTTGTGAAAAATAGATATAATTTTTTTGAAAAATTAGTAAAAGCTTACTCAACAGATTTGTTTAGATTTGCCTTTTGGTTGTCAAAAGATAGGAATATTGCTGAAGATTTAGTGCAAGAAACCTTTGCTAGAGCATGGAAAGCTATAGATAGTTTGAATGATGAAAAGGCAGCTAAGTATTGGCTTTTAACTATCCTAAGGAGAGAGAATGCTCGTCGTTTTGAAAAAAAACGTCCAGAATTAGTTGATATTGAAGGAGTAATTCTTGCAGATGATAAATCAAATGAACCTGAAGAAAAGTTTAAAAAGAAAATGTTATACAAGGCAATAATGAAATTAGATGATGACTTTAAGGAGCCGTTATTACTTCAGTTGGTTTGGGGGTATAGTGGTGAAGAAATAGGTAATCAGTTGGAATTAAAACTTGCAACGGTTAATACGCGTTTATTTAGGGCAAGAAAACAGTTAAAACAAATATTAATAGATGAAGATGATATTAATAAATCTTTTGGGGGCATTGCATGAGTAAAGTAGAGAGTAGTGTTTTTAAAATGGATGAATTAAGTTTTTTAAATAAGTTATATCAAAATCCTGCTGAGATTGATGATGAAATGGTTTCTTTTTTAAAAGAAAACCCTAATAAATTAGAGGCAGTTAAGCAGGCAAAAAACTTTGATAAAGAACTTTTAGGTACCCTTTCGGTTAGTCCGCCAGATGGGTTGAATAATAGAATTTTTGTTAAAAATAAATTTACTACGATGAGTGCTAATGATTCTAGTTGGTTTGGAAATTTGTCTATGGTTGCAGCTTCTTTTTTATTGGTTTTAATCGGTATGTGGGCGTGGCAGTCTAATATTGGTAATAGTTTTCTTAAAACTGATGCAGTGGAGGTTGCAAGTTTAGATAAGAATGTGTCTATGATGACTTATAAAATGATAGATCATATTTTAGAGCATGTTGTAGAG
>CAZMHA010000089.1:0-2669 GCA_964565985.1 uncultured Piscirickettsiaceae bacterium | reverse complement strand
TAGAGCATGTTGTAGAGGCTACTGATTTGGTTATTTCCCATGAATTAGCTGTTAATGATGCAGAATTACAAAAAGCATTTAAGTTTGTTGGAGCTTCTTTAAATAAACCTTTGAACTCTATGACTTATGCTGGAGCCTGTATTGTTGATGGTAAGCAAGGATTACATGTCGTGATTCAAGAAAAGACAGGGCCAGTTACTGTTATTGTTATGCCTGGAGAAGTTTTGCCAGCTATTCAGTCTTTTAAAAAGGCAGGATATACAGGAAATTTAATTCCTGTAAAAGGAGCGGTTGTTGCTATTATTGGCAAAACAAGTCTTGATGTGGCTATGGCTCAAATGCACTTTTTTAAAGCTATAGAATTTAGTTAAAACATATAAATATTAAGTGAGTTTTCATTAATCACTTAGTATTCTCTCTAGATCTTCCCACTGACTAAACAATCTTCCCAGCTCTTTATCTATTTTTGCTATTTTATCTAGAGTCTCTTGATAGTCATTTTGTTGATAAAAATCTTCCTCAGATACCTTTGCATTTAGTTTTTGTTGATTTTTTTCTAAACCATCAATTTGGCTAGGGATTAAGTCATATGCTTGTTGTTCTTTATAGCTAAGTTTTTTTTTGGAACTGGTTTTTTTTAGCTTTGGTTCTTTTTTATTTTGTTTTTTAGCTTTGGTATCAGGTCTTTGTCTTATCCAGTCGTCATAACCTCCTATATACTCATTTACTTCACCTGGAGCATCAAAAACTATTGAGCTAGTTACAACTGAGTTTATAAACTTTCTGTCATGGCTTACAATTAAAACAGTTCCTTGATAATTTAAAACCAGTTCTTCTAGTAGCTCTAAGGTTTCAATATCTAAGTCATTAGTCGGTTCATCTAGTACTAGTAGATTAGAAGGTTTTGCAAATACTTTTGCTAGCAATAAGCGGTTTCTTTCTCCCCCTGAAAGAGATTTAACTGGTTGTCTTGCTCTTTCTGGAGAGAAAAGAAAATCTTGCAGGTAGCCCATAATATGCTTGCGTTGTCCGTTTATTTCAATATAGTCTGATTCTTCAACAACACTATCAATAACTTTAGCATTTTCATCTAACTGTGCTCTATGTTGATCAAAGTAAGCTATTTTTAAGTTAGTACCAAGTGTTACCTTGCCTTCTGTAGGGGGTATATCACCAAGAATTAGTTTTAATAGGGTTGATTTACCACAACCATTTGCTCCTATAATTCCTATTTTGTCTCCTCTTAGTACCATGGAAGAAAATCCAGAAACAATTGGTTGATCTGTCCATTTAAAATGAATATTTTCAATTTCTATTACTTGTTTTCCAGATTTTTTAGCAACATTACTTTGTAGGTTTGCTTTTCCTTGCTGGTTTCGTCGGGATGCACGGTCTTCTCTTAGCTTTTCTAAAGCACGCACGCGGCCTTCATTACGGGTTCTTCTTGCTTTTACCCCTTGGCGAATCCAAACTTCTTCTTGGGCAAGTTTTTTATCAAACTCAGAATTAGTCTTTTCTTCAGAGTTTAGTTGCTCTTGTTTGCGAATTAAATAGGTTTGATAATCACATTCCCAATTATGTAAGTTACCCCTGTCTAGTTCAACTATCCTCGTAGCAAGCGCTTGTAGGAACTCCCTGTCATGAGTTATAAATACAAGGCTGCAATTAAGGGTTTTTAAAAACTCTTCTAACCATTGAATTGAAGGAATGTCTAGATGGTTGGTAGGCTCATCTAATAATAATATATCAGGAGATTGAACTAAAGCTTTTGCCAATAATACTCGTCGCTTCATTCCTCCTGAAAGTGATGAAAATTCTGCATCAGCAGGTAGTTTAAGTTTGGAGATAACTGTTTCTACTTTTTGGTTTAGAGTCCAGCCGTCATTTTTTTCGATAGCATGCTGTATATCCGCCATTTTATCTAAGATATCATCTTGATAATTTTCGGCTAGTTGATGGCTTAATAAATGATATTTGTCTATTAATTCGCCCATATTGCCTAAGCCTGTTGCGATGATATGAAATACGGTTCCTTGCATATCATTTGGAACTTCTTGCTGTAACTTGGCAATTTTTATGCCATCTTGCACAATGCGAGTACCATCATCGGCTTCTACTTCGCCCTCTATTACTTTTAATAGCGTAGATTTTCCTTCGCCATTTCTACCAACAATGCAAACTCGTTCGTTAGGCTCTATTTGAAAGTTTATACGGTTAAAAAGGGTTTGTGTTCCGTAACTAAGTTGAATATCTCGTAAGAATAAATTTGCCATTAATCTAAGCTCCATAGCCGTGCTTTTAAGCCATAAGAGGTGGTAAAACCGACCTCAATAAATTCTATTTTACCACTGCTATCTAAAACAAAGCTTGCAGGAAGTGCCTTTGCACCGTAGCGTTTCATTAACATGCCGTTTTCATCATTAATGATATTATCTAGTGCCATGTTGTTATTTTTCGCATACTCAATAACTTCTTCATTTGTTCCAGATGTAGAGGCAATTTTGATGACTTGGTAATCTTGTGCAACGGATTCGATTCCCGATAATTCAACTTCACAAATTGGACACCAAGTCGCCCAAAAATGAATTAACACAGGTTTGCCTTGATAGTTAGCAAGGTTAATAGTTTGCCCTGTCATACTTTGTTCAATAAAGTTTGGTGCAACTCCC
>CAZMHA010000088.1:1123-5840 GCA_964565985.1 uncultured Piscirickettsiaceae bacterium | reverse complement strand
AAAACCAAATTTGATATACTACTCCTTAAATAGAACACTTATCATAGCAAAAACAACCCACCAAATGGTCATTAACCATGCCTACAGCCTGCATAAAAGCATAACAAATTGTTGTACCAACAAACTTAAAACCTCTTTTTTTCATGGCTTTGCTCATAGCATCAGATAGCTCTGTACTTGGAGGTACTTCCGCTATTTTTTTCCAAGAATTTTGGATGGTTTTACCTTTTACAAACGACCAAATATAAGCATCAAAACTACCATACTCCTCCTGTATATCTAAACATATTCGAGCATTAGTTACAGTAGAATTAACCTTAAGCTTGTTTCTTACAATAGCAGGATTTAACAACAACTCCGCAATTTTAGCCTCTGAATACATAGCAATTTTTTTAACCTCAAAATTATCAAAAGCCTCAATATAACCAGCCCTTTTCGCAAGAATAGTACTCCAACTCAACCCAGCTTGTGCACCCTCAAGAGTTAACATCTCAAACAACAACCTATCATCATGCACAGGCACTCCCCATTGCTCATCATGATATTTTGTTTCTAGTTCACTACCATTTGCCCAATCACATCGTTGCATAGGTTTACCCCCTATAGTTATTTATCAAACTCAATCATACAGCAATAAAACAAAAAATTTAAATATTCATTTTCGGGGAGGGGGGGGGTAAAAAATGTGGTTTTATTTAGGTTATTGGTAGTTGGTTTTTGTTGATTACTTCTCTTAGTACAAAACTGGTGTGGACTTCGTTTACTCCGTTTATTTTGGTTAGTTGGTTTAGTAGTATGTCTTGGTATTGTTCTAGGTCTTTTACTACTATTTTTAGTTGGTAGTCGGCGGATTGCCCTGTTAGTAGCAGGCATTCTTGTACATTGGGAATTTTGGCGATGGCGGTTTCAAATTCTTGGAATCGTTTTTGATTGTGTTTGTCTACGGTTACTTGTACTAGTGCGGTCATGCTTAGCCCTAGTTTTTTGGCGTTTAGTTTGGCTTGGTAGCTTTGTATTAGCTTTGCTTCTTCTAGGGTTTTAAATCTTCTTAGGCATGCGGAGGGTGATAGCCCGATTAGGTCGGCTAGGTCTTGGTTGCTTAGCCGGGCATTTTGCTGAATTATGTTTAGAATTTTCTTGTCTATTTTGTCTAGTTGCAATGCTTTTCCTTTTTTATTTACCTTTTATTTAAAATATTATATCTCAATAGCAAGATATTACGCAATTTTGTTTTAATTTTAGCTTGTTTGTTTAGTTTTTTGCAATCATATTCTAATGATCTTGTCTTAAAATATGTTTTAAAACATGGCTTTGAGGATAGTTTTATGAATGCTAGTAAGTATAACCCGACAATTACGGTGGATTTGCCTAATCGCCAGTGGCCAAATAATCGTTTGACTAAGGCTCCTATTTGGGCGAGTGTAGATTTGCGTGATGGTAATCAGGCTTTGGCTTTTCCTATGTCGGTTAGCCAAAAGTTGTTGTTGTGGCAGCAGTTGGTGGATATTGGTTTTAAAACTATTGAGATTGGGTTTCCGTCGGCTAGTAGTGATGAGTTTGAGTTTACCCGCCGTTTGATTGAGGAGGATTTAATTCCGGATGATGTTACGGTGCAGGTTTTGGTGCAGGCTAGGGAGCATTTGGTTAAGCGCACTTATGAGTCGCTTGTTGGTGTAAAACGGGCTATTGTGCATGTTTATAATTCTACTTCGACTATTCAGCGCGACAAGGTGTTTAGGAAGAGCCGTGAGGAGATTAAGCAGATGGCGGTGCAGGGTGCTGAGTGGGTTAAGCAGTATTCGTTGCCTTTTACGGAGACTAGTTGGCAGTTTCAGTATTCGCCAGAGAGTTTTTCGCAGACTGAGACTGATTATGCGGTGGAGGTTTGTAAGGCGGTAATGGAGGTGTGGGCGCCTACTACTGAAAACCCTTGTATTTTAAATTTGCCTGCTACGGTTGAGGTTACTTCTCCTAATCGTTTTGCGGATCAGATTGAGTATTTTATTAATAAGTTGCCTAATCGTGATTGCGCGATTATTTCTTTGCATACGCATAATGACCGTGGTTGTGCGGTGGCAGCTTCTGAACTTGGCATTTTGGCTGGTGCGGATAGGATTGAGGGTACTTTGTTGGGTAATGGTGAGCGCACTGGTAATATGGATATTGTTACTTTGGCGATGAACTTTTTTAGTGAGGGTATTGATCCTGAGTTAGATTTGTCTAATCCTGATCGGTGGATTCCTTTGTTGGAGGAGGTTACTGATATTAAAACTCATTTAAGGCATCCTTGGGTTGGTGAGGCTGTTTATACGGCTTATTCTGGTAGCCATCAGGATGCTATTCGTAAGAGTATTCGTGCTAAGGAGGCTGATGGTAGTTGGAAGGTGGCTTATTTGCCGATTGATCCGCAGGATATTGGTAGAAGCTATGAGGCTATCATTAGGGTTAATTCTCAGTCTGGTAAGGCTGGCTCGGCGTTTATTTTGGAGCAGGAGTATGGTTTAAGTTTGCCTAAGTGGGTTACTTTGGATTTTGCAAAAACTGCTCAGATTTGTGCAGAGAGGAATAAGGGTATTGTTAGCCATGAGGTTTTATTCCAGGCGTTTAAGGATCATTTTAAAATGGATAACCATGGTAATAGTGTGACTAATTATCAAATTAATCGCCAGGATGATAAGGATATTTTAACTATTGAGATTAATGAGCATACTTTGGTTGGCGAGGGTAATGGTGCGTTAAGTGCGTTGTGTGATGCTTTACAAAAGTATTCTGGTCAAAAAATTGATGTGTTAGATTATAGCGAGCATGCTATGAAACAGGGTAAGGACTCTAAGGCAATTGCTTATGTTCATATGAAAATTAATGGTGTGCATAAGGTTGGTGTAGCTAAGGCGGAAGATACTGTTACGGCCTTGGTGCTTGCTGTTCTTTCTACTAATAATCCTTTATAGTTTAGGTTACTGTTATGAAAAATTTATTCTCTTCCCTTTTCTCTATTATTTTTACGGTTAGTTTTTGCCAGCTTGCTTTTGCTGGTGAGTTTTTGGCTAGTGATAACAAATGGTACAAGGAGGCGCAAAACCAATTTGTTAAAAATAAAATTGCTAGTACAAAAACTAATAATAAGAGAGGTGCTGCAAAAAATATTATTTTATTTGTTGGTGATGGCATGGGCGTTTCTACAGTTACTGCGGCGCGTATTTTTGCAGGGCAGCAGCTGGGTAAATCTGGTGAGGAACACAAGCTTAGTTTTGATAAGTTCCCTTTTACTGGTTTAATAAAAACCTACAACACTAATCAACAAACCCCAGATTCGGCTGGAACTATGACTGCAATTATGACTGGGGTTAAAACTAAGGCTGGGGTAATTGGGGTTAATGAAAAGATAATTCGTGGTGATTGTGCTTCTATTAAAAACAATTCTTTAGTTACTGCCTTAGAGTTGGCGGAAATAGCAGGTAAAAAAACTGGCATAGTTTCCACTACTAGAGTTACCCACGCTACTCCTGCGGCTACTTATGCTAAAGCTCCAGAAAGAAATTGGGAGGATATTTCTGACATGCCTGATTTAGCTATAAAACAAGGTTGTATTGATATTGCTGACCAGTTGGTAAATTTTGAAAACCTTTTGGAGGGCAATGTTTATGGTGGTAAAAATCATAAAAACATTGATGGCATTGATGTAATTATGGGTGGTGGACGCCGTCATTTTTTGCGCAAGAAGAAAGCAGATAATACCGCAGATAGGAAAAGTAAAAAAGAGGGTGATAGAACCGATAATCGTAATCTAGTTAAGGAGTGGCAGGCTAAGTATCCATTGGGTAGTTATATTATTGATCAGGCTGGTTTTGATAATTTAGATAAACTAAAAAAGAAGCCTAATAAACTATTGGCTTTGTTTAGTGAATCACATATGCGTTATGAAGCTGACCGTGCCAATGATAGGTTAGGAGAGCCTTCTTTAGCGGAGATGACAACTAAGGCAATCAGTATATTAAGCAATAACAAACAGGGTTATTTTTTAATGGTAGAGGCTGGCAGAATAGATCATGCTCATCATGCTGGCAATGCGTTTAATGCATTAAATGATACGGTTGCTTTTTCTAAGGCGGTTCAAGCAGCGGTTGATATTACAAACCAAGATAATACCTTAATCATTGTTACTGCTGACCATAGCCATGCTTTTACTATTGCAGGTTATCCTACAAGAGGCAACCCGATATTAGGCAAGGTAATAGGTAATGATGAGCAGGGAAACCCAAAAAACAAGCCAGAATTAGATGCCGAGGGGCTACCTTATACTACGCTGGGGTATGCTAATGGTAGAGGTTTTCAAGACCTTGGTGATGAAAAAAATGCTAACCAAAGTTATGATGAACAGATTAATGCTGGCAGAGAGGATTTAACTGATGTTGATACTATGAAAACAGGTTTTCATCAAGAAGCATTAGTGCCATTAGGTGCAGAGAGCCATGGTGCGGAAGATGTTGGTATATATGCGATAGGTCCTGGTTCTCACTTGGTTACTGGCACTAATGAGCAGAATATAATTTTTCATATTATGAATCATGCGGCAGACTTAACAAATAAAGCAAAAAAAGCTTTAATTAATAATTAAAAACCGCCCTTTCCCCTTTGTTTCGGGGGGGGGGGGGGGGGGGAAAAAAACTTTTAAATTTTTAAAATTTGGAGATTTTTTAATTTGGTTTGTTTTGTT
>CAZMHA010000088.1:156-1113 GCA_964565985.1 uncultured Piscirickettsiaceae bacterium | reverse complement strand
AAAAAGGGTTCTTATGAGGATGGACCCCCCCCCCCCCCTTTTTGGTGGGGGGGGGGGGGGGGGGGGTAAAAACCTGTTAAATCTATAATATATTGCAATTTTGTTAATTTGATTTGTTTGTTAGGTTTTACTATTTGTCATGAATTTACGGCTAAGCCAGTAGTCGATACTGTGGTATTTTCCGCCACCTAGTGCAAATAGTGCAAATAGCATAATTAGGTAGGTTACTGCCCACTCTACTCCGTTATTTAGCGAGACTAGTTCTCCATGTTCGGTTAGCCATTCTATATTCCCATTGCTACTTAATATATCTTTTGCCTTGTCTAGCCTTGCAATGGCTTCTCCTGCTGTGCCTGATGCCCATGGCGACATTAGGTCGTTTACTGATTGCCAACCATTTTTTAAATGTACTGTGGTAATTGCTATGACCATAGTGAACATTAGTGGGATTGATACCCAGCGAGTTGCTAGACCAAAAAGTAGTAGTACTGCCCCACCAACTTCTGCGGCGGTTGCTAAAAATGCCATTAGTGTTGGCATGGGTAGTCCTAGCCCCCAGTCGGGGTTGCCAAACCAGGCGACTATATTGTCAAAGTCGTTTATTTTGTTCATTCCTGCAACCCAAAATACTGGTACTAAATATAGTCGTAGTGCTAGGGGAGCTAAAAAACAAAAGTTAGATACCTTGTCCATTTTTGATTGTATTGTTATAAGTAGGTTTTTCATATTTTTCTCCAAAAAAAAAGGGCTTACGCCCCTTTTTATTTAAAAGTTAAAGAAACGCTAAAGTTGGTTATTTACCACCACACTTTCCTGCGCCACATTTTCCTTCCATTTTTTTGCCGGCATCTTTAGAACCACCACATTTACCAGCTCCACACTTGCCTTCCATTTTTTTGTCAGCATCTTTAGAACCACCACATTTACCAGCTCCACACTTGCCTTCCATTTTTTTGT
>CAZMHA010000087.1:0-6221 GCA_964565985.1 uncultured Piscirickettsiaceae bacterium | reverse complement strand
CAATAGAAGGCACAACTAAGAAAAAAATTCCACAAATGGAGCTACCTTCAACACAAGACATTAATGACAATCGTATTGTTAAGTTTAAAGATAAAATTGTTGATACTGCACAAAGTGGCGATCTAAAATTCTTCCAAGAGATGATTGAGTCTGTGGAACAAGAACATAATATTCCTGCGATTGAAATTGCCGCAAGTCTTGCTAAAATTATGCAAGGAGATATTCCTTTCTTCCTTAGTGATAAGCCAATTAAAAAACAAAGTTTTAATGATAATGGTGGTGGACGCGGTAGAAATGACCGTGGAGGCAGAGGTAGAAATGGAAATGATCGTGGCAGTCGTAATGATCGTCCTCGTGGTGGTGATAGAGGTCGCCGTGATGCTCCTCCGGGTGATGGAATGGAAAGATTTCGTCTTGAAGTAGGTCGTAGCCATGGCGTGAAACCAGGAAATATTATTGGCTGTATTGCCAATGAAGCTGGCTTAGATGGCGAATTTATTCAAAAATTAAATATCGATGATAAATTTAGCACTGTTGATTTACCTACTAAATTACCAAAAGAAATTTTTAATGAATTAAAAGGTGCCTGGGTTTGTGGTCAACAGCTTAAAATATCTAAGGTAAAATCTGCTTCTAGCCCAGCAAAAAGGCGTTTAAAACCAAATAAAAAGAACAGCTTCAAAAAAGATTAAATAAAAAAGCCTCATAAAAATGAGGCTTTTTTGCTTATAAAAGAACTAAATAACTAACTACTAGTACAGGTTAGTGAATTATCCTTATCTGCACTTTGGGCAATTTGTTCTAAAGCCATTTGCACATCTAATGAAGCAGATTCCATTTTCTTAAGAAACTCCAATCCCTCACTAAAATTACCTTGCTCTAAAGAATAAAGTGCTTTTTTACCTTGTACATGCACCTCTTTATGAGGTTCTTCTACCTGCTGATAGCCATTAATCTTAGAAAAGCATTGCACGCCTTCTCCTTCATAATACCATTTACCTAAACGACAATTATGGTGGTCAGATAGATCATCAGATTTTAAATCAGTTACCCCCATAAAGACATTATAAATACTCATTTTAAAAACCATATGATCAACTTTTACGCCACTTACAAAACCTCTTAAGGCACTTGAAGAAATAATACCCTCCATTTCTGCACTGTTTTTAATCATAGAATTAATATCTACTTCTGCCATTTTACTTTGTTCTTTTAGGCCTATCGATTCTTCTGACAAAACTTGCATGCTTTGCTGAGTATTTTTTACTTCTGTTTGAATCATTCCAACCAATTTTGAAATATCTGCTGTTGCCTGGGCAGACTTAGATGATAAGGTTCTTACTTCATCTGCTACCACTGCAAAGCCCCGCCCAGCTTCACCAGCACGAGCGGCTTCAATTGCTGCATTTAATGCTAGCAAATTAGTTTGTGCAGATATTTCCGCAATTAAAGAAACAATTCCACCTATATCGTCTGCTCGTTGTTCAAGTTGTGTTACAGAGTCAACCGTAGTAGAAGCTACATTACTAACACCATTAATTCCATCAAAAATCTTTTTTAAACCCCTGCTTGCTGAGCCAGAAACCTTAATAGATTCAATCGCTTTTCCTCGACCTGTATTCAGGTTTGTCCCTAATACATTTAGGCTAGATTGAAACTTTTCTAACCCAACTCCAAATTCAAAAATACTTCTAAAAATGCCATCCTTGTTTGAACCAGCTCCTTTTGACATCATCTGTTTAAGAGTTACTATCTCGGCTTGCAACTCCTTGTTTTCGGCGGATATCAACTGAATTTTTGTTGCCAAATCTTTTTCTGAATTGATTAAAAGGTCAACCTTGTTTTGTAGTGATTTTGTAAAAATATTAAACATACTTTTCTCTAAACTATTTAAATATAACAGCATATAAGCAATATGCTTACCAAGTTTAAAAAGGTATCTACAAAAATCAATTTCTCGCTTTAATAAACGCTGTTTCAGAAATCTCTGTCCATTTAGAAACTTGTTCTTTAAAGGATTTCTGCGATTCCCATACCTTAGCAGACAGCTTATCTTTTTTTGCTTCTTCCTCTATCACTTCTGCAGAAATTCTTTTTAGTTCTTTCAATACACTATCAGGGAAATATTTAAGCTCTACTCCATGCTTTTCAATTAAAGTCTGTAAAGCCTGTTGGTTTCTTGCAGTATACTCCGCCAACATTTCCAAATTTGCAACTTTCATCGCATTACGCACAATACTTTGCAAGTCGTTGGGCAGCTGTTTAAATGCCTCTTCATTAATCATACATTCCATAGTTGAGCCTGGTTCATGCCAGCCTGGAGTGTAGTAATATTTTGCCGCCTTATAAAGACCAAAAGCCAAATCATTATAAGGGCCAACCCACTCGGTTGCACCTAAAGCACCAGATTGTAAAGAAGGAAATATTTCGCCCCCTGGTAAAGTAATAGGCAGACCACCAGCTCTTTTTAATACGGCTCCACCCAAACCAGGAATTCGCATTTTTAAACCTTTCAAATCTGCAATAGAGTTAATTTCTTTATTAAACCAGCCACCCATTTGAGTACCAGTATTACCTGCTGGGTTAGGTATTAGACCAAAAGGCTTATAAGCCTCTTCCCACAGTTTTAAACCACCACCATTATATAACCAAGCATTCATTTCATTGGCGGTTAGCCCAAAAGGAACAGAAGAGAAAAAAACTGAAGATGGAATTTTACCCTTCCAATAATATGCTCCTGCATGACCTAGCTGAGCCGTGCCTCGCGAAACCGCGTCAAACACCTCAAAAGCACCAACTAACTCGCCTGCACCATATACTTTTACCTTAATTCTACCGCCAGACATTTCATTAATTAGTTCCGCAACACGGTTTGCCCCTGTTCCTAATCCTGGGAAATTTTTAGGCCAAGTAGTAACCATTTTCCAATGCACTGTTTCTGATGACTGTTGCTTATTACTAGTTGTAGAACTAGTTTGTTCATCTTTACCACAGGCAGATAATGCCGTCACTGCTGTTGTTCCAGCAATGCCACTAATAAAATCGCGTCTTTTCAAAAAAAAACTTTAAAAATATAAAAAAAAAAAATTTTCCCCCCCCCCCCCCGAAAAACAGGAAATGGCAGGCATGAAAGAGATGAGTATAGAAGAATTAAATAATTCATTAAATAAACAAGTAGTTGATTTTACAACAACCATGGCGTTTATAGAGGAAAACTACCAGTTTACTCCAACAAAGTTTATTAATGGTAAGCTAATAAATGAGCAGAATACTAATAATGGTTCTTGTAAGATTTTTGCTTACGGAAAGCTGAATAACCTTAGCCAACAAGCAACTTTAAATGCATTTGGCGACTTTTATGCTCAAGATGTATTAGGTAACCCTACCAATAATGACCATGCCAATATCCGCAATTTCATGCAAACAGCTTGGCAAGGTATTGAATTTTTTGGTGAGGCTTTAAAAGTTAAAAGTTCTTACGAGGATTGAACGAAAAGTCTTTTGACATATTTTTATAAAAGTCTTTTTGGTCATCTGTTTCTGCTTTTGGCGTATGAATTTGGATAACTATATATTGGCTACCAACTTTTGCACCCTTGCCCAAGCCACGGCCTTTTATTCTTAATTTTGTACCAGACTGAGTACCTGCCGCAATATTCATTACAACCTTACCTTTTAAAGTTGGAACTTCAATTTTCTTCCCTAGTGCAGCTTCCCAAGGGGTTATTGGTAGGTTTAAGGTAATATCTTCACCATCAGTTTTAAATAATGGGTGATTTTGTAAGTCTACTTCTAAATATAAATCTCCCTTTGGCCCACCGCCCATTCCTGCCACGCCCTGCCCTGCTAAACGGATTTTAGAACCCTGTTTTACTCCAGCAGGAATTTTTACTTTTATCGATTTAGGTTGGTGGCTAAAATTACCACCAGCACCTTGAGTAGGCATTTGTATGGTTAGTGATTTTTCAGTACCATTTACTGCCTCATCAAGGGTTATTAATATTTTAACGATCTGATCTTCACCTTTTTGCTGAAAACCTCCCCCGCCACCAAAGCCACCCGAAGAATAACCAGCTGATTGCCCGCCACTAAACATAGAATCAAAAAAATCAGAGAAACCACTAGCACCAGCTCCGCCAAAGCCGCCACCACCTCCAAAAACATCCTCATAACCAGGGGGGGGGGTAAAATTTTGCCCAGACTGATAATTAGACCCTAACTGATCATACTTAGCACGATTTTCAGTATCGCTTAATACCTCGTAGGCTTCATTAATTTCTTTAAACTTTTCTTCATCGCCAGTTTTTTTATCTGGGTGAAACTTAGCCGCCAACTTACGGTAAGCTTTTTTAATATCTGGGGCAGAAGCAGACTTATCCACCCCCAACACTTCATAATAATCTCTAAAATTCATAGTTTAATCTCTCTTATATCCCAATATAATAGGGATTAATTTTAAAAATTCAATGCAATTTTTGCCTTTCTGCACTATTATTATGCCAATATTATGCCAAAAAATAAATACGGAAAATAAATGAGCCTTTCTCCACTTGCAGGAAAAACTGCACCTACTACAATTTTAGACAATATAGACCAACTAATACAAGCCTACTATAACCTAAAGCCCAACCCAGACATTATTGAACAGCAGGTAAGTTTTGGTACTTCTGGTCATAGAGGATGCTCATTAAACTACTCATTTAACCAACGACATATTGCAGCTATATCTCAAGCAATTATTGAATATCGCCAACAAAAAAATATTACTGGGCCAATTTATATCGGCATGGACACTCATGCACTATCTGTTGAAGCACAAAAAACGGCAATCGAAGTATTTGTTGCTAATGGGCAGGAGGTAATTATTCAAGCTAATGGTAACTACACCCCTACCCCAGTTATTTCCCATGCAATTATCGAGCATAATAAAAATAAAACTAGCAGGCTTGCTGATGGCGTAATAATCACCCCATCACATAATCCACCTAAAGATGGAGGGTTTAAATACAACCTAAGCCATGGTGGCCCTGCTGATGAAGTAAGCACCCATAAAATCCAACAACGAGCCAATGAACTACTACACAGGCATTTAGATGGAATACAACAGCTAGATTATCAGCAAGCAATACAGTCTAGCCTAGTTATTAAAAAAGACTTAATCACCCCTTTTATTACAGACCTTGAACAGGTTATAAATATGCCAGCTATTAAAGATGCCAAGCTCAAACTAGGCGTTGACCCAATGGGCGGAGCTTCCATAGATTACTGGCAACCAATTGCCAAACATTACGGTTTAAACATTACTAGTGTTAACCAAACTATTGACCCACAATTTGCCTTTATGCCCTGTGATCATGACGGTAAAATTCGTATGGACTGCTCCTCACCTTACGCAATGGCAAAACTAATTAACTTAAAAGACAAGTTCGATTTAGGATTTGCCAATGATCCAGATGCAGATCGCCATGGAATAGTTACCCCAACACACGGCATTATGAACCCAAACCATTATCTAGCCGTAGCAATTCACTACCTCTGCACCCACCGACCACAATGGCAAGCAGATATTAAAATTGGCAAAACCCTTGTCTCTAGTTCAATTATTGACAAGGTAGTTTCTTCCTTAAATAAAGAACTTTACGAAGCTCCTGTCGGTTTCAAATGGTTTGTGGACGGCTTAAGTTCTGGCAAAATAGCTTTTGGTGGTGAAGAATCAGCAGGAGCATCTTTTTTAAAACTAGATGGAACTAGCTGGAGTACCGACAAAGACGGGTTAATTTTAAACCTATTGGCTGCCGAAATATTAGCGGTAACAGGCAAAAACCCTGCTGAATACTACCAACAACTTACCGAAGAGTTTGGCGAACCACTCTATAAACGCATTGATGCGGTAGCAACACCCGCACAAAAAGAAAAACTAAAAAAACTATCTGCCGAAATGGTCACAGAAACCCAACTAGCAGGCGAAAAAATCATAACCAAACTAACCCACGCACCTGCTAACAACGCCGCAATAGGTGGCTTAAAAGTAATAACAAAAAAAGGTTGGTTTGCCGCTAGACCTTCAGGAACAGAAGATATTTACAAAATATACGCAGAAAGTTTTATAGATGAAAACCACCTTAATCTTATTCTTAAAGAAGCACAAGCAATAGTAACCAATGCGATAAAGTAACTATTTAACGCATTTTTTTTGGGGGGGGGGGGGGGGGGGGAAAAAC
>CAZMHA010000086.1:0-6269 GCA_964565985.1 uncultured Piscirickettsiaceae bacterium | reverse complement strand
CTTACCGATTAAAACGGAACAAAAACGCCGTTTTTTGAACTGGTTCAAGGGGTAAGTTAGTTTAATTTAAGGTAAAAGGGTACTGCTTGAATTCAACTAGCAAGTGCAACACATTTACCAGTTATCATCCTGTTTTTTAAAAAACCCCTTAGTCAAAAGAGGATATTTTAACTTTGCTAAAACAGGATATTACTACTTTGGGCTAACAAATCGGTGGATTGGGCTATCTACTACCTATATATTGGGTTATAATTCAGCTATTTTCAATAGATAAAACTTATGACCTTTTTAACATTTAATTTGCCAATTATTGTTTTGTTACCTTTTGTCGCAGCTATTTTTGCTGCATGGGTTTCTTCTTTTAATCGGTTAGCTTCTGCTTGGTTTGCCGCTATAGTAACTGTTGTAGCTATTATCCTTTTGTTACCATCTATGGCAGAGGTTTTTGCAGGTCAAACCTTAATTCAAACCTGGTCATGGATACCTGCAATAGGTTTAGAATTTGCCTTTCGTCTAGATGGCCTTGCCCTACTGTTTAGTATTCTTATTTTAGTAATAGGCTTGTTGGTTATTATTTATGCTCGTTATTACCTGTCTAGTAAAGATAAAATGGGTCGCTTTTTTGCCTACCTATTAATGTTTATGGGTTCTATGCTGGGTATAGTTCTTTCTGAAAATATAATACAACTGGTTATTTTTTGGGAATTAACTTCGCTATCTTCTTATTTATTAATTAGTTATTGGCAACATCGTAAAGATGCTCGTGAAGGGTCTTTAATGGCATTAGCTATTACCGCAGGTGGTGGTTTAGCACTGTTAGCAGGTGTGCTTATGCTAGGTAATATTGTAGGCAGTTATAATCTTACCGATATCCTTGCCGCTGGAGAGTTGGTTCGTGCTCATGATTTATACTTACCTATTCTTATTCTTATTTTAATTGGTGTTTTTACTAAATCAGCACAGTTTCCTTTTCATTTTTGGTTGCCACATGCTATGGCTGCACCTACTCCTGTTTCTGCCTATTTACATTCGGCAACTATGGTAAAAGCGGGGATTTTTCTATTAGCTAGATTTTTCCCAGTATTGTCTGGAACACCTGAGTGGAGTTGGATTGTTGGAGGTGCTGGCTTGGCTACCTTATTGATTGGTGCTTATGTTGCCTTATTTCAACATGATATTAAAGGATTACTTGCCTATTCAACTATCAGTCATTTAGGCTTGATAACCTTGTTATTTGGTTTTGGAACGCATATGGCAGCGGTGGCAGCTATTTTTCATATTATTAATCATGCAACCTTTAAAGCATCTTTATTTATGGTTGCAGGGATTATTGATCATGAAACTGGTTCAAGAGATATGCGTAAAATAAATGGTTTGTTCAAGTATATGCCTCATACAGCAGTATTGGCAATAATTGCTTCCTCGGCTATGGCAGGGGTACCTTTGTTAAATGGATTTTTGAGTAAAGAAATGTTTTTTGACCAAGCATTATCTATAACATCATACATAGGATTGCAGTGGGTTGTTCCTACCCTTGTTACTATAGCGGCGATTTTTGCCGTGGCTTATTCATTAAGGTTTATTCATGATGTATTTTTTAATGGCAAGCCAATTAACTTAACGAAGGTACCGCATGAGCCACCTCGTTTTATGAAAATACCAGTGGATATACTGGTAATTATGTGTCTTCTAGTAGGTATTTTACCAATAATTTTTGTGGCACCTATTTTGGCAGTGGCAGTTGCAGGTAGCCTACAGACCGATCCTCCAGAATATAGTTTAGCAATTTGGCATGGCTTTAATTTACCCTTAATGATGAGTGTTATTGCCTTAGTTTTGGGTGTTGTAGTGTATGCCTTTAGAAAACGATTATTTGCTTGGTATGATAAAAAAGTTGCCCATTTAGATACGAGGGTTATTTACAATCTGGTGTTAAACGCTCTAGATAAGTCGGCTATAACTATTACTCGTGCTTTTGATAAGGGTTCTTTACAAAGTTCAATAGCTTGGATTATAGGAGCGGCTTTTATTGCTGGAGTGATTGGTTTTATATCTGTTTCTGCACCAATATTAGGGCAAAGAGAGTTGATGGCTGTTGATGGTGTAAGTATATTGGCGTCTTTAGTATTAATTTTTGCCAGTATTATGAGTGTCGTTTTACATAGACAGCGTTTATTGGCAGTCATTATGATTGGTGTTGTTGGTTTAATTATATCGTTAATCTTTGTTAAGTTCTCTGCTCCAGATTTAGCATTAACGCAACTTTCTGTAGAAATTGTGACTATTGTTTTATTATTGCTAGCACTGTACTTTTTGCCACAAACTAGCCCAAAAGAGATTGGTTACTTTAGGATTAGTAGGGATATTGTAATTTCAGTTTTATCAGGTGTAGGAGTTATGATTTTGGCAATGGCTGTTTTAACAAGGGACTTTGTACCTATTTCGGAATTTTTCCTTGCCAACTCTGTATCTGGCGGTGGCGGCACCAATGTTGTTAATGTTATCTTAGTAGATTTTCGTGGTACTGATACCCTAGGCGAAATAGTCGTTTTAGCTTTAGCAGGACTAGGTATTTATGCTCTATTACAAGAATTAACTTTATTAGCTCCTAGTAATAATGAAGCAGGATTAAACTGGAGTAAAGACAATCACCCAGTAATAATGCAAACCTTAACTAGATTATTATTTCCGCTGATGTTAATGGTGGCAGTGTTTATATTTATAAGGGGGCATAACTTACCTGGTGGAGGCTTTATAGCAGGGTTAATCGCATCAATTGCTTTAATCGTTCAGTATTTAGCTAATGGCATAGCTTGGACAGGAAATCGCCTTAAAGTTGACATGCATTGGGTTATTGCTACTGGTTTATTGATTGCTACCTTAACAGGTTTAGTTTCAATGGGATTAGGCTTTCCCTTTCTTACCACCACATTTACCTACTTAAATTGGCCAGTAGTGGGCAAGTTTGAAGTGGCCAGTGCCTTGGCATTTGATTTAGGAGTCTTCCTTGTTGTTATGGGTGCAACGGTATTCAGTTTAGTTAGGTTAGGTGAATTAAGTGATGTTTCACATAAAAAACATCAACAGGAGGCAAAATAATGGAGTGGTTAATTTCTTTAATTATAGGGGTTCTAACGGCAACCGGCGTTTATTTAATCTTACGAATGCGTACTTTTCCTGTGGTATTAGGTTTAACCTTGTTAGCCTATGGTGTTAATGTATTTTTATTTGCGATGGGGCGTTTAATCATAGGCCATCCTGCGGTTATAAATGTCGCAGTAGAGTCGTATAGTGACCCTTTACCTCAAGCTTTGGTATTAACTGCGATTGTTATAGCTTTTGGTATGACAGCCTATGTAATCGTTTTAGCTTTAAAGGCACGAGGCGAACTTGGTAATGATCATGTTGATGGGCTAGATTTAGATAAAAATGAATGTTTAGCTGATAAAACAAACAAACAAAATAGTAATAAAACTATAACAGCAAAAGTATAGGGGATAAATAATGATGCACTTAGTAGCTTGGCCAGTATTTATGCCTTTAATCGTTGGTTTTATTCTTATATTTGCTAAGGCAGGCGGCTTACAACTGCAGCGCACCATTAACGTAATAGCGGTATTTGCTTTAGTTGTATTAAGTTTTTCTTTACTTAATCAGTCTTTATCGACTGGTTATCAAGTATATTTACTAGGCAATTGGCAAGCTCCTTTCGGCATTGTCTTGGTGTTAGATAAATTATCTGCATTAATGCTTAGCGTTACCTCAGTGTTATCTTTGCTAGCTTTGGTGTATGCTATAGCAACAAATACGGATAAAAAAGGTGCTCATTTTCATATTTTATTTCAATTTATTATTTTTGGATTAAATGGGGCATTTTTAACTGGAGACCTATTTAATCTATTTGTATTTTTTGAAATATTACTATTAGCTTCTTATGGCTTATTGTTGCATGGTGGTGGAAAAAAGCGTACCAAAGCAGGTCTGCACTATGTAGTAATTAATCTAGTTGGGGCAACTTTATTTTTATTTGCTGTAGGGACTTTATATGGTGTTACAGGTACATTAAACATAGCAGATATGGCAAATAAAATACAGTTATTGCCTCAAGAAAGTTTAGGATTAGTTGCCAGTGCAGGTTTGTTGTTATTAGTTGTATTTGGTATAAAAGCGGCTTTATTTCCATTATATTTATGGTTACCAGCGTCTTACACTCATACTTCAGCTGCCGTCGCTGCTCTGTTTGCGATAATGACTAAAGTGGGTATTTACGCTATTATAAGGGTGCATGGTACTATTTTTGGAGATAGTGCAGGAGTTTTGGCAAACTATTATATGCCTTGGGTATTAGGCTTAGGTCTATTTACGCTATTACTTGCAGCTTTTGGAGTGATGGCGGCAAGAGGTTTGCGTGAACAGGTGGCTTATCTTGTATTAGCATCGGTAGCCACTTTACTAGTTGCGGTAGGTATTAATAATCCATTAGCATTAAGTGCTAGCCTGTATTATCTTATTCACTCTACTTTAATTGCAGGGGGAATGTTTTTATTAGCGGATATTATCGCTAGAGGTAGAGGTTCTTTTAACGATCGTTTTGAGAGAGCCTATGCGGTACCTAATGCTATTTTTATAGGCTCTATGTTTATGTTTGGAGCTGTAGCTATGACTGGAATGCCTCCTTTATCAGGTTTTTTTGGTAAGGTACTTATTTTAAGTGCATCACTTGAGCATGCTTGGTATAGTTATATTTTAGCAATTGTTTTAATTGCTGGTTTTATTATGATTATTAGTGTGGCTAGGACTGGCTCCTTGTTGTTTTATGATATCTTGTCTGATGGTGATAAAAGTACGAATGATGAAGTTAATATTGCAAAAAGCAAGCATAATCCAATTAAAGCAGAGGGTCGTGCTCCGATGGTTGCAGTAATAGTTTTATTTGTATCTAGCCCTATTTTAGTGTTATTTGCAGGACCTATTACCTCTTTTACAGAGTCAACAGCTAAACAACTGTTTAATAATAAAAATTATATAGAAGCCGTGCTGTCTACCCAACCTGTGCAAAGGGAAAAATAATAATGTTTAATAAAATACTACCTCATCCGATACTTTCGTTAATGCTAGGGATTACTTGGCTGTTATTAAATAATACCTTTGCAGCAGGCCATATTGTATTAGGATTGATTTTAGCTATATTAATTCCTTTATTAACATCTAGCTTTTGGCCCGAAAAAATCTATATTAGATCGCCATTAACTTTATTTAAGTTTTTAGGGGTGGTTTTATGGGATATAGTGGTTGCAAATATAGTTGTAGCTAAATTAATTTTAGGAAGTAATCAAAAATTAAAGCCAGCTTTTTTTACAATTAAGTTAGAGCTAGAAAACCCTTTAGCGATTAGTTTGTTTGCTAATACAATTTCTTTAACTCCAGGTACTGTTTCCTGTGATCTTAATGAAGATCGTAGTGGTTTACTAGTACATGCACTGGATGTTGATGATATAGATGAAACCATTGAGTTTATAAAGACTCGCTATGAAGCTCCGCTTAAAAAGGTATTTACTAGATGTTAGAGATAGCCATATTTATTGCATTTGCTTTTTTAGGACTTTCGGTGCTGTTGAGCTTTGTTCGTTTATTAAAAGGCCCAAGCCTACCAGATAGAATTTTGGCATTAGACACTCTATATATTAATGCTATTGCACTGGTAATTTTGCTGGGGCTACACCTAGGTAGCCCACTGTATTTTGAAGTTGCACTACTTATTGCCGTAATGGGGTTTGTAGGCACTATTGCCCTAAGCAAATATCTATTGCGTGGAGATATAATAGAATGAAAAATCTTATTAAAATATTAATCATGGAGAAAGTAGATGCTTGATTTTATTTTAGCAATTTTAATTATAACAGGTGCTTTTTTTACCCTAGTTGGTTCAATAGGATTATATAAATTACCAGATTTTTATATGCGTTTACATGGGCCAACCAAAGCAACAACTCTAGGAGTAGGTGCAATTTTAATAGCCTCTATTTTGTACTTTAGTTTTAATACAGAGCATATAAGTACGCATGAGGTATTAGTTACTGTGTTTTTGTTTATAACTGCACCAGTAAGTGCTCATTTGATGGCAAAAGCTGCATTGCATATTAAAACAAGACAAGTTAATAAAACTAATAAATAAATGGATAAAGTAAGGATAGATAAGTGGCTATGGGTAGCAAGGTTTTTTAAAACAAGAGGCATAGCAATAGACGCAACAAAAGGCGGTAAAGTTT
>CAZMHA010000085.1:0-6312 GCA_964565985.1 uncultured Piscirickettsiaceae bacterium | reverse complement strand
AGCTGAAGTAACCGAAAAAGTTAAACACTTAAAGCAACGAATGAGCTTACCTATAGCGATAGGTTTTGGAATTAAAAATAGCGATATGGCTCACAAAATGGCAAAAATTGGAGACGCAGTTATTGTCGGATCAGCACTAGTTAGTTTAATAGAAAACAATGAAAAAGCAGGAAAAGGTGCCATAGAACTAGCAATTTCAAGTAAAATGCAAGAATTCACGCAAGCAATAAACACTTAGGAGATTTTTAAATGAGTTGGTTTGAAAAAATATTACCAAGCATTAAGCAAACAACAGATAGAAAATCAGCTGTACCAGAAGGTCTTTGGACAAAATGTGCCAAGTGCGAAAGTACGCTGTATCGCTCGGAAGTATCTCGTAATCAAGAAGTTTGCCCAAAATGTGACCATCATATGCGTTTAGGTGGCAGAGATAGATTAAATGCGTTTTTAGATGAAAATTCAGGAATAGAATTTTCTGGAAACTTGTCTCCGGTTGATCGTTTAAAGTTTAAAGATTTAAAAACCTATAAGTCTCGTTTAGCACAAGCACAAAAAGTAACTGGCGAAAAAGATAACTTCATCACTATGAATGGAAGAATACATGGGCTTGATGTTGTTGTTGGAGCTTTTGACTTTAAATTCATGGGTGGTTCAATGGGTTCAGTTATGGGCGAAAAATTTGTTCGTGCGGTAAATGAAGCAATTAAAAATGGCTCGCCTTTAATAGTTTTTTCTGCATCTGGTGGTGCAAGAATGCAAGAAGCATTATTCTCCTTAATGCAAATGGCAAAAACTAGTGCTGCTCTTGGGCGTTTAAGAGCTAAAGGACTACCTTTTATTTCGGTACTAACCGACCCAACAATGGGTGGGGTTTCTGCTAGCTTTGCTATGTTAGGAGATATTATAGTTGGAGAGCCTAAAGCACTAATTGGTTTTGCAGGGCCTCGTGTTATTGAGCAAACTGTACGAGAAAAATTACCAGAAGGATTCCAAAGATCCGAGTTCCTACTTGAGCATGGAGCGATTGATTTAATTATTCATCGCCATGAGCTAAACAAAGAGTTATCTACAATTTGTAGCATGTTGTTAAACAAATCAGCCTAGTCTCATATATTTAATTTTCCGTGCAACTAACGGCATCATCTTCCCTACCAAGCTGGATATCGTGGCTGTTATCTGTATACCCTCAAGAAATAGATTTAGGTTTAGATAGAGTTAAGCAGGTTGCTAAAAGTATGTCTTTGCTTCACCCTAGTCCTTTAGTCATAAGCGTTGCAGGAACTAATGGAAAGGGTTCTAGTGTCGCGATGATTGCTTCTATTTATAATGCAGCAGGTTATAAGGTTGGCTGTTACACCTCTCCACATATACTAAAGTTTAATGAACGCTTTACCATAAATAAACTACCCGTAAATGATTTAGAAATAACTAGTGCTTTTGCAGAAATAGAGCAGGCAAGAAAAAAAGCTAATAATATAAAACTAACCTATTTTGAGTTTGCAACACTTGCCTCCTTAGTTATTTTTGCCCGCCAAAATTTAGATGTCATTGTTTTAGAAGTAGGTTTAGGTGGAAGACTAGATGCAGTTAATATAATAGATGCAGATGCAAGCTTAATTACTGCCATTGATATTGATCATGTTGATTGGTTAGGTTCAAATAGAGAAAAAATTGGTATAGAAAAAGCAGGTATCATGCGCAAGAACAAGCTCTCTGTTTGTTCTGATATTACGCCTCCATCATCGGTTAAATCTTATGCACAAGATAATCAAGTAAATTATATTTGTGTGGGAGAAGATTTTAACTTCCAAATAAAAAAAGACTACTGGGATTTTGTATCGTCAAACAAGTTATTTAACAGTATTAGTAACTTAGTTTTCCCAAATTTAAAAGGAAATTTTCAAGTACAAAATGCGGCAGGTGTATTGTCCTTAATTTTATCTTTACCCTTGCCTGTTAGTAAACAAAACATCATTAAAGGCCTGCAAACCATCGAGCATTCAGGTCGTTTACAGACCTTTACCATTTCAAAAAACTTTTGGATAGCAGATGTTGCTCATAATCCACAATCAATATCAGTTCTTGCAACTCATTTACAAAATATAAAGTTTAAGGGTATAGCAATTTTTTCAGTATTAGATGATAAAGATTATACTGCTATGATAGATGATTTAAAGCCATATGTATCCTGTTGGTATATTGCTGATTTAAAGGTTGAAAGGTCTAGTAGTGTGGATAATATAGAAAAAGCTTTAGTTAAAGCTGGTGTAGAAAAAAAGGCAATAAAAACCTTTAGTAGCATTGAACAAGCTGTAAAATTAGCAGTAGAAAAAAGAAAAAGTAAAGTCTTGGTCAGTGGCTCTTTTTTTACTGTAGCACAATGTTATAATTATTTACAAAATCAAGGTATATATATTTAATGGATAATGAGTTGATTAAACAATCAAAATCAGAACAAAAGTTATTCTTAAAAAACCGTTTAACAGGAACTGTCTTTTGGTTGTTATTATTAATAATAATAGTACCTGTTTGGTATTCAAACCCTGTATATTTCCAACCAGATGACTATTTTAATCAACCAAAAAAACAAGATATTGTTAGTAAATCTTTTACTATTCCAGAACAAAACAGCAGCGTAGAAAATTTAAAAAGCAATAATTATTATTGGATTGTAAAACTGGTTGCTTACAATAACAAGCAAAAAGCGAAAGAACTTAATGATCGCCTAAAATATCAATACGAGTCAAAAGTGAAGTTCTATCCAGAAACCGAGTTTTATTCAGTTAGACTGGGACCTTACTATAATAAACAAGAAGCTGAAAATGATCAGATAGAAATTAATAAGTTATTAAGAATAAAATCACAGCTTATTTTAGTTAAACCCAAAAGTAAAAAAAATAAATAGAGAGAGAGAAGGCCATGTGTGGGATAGTAGGGATAGTTTCCAACTTACCGGTAAACCAAAGTATTTATGACGCTTTAACCGTATTGCAACATAGAGGGCAAGATGCGGCAGGAATTGTAACTTGTGAAAATGGTCGTTTATTCCAGCGTAAAGATAATGGCATGGTAAAAGATGTGTTTAGAACCAGACACATGCGTAATTTGCGTGGTAACTTAGGAATAGGTCATATTCGTTATCCTACCGCAGGCTCATCTTCTAGTGCAGAAGCTCAGCCTTTCTATGTAAACTCGCCCTATGGTATTTCTATGGCTCATAACGGTAATTTAACCAATGCCGATGAGTTACGAAAAGAAATTTACGAACAAGATTTTAGGCATCTAAACACCAACTCTGACTCTGAAGTTTTACTAAATGTGTTTGCCCATGAACTAATGCAATGTAACAAGCTAAATATTGAAGCCGAAGATATTTTTAAGGCAGTAAAACAAGTACATAAAAGGGCAAGAGGAGGCTATGCAAGTGTAGGAATTATACCTAAATTTGGTATTTTTGCATTCCGTGACCCCTTCGCTCTGCGACCAGTTTGTGTTGGTGAAAAAACTAATAAAGACGGTTCAAAATCCTACATTATTGCATCAGAAAGTATTGCAATTATTGCCGCAGAATTTACTCTAGTTAGAGACTTAAAACCAGGCGAAGCTGTGGTTATAACTGATCAAGGAAAAATAGAATTTAAACAATGTGCAGAGAACCCACAATATAGCCCATGCATTTTTGAATTTGTTTATCTAGCCCGCCCAGACTCAATGATTGATGATATTTCGGTTTATAAGTCTCGCTTAAGAATGGGAGAAAAGCTAGCTGATCAAATTATGAAAAGCTGGCCAGACCACGATATAGATGTAGTTATACCTATCCCTGATACCAGTAGAACCTCTGCTGTTCAAGTAGCAGACAGGTTAAATTTAAAATACCGTGAAGGGTTTGTAAAAAACCGCTATATTGGGCGAACCTTTATTATGCCTGGGCAAAAGCTACGCAAAAAATCTGTAAGGCAAAAGCTCAATGCAATACCACTAGAATTTGAAGACAAAAATGTGCTACTAATCGATGACTCAATTGTCCGAGGAACAACATCAGGAGAGATTGTTCAAATGGCAAGAGATGCAGGAGCAAAAAAAGTATATTTTGCCTCAGCAGCACCAGCGGTTAGATTCCCCTATGTTTACGGCATAGATATGCCAACCGCAGAAGAGTTGGTTGCAAATGAACGAACTACTGAACAGATAGCAAAATATATTGGAGCAGATAGATTGTTCTACCAAGACTTAGATGATCTAATTAATGCGGTATGGCAAGGTAATAAAGATATTACCAAGTTTGACACCTCATGCTTTAGTGGTTGTTATGCTACAGGAGACATTACTCCTGAATACTTAGAATCACTAAGTAAAATAAGAAATGATAAAGAGCAAGAAGATAATAATATTTCAGAAAGTACATCTGTTGGAATTCATAATGGAGAAACTAGTGAACTCTAAATATGACCAAGAAACCCTAGCTATAAGAGCAGGCTATAAACAAACTGCAGAGCAAGAAAATAGTGAAGCTATTTTTCCAACTTCAAGCTATCGTTTTAATTCGGCAAAGCAAGCCGCAGATCGTTTTAGTGGCGAAGAAGAAGGCAATATTTATTCGCGTTTTACTAACCCAACAGTAAGAGCATTTGAACAACGATTAGCATTAATGGAAGGCGGAGAGGCTTGTGTAGGAACTGCATCAGGAATGTCAGCAATTTTATCCACATTCATGGCACTGTGTGAGCCAGGTGATCATGTAATATCGTCACAAAGTATTTTTGGCACAACAAAGGTTTTATTTAATAAATACCTAAGTAAGTTTGGCATAAAAGTAAGCTTTGTTTCACAAACAGACATTAAGCAATGGCAAGATGCTGTACAGGACAATACTAAAATACTATTCCTAGAAAGCCCATCAAACCCACTAACAGAAGTTGCAGACATCAAAGCACTTGCCAGCATTTCTAAACAAAACGATGCGTTACTTGTGGTAGATAACTGCTTTTGCACGCCAGTTTTACAAAAACCTTTAGAGTTAGGTGCGGATATTATTATTCACTCCGCAACGAAGTTTTTAGACGGGCAGGGCAGGGCAATTGGTGGTGCCGTGATTGGTTCGCAAGAACTAGTAGGAGAAGAAGTGCGTGGTTTTATGCGTACCGCAGGACCTACCATGAGTGCATTTAATGCCTGGATATTCCTTAAAGGACTAGAAACCCTAACCATTAGAATGGAAGCACATTGCAAACGAGCACTGGAACTAGCAGAGTGGTTAGAAAAACATCCTGCGGTAGAAAAAGTATTTTACCCAGGGCTAAAAAGTCACCCACAATATCAGCTTGCTAAGTTACAACAAACAGGAGCAGGAGGCTTACTATCATTTAGAGTAAAAGGCGGCCAAAAACAAGCATGGCAAGTAATAGATAGTACAGAGCTACTTTCTATCACAGCCAACCTTGGTGATATCAAAACCAGCATAACTCACCCAGCGACTACAACACATTCTAGGATAGAAGCTGAAGAAAGATTAGCTGCAGGAATTACCGACAATCTGGTTAGAATATCTGTAGGCTTAGAATCCATAGCGGATATAAAAAAAGACCTAGAAAAAGGTTTAAATTCAATTAGTTAACTGTATTATGTCGGGGTGGTTTTTTTACCCCCCCCCCGAAAAATTTAAAAGGAGATTTATATGGAAGCGAGTAGCATATTTATACCAGTTTTTTTTACTGATAGCCCTTACTTTATCTATTACGCTTTGGCTAGGAAATTTAAGGTTTAGTGCCGTCATAAATGGTGATATTAATCCAAAATACTACGAATTAAATAGGGGAGGCAAAATACCTGACTATTTAACTAAAGTTAACCAAAACTACAATAATCTATTAGAGTTCCCTGTCATTTTTTATATACTTATAATTATGCTTTTTGTAATGGATAAGGTTGAATTAACGCAAATTATTTTAGCTTGGGTTTTTGTTGTTTCTAGGTATATACACAGTTACATCCACACAACAAGTAACCGACTTAATTATCGTGCAAATGCATTTATAGCTGGAGTTATTACAGTTATTGTCATGTGGATTTTATTTTTGGTTAGGTTCTTTATTTAAAACTTAGCATTTGGAACAGGATAGTTATCAACGACGAAATCTATATCTTTGTCTCCTCTTCCACTTAAATTAACAAGAATAGTTTGCTCGCTACTCATTGTTTTTGCTAGTTTCATTGCATAAGAAATAGCATGAGCAGACTCTAGGGCAGGGATAATACCTACTATTGACTGAAAGTCTCGAATCATCATTGGAAAAGGGTGAGGTCCAACTA
>CAZMHA010000084.1:0-6480 GCA_964565985.1 uncultured Piscirickettsiaceae bacterium | reverse complement strand
ACCGTTTTTTACCCCCCCCCCCTATAACCCATTAATACTAACTTTATTAATGGGTTTGTTTGCTAGTATATTAAGCTATCTTATTAGGTTGCCAAAATGGTGGCTGGGGCTACAAATATCTTCTCCTGTAGCTATTTATCTAGTTTTACAAACATCTACAAACCCTTGGCTTTATTTAGTTTTTTTTATAGTTATTTGGTTATTTTTTTCAAATTCTACTTTTAATCGTGTACCGCTATATTTAACCAATAATAAAACAAGGCAAGCTCTTGCCCAATTAGCGTCTAGCATTGGATCAGTAAGCTTTATAGACTTAGGTTCTGGGCTGGGAGGTAATGTCACTTTTATGTCAAAACAACAGGCGGTAGTGTCTGCAAAAGGTGTAGAAACCGCACCCTTACCTTACTTTATTTCAAAAATAAATTGTTTGTTTAATGGTGGAGTAATTTCAGCACAAAGTTTTTGGAATATATCACTTACGGACTACAATTTAGTTTACGCTTTTTTATCACCAGATCCTATGGCAAAGCTGTGGGTTAAAGCTATTAACGACATGGATAAGAATGCTGTTTTTGTATCAAATAGTTTTGCGATAAAAAATGTTGTTCCTAGCGAAATTTGGGAACTGGATGATGCACGAAAAACCCATCTTTATATTTATAACCTAGCAGATTTTAAAAATGATTAATTTAGATAAGAATATAGCAAAAACAATTGGTTACAGCTTGTATCTGCAACGAGAATTTAATCGTAACCCAGAGGTATTTAAAAATAAAAACATGAAGTTTTGCTATCAAAATAAAGAGTTAAAAGACTCTATCTATGAAAACTTACTAGAAAGCAATGAACTGAGTGAACTTAATAAAAAGCTAAGAAACATACGCAATACAGAAATGGTTAGAATTGCTTTACGAGATTTAACAGGACAAGCAGAAGTAGTTGAAACCATAAGAGATTTATCTGACTTAGCAGAAGGGTTGGTTGCTGGTGCTTTAGAGTGGCATTATAAGCTAGCTTGTATTAAGTTTGGTGTACCAATGGGTGAAGACTCAAAACAACCACAAAAATTATTAGTGATAGCTATGGGAAAACTGGGCGGTAAAGAGCTAAACTTCTCCTCAGATATTGATTTGATTTTCACCTATCCTGAAAAAGGATATGCCACAAATGAAAAGGGTAAGCAAACGGATAATGAACAGTTTTTTATTCGCTTAGGTCAAGCTGTAAACAAGTCTTTAACAGAGGTTACTGCTGACGGATTTGTCTATCGTGTTGATATGCGATTACGACCCTTTGGCAACACTGGACCCTTAGCGGTTAGTTTTAATGAGGTAGAAAACTACTATGCTATGCACGGACGAGCTTGGGAAAGATATGCTCTTGTTAAGGCAAGGGTTATAGCTGGTGATGAAGATAAGGGGCGTGAATTATTTGATATATTAAGACCTTTTGTTTATAGAAAATATATAGACTTTAGTAGTTTGGACTCATTAAGAGAATTAAAAACGATGATTCATGCTGAAGTTGTTAAAAAAGAAATGCATGATAATATTAAACTAGGTCGTGGTGGAATTAGAGAAATAGAGTTTATTATACAAGTCTTTCAGCTAATTAATGGTGGCAGAGATAAAAACTTACAAAGCCAATCGTTATTAAAAACTTTACAGGTTTGCACTAAAAATAATTACCTATCTGAACAAGAAAGCAGTTCTTTAAAATCCGCCTATATATTCCTACGAAAAGCAGAAAACCGTATACAAGAATGGAATGACCAACAAATCCATGACCTACCAAAAAACGAACAACAACAGCAAGTACTTGCCACTACCATGGGCTATGAAGACTATTCACAATTTAATGTGGTACTAGAAGAGCATAGACAATTTGTGCAACAACAGTTTGACTTGGTTTTTGCTGAAGATTCAGTGGACGAACATACATTTGTGATCCCTAGTCTTTTAGAACAACAATCTTTTTCAGATATTGAAAATGGTTATAAAGAAATTGAAAGTTTTAGAAAATCCGCTATTTATAGCCGAGCAGGTAAAGAATCAATAGATAGGTTTGAGCAGGTTTTACCTAAGGTTATTATGGAAATAACAAAAAAAGGCAATCAACTAGAAACCTTACAAAGGATATTATCTTTATTTGAAAGTGTCTTACAACGAAGTGTTTATCTAGTGTTATTAATAGAAAATAAGGCAGCAATTACTAATTTAGTTTTATTATGTTCTATGAGCCAATGGTTAACGGATAGGCTAGTAAGAAGCCCCGTGTTATTTGACCAACTATTAGATGGCGAAATCTTGTTTAATCCGCTAGAAGCAAACACTTTGAATCAAGAAGCAGAACTTATAAGAAAAGAAAACCAAGCTGATGATGAAAAATTTATGAATCAACTAAGGGAGTGGAGAAGTGCACAAATATTTAAGGTAGCTGCTTCAGATGTAACAGGGCATTTGCCCGTAATGAAAGTAAGTGACTACCTGACATGGATAGCAGAAGCCGTCCTAAAATCTGTTTCGGAATACTCTTGGCAGCTTATGCTGAGTAAAAATGGTCAACCACATGGTATAGAGCCAAAAGAACGCCCATTATTGGTATTAGCCTATGGAAAGTTAGGTGGAATCGAGTTAGGTTACGGCTCAGATTTAGATATAGTATTTTTATATTGTGGACTGCAAGGGCAAGAAAAAACCTCAGGAATTAATGTGGAGGGGGGGGGTAAAAAAATAGATAATGGGCTGTTTATGACCAGAATGGTGCAAAAGATTATTTCTTTAATGACCACTATTATGCCAACAGGAATACTGTATGAAATAGACACAAGGTTAAGACCAAGTGGTTCTAGTGGTCTAATCATTAGTGACTTTGACAGCTTTGTTGCTTATCAAAAAAATAAAGCTTGGACTTGGGAACATCAAGCCTTAGTTAGAGCTAGACCTGTAGTCTTCGATAAAAAAGATGAAAAAACATTCTATGAGTTTAAAGAGTCCTTTATTAAGCAAACAAGAAATATAAAAACCATAAAAAATGATGTTATAGAAATGCGCCAAAAAATGCGAGATGCTTTAGATAAATCAACGATAGATAAGTTTGATTTAAAGCAAGGAAAGGGAGGTATTGTTGATATAGAATTCATCGTGCAATACCTAGTACTAGCCTATGCCAGCAAATATAAAGAATTAGCTAAGTACGCTGATAATTTACGACTATTAGAAGAGATAAAAAAATTAAATTTCTTAGAGCAGGTAAAAGCAAAAGAAATAGAACATCTAGCAAATGCATACTGCCATTATCGTAGCATGTATCACCAATTAGCTTTAGGGAACAAGTCGTCTACCATTAACTACAAAGAAGTTGAAGCAGAAATAATTGTAGTTAAAGAACTGTGGAATAAAGTTTTTTAACCAGTTTTTTCACCCCCCCATTGAAAGTAAGGCATACAGAACTTTATGTTAGTTATTTAGAGTATTCTAAAACACACTATAAAAATGCTATAATTAACGAATGATCATGTGAAAGAATAAGTTCCTTAAATGAAAGTTTCAAAATATACAATTTTTAGCCTATTAGTATCAATATTTTTATCTAGCTGTGTCGGTGTATCTACGGTAAAACAAGGTAATCAAGTGCTAGGCGAAAAAAGTTTGGTAGTCTTAGATAATGAGGATCTAAATACCAAATCATTAGGCTTAGCATTAAAAAAGTGCCACTACACAAGAAAAGAATATGCTCTTCGTAGAGAACAAGCAAGGATTGACTATATTGTGGTCAATTCAAAAGCAACAGGAAAAATGAAAAACTTTTGGCTAGATAAGAAAAGAGCTAAAGAAGAAAAGTTTAACTTGGATATGGAAAAATGCATGGAAATCCATGGTGTAAATCAAGGGGTATTGTCGATTAATGCCACTCCTGTAAGTAAAAAAATAATTAAACGAGTAGTAAGTGATAAACCTATGTTTAAAAACGGGGTGTCTTGGAAGCGTAGGTAGTATTATTTTTTATGCCCTGCAACTCTTGGTGCAGTGTATTGATCAATAAATGGCACACACATATTTAATAACAACACAGCAAAAGCAATACCGTCGGGGAAGGCCCCCCAGTTTCTGATTATATATACCAAACAACCTATCCCAATAGCAAAAACAATCCTTCCTCTTGGTGTCGTACTAGAAGTTACTGGGTCGGTGATGATAAAAAATGCAGCCAGCATTATGCCTCCAGAAAATAAATGTACAGAAATAGGTGCATATATATCAGGATTTATAGCATGAAAAATACCTGCCATAACAGCTAAAGACCCTAAAAATGCAACAGGGTGCTGCCAGCGAATAGTTCCATTTAAAAGTAGCCATAAGCCACCAAGCATAAAAGCAATATTTATTTCAGTCCAGCCGTATGGAAAGCTATTTAGGTGAAACAGACTATTGTGCAAAGTTTGCTGTACTATTACTCCTGTAGTTAATCCTGTTTTAATAGAATCTAAAGGGGTAGCTCCAGTTACCTGATCAATATTAAAGTTAGGAATGCCTCCTGTAAATATATAATAAATAGAATCTATAAAAGATAGAGTATGCCCAGAAATTGTAGAAGGTAATGTCCATTGAGTTATTTCGACAGGGAAGGAAATAAGTAAAAAAGCATAGCCCAGCATAGCAGGGTTAAAAGGGTTGTAACCTATTCCTCCAAACAAATGTTTGCCAAATATCATCGAGAAGCTAACTCCCGTAACAATCACCCACCAAGGGGCTTCAGGAGGTAAACAAAAAACTAACAAAGTAACACTAACTACACCACTTAAGTCAGTAACAAACGGTATTACAGGTCTGCCACGCATTTTTAGCATGATACTTTCAATAAAAAATAGAGTTATTAATCCCAACATCCATTGAACAGTAATACCAAATCCAAAAAAATAAGTATGTACCGCCAGAGCAGGTAAGGTTGCTAGTTGTACTTTAAACATTATCTTTTGAACACTGTTATCGTTATGTATAAAAGGAGAGGTATTCATTTTTTAGTTTCTTTTGGTTTAGCTTTTTTTAATTCAGCTCTTTTTCTAGCAGCCTTAACGGCAGCAATTCGAGGGTCTTTTTTGGGAAGTTTTTCTCGTTGTTTTTTAATCTTGTTTAGTTCTGATCTTTTTCTTGCAGCATCAACTGCGGACTGCCGAGGGTCTTTTTTAGAAGTGTCATTCTTTTTTTTAGTAACCACCTCGGAAGCTTGTTTAGGTTTTTTTTCAGCAACATTTTTTTCATTAGGAGATACTTTTGCTTTGATTTCTTTTCGTTTTTTAGCAGCGTTTAAAGCAACTTCTCTTGGAGATAATTTTTCCTTTGGAGTCTCATTGTTTGTGGTCTCTGCTGTTTTACTAGCCTTGCGTTTAGCAGCAGCAGCTAGTGCTGCTTCTCTTGGAGTTAGTTTTTCTTTTGGAACATCATTCTTTGCAGTTTCTGCGACTTTGCCAGCCTTGCGTTTGGCGGCGGTAGCTAGTGCTTTATCTCTGGCAGACAATGGTTTATTGACTAGAGTTTGGTTTTCTGTGTCATCAGTTTTATTTGCTTTAGTTTCAAGAGCTTTTTGCTTAATATCCTCTTTTTTAGCTTTTAATCTAGCTGATTTTTCTGCTTTTAATTTCTCTTCTCTAGCTTGTCTATTTTCATGGCGTAGTTTGGCGAGGTCAGTTGCTTCTTGCTCAATTTTTTGTTTTTTAACTGCGGACTTAGCAAAACGATAGTATTGAACTAGTGGGATATTACTTGGGCAAACAAAGCTACAACAGCCGCATTCTATGCAGTCAAATAAGTTTAATGTTCCAGTTTTTTCAAATTCATGGCTTTTAGAATGCCAATATAGTTGTTGTGGTAATAAATTAACAGGGCAGGCATCCATACATTCACCGCAGCGAATACAAGGCATAGTTGCGGCTTTTTGTTCAGGAGGGTTGGCGAGTATGCAATTGGTGGTTTTGATAATTGGTACTTGATTATTTGGCACTTCAAAGCCCATCATTGGACCACCTTGAATAAGTGGATAGTTTAATTCTGTTTTAGGGTTGGCTATTTTTACTAGGTCGTTAAAAGCTGTTCCTAGCATAGCTTCGGTATTGTAAGGTTTATTAACTCCTAAACCTGAAATGGTAACTAACCTTGAAGTTAGCGGTTTGCCATTAATTACTGCTTGATGAATAGCACGAACTGTAGAAACATTCATTACCAGTATGCCAGAGTTTAAGGCATGAGAACCTGCTGGGATTTCTATATCTAAAAGTTCTTTTATTAGTTGTTTTTCGCCACCCATAGGGTAGATAGTAGGGATAGATTTAATGCTTATCTTGTCATTATCAACCTCTTGGCACATTTTTTTTATGGCTTGTTGTTTATTATCTTCTATGGCAGAAATTACCTGTGGGCGATCAAAGGCATGGGCAACAATATTTGCTCCCGCAAGTATTTTTGCGGAATAGGTTTGCATTAA
>CAZMHA010000083.1:0-6709 GCA_964565985.1 uncultured Piscirickettsiaceae bacterium | reverse complement strand
GTAAATCTATAGTAAAAATAGGTTTAAATTACACTTATAACTTAGAAACCTCATTGTTAAAACTTAATAATAATATTATTAATCTATCTGAAAAAGAGCATAAACTACTGGAATTGTTTTTTAATCATAAAGGTAAGTGTTTAAAAATAAACCAGATCGCAGAAAGTTTATGGGAGAATAATAGTAAAGATATATCTATTGCTTATGTTAAAAACCAAGTAAGCATGTTACGAAAAAAACTTCCTGAAAACACTATCATTAGTATTTATGGGGAAGGTTATATTTTGTGGTAAAAGCTTTTTATGCGTATATTATCCTTATATTTTAATATTTCCTAGACACTCCTATTTAAAAACCACCAAAAACATTATATAAATACACTTAATATTCAAATCCTTTTTGTGGGATTAGGGTAATAGTTTTTTTATTTAAATAATACTGTTTTATGGGGGGGGGGGATAAAAACCTTAGTCTTCTGTGCCTTTCAGCAGTTTTTTTATGTTTAATTTATGACGCCAAAACAACATGGCTGTCATTAGTATGGTTAGGTATACCCAGCTTATATCTCCGCCTAAAAAGTATATATAGATTGGGGCAAGTGCGGTAGCTATTAGTGCAGAAACTGAAGATATTTTTAGTACTTTTGCTACAAATAACCAGGTGGCGACTACTGCTATGCCGATTGGTAGTGATAGCCCTACCATTATGCCCATCATGGTTGCTACGCCCTTGCCGCCTTTGAAGCTAAAGAATATTGGGTAGAGGTGTCCGATAAATGCGGCAAAACCTATTAGGAAAACAACTAGTGGAGACCAACCCATTAAGCTAGCGAATAGAACTGGTAAAAATCCTTTTAAGGTGTCGCCTGCTAGGGTTATTGCGGCAGCTTTTGTGCCGTATAGTCTTTTTACATTGGTAGCTCCTGGGTTGCCTGAGCCGTCTTTTCTTGGGTCGTCATATCCCATTAGTTTGCATACTATAATTGCAGATGAGATTGAGCCTATAAAGTAGGCACTTATGATTGCTATAATGTTAATTATGTCCATGTCTTTTTATTATGTCTCTGGTAAATATGACAATATTTTAATCTCTTTGTGAGATAATTTTTAAATATTTATTAACGAGACTTTTATGACTTCAGATTTAATCTTTATAAAACAGTTACAAGTAGATGCAATTATTGGCATTTATGACTGGGAAAGAGAAAAAACGCAACCTTTAATTTTTGATATTGAAATGGGTACTGATATAAAAAAGTCCGCTACTTCTGATAATATTGCGGATACGGTTTGTTATAAAACTGTTGCTGATGAGGTAGTTAGTTTGGCAAAACTGGCTAAGTTTGAACTATTAGAAGCCCTTGTTGAAGAAACTTGTAAAATGATTTTAAACAATCACATGGGGGTTTCTTCGGTAAAACTTAGTGTTAATAAGCCTAATGCTGTTGAGCAGGCTTTAACGGTTGGTTTAGCTATTTATCGGGTAAGATCTTGAACTTTATTGGCAACTTTTCTAATTACGGGGATAGCTTGTTCCATATAAACTATTGCTTGATATTCTGTAATTTCATTTAATTCGTCATAGTCCATCTTGAATTGTTCTGCATTTTGTTTGGATAGGTTTTTTATAATCTTATCAAACATACTTGTACCATTGGCTAGCCTGGCTACTGTAACTAATTGCTCGGTAACCAATGATACTGCAAATTCTTGTACTACTCTATCATTAGCCTCCACTAGTTTATTAACTAGGTTTTTATAGGCAATTAACTTTTTTTCTATATTAGCACTATCTATTTCACTGGATTTATTTAGGCGTGCATGTATGACTTCTTTTAATTTATTTATTGCAGTTTCTGGTAACTGAAAGGTTACATGCCCCATTGATACTTGAAAGTCACCCTCTCTGGTTCTTTTTGTATAAATTTCCATTTAAATAAACCTTTGGTTTTTATTTATAAACTCAACTTTACCTGTTGTTTCTAGTTCAAATAAAATTTCTATAGTATGTTTTATGGAGGTAATTGCTTCATCATCTGGGGGGGTAGCTGTTGTATCCATATCTGCCTGTAGTTGTTTTGACATAATTCCACCTACATTTTGTATAATTTTGTCTTTTAGTTCTTGATTTTTGGTAGCTAAAATAAGTGCCAATAAGTCTTCATGTTCAACTTCTCTTAAAAAGAGTTGTAAATTAGAGTCGTTAAGTTCTAATAACTTTTCTGACAACTTTAGTAGGCCTGCTAGAACCGTCCCTTCTTGTCCTGAACCCATGTTTAATAGTTGCTCTAAATTAGAGTATAGTAGCTCTAGTGAGTATCTATCTAAGTGTACAAAGGCATTGTCAATATGTAGCTGCCATTCGTTTTCGCCAAGCTTTTTAATACCTAATTTCATTTATTTTATAACTCTATTTTTTACCATAATTAAATAAAGCAAATTTATAACCAAAATACGGTTTTGGCTAATAATTAAGCCTTAATTACTCTATAATAATACGCCATATGATAGCAGAATTTGACTTACCTACCCCAACTAAAGATGCAATAGAGCACAGTAAACAGTTAGTTGAAAGCATGATTGTTTCTACAAAAACTAATCCTCTTAAACTTTTAAGCTTTGCAAGTTTTATGCAACAGTCTTTGTATTCGCCACAACAAGGCTACTATTCAAATACTTTGCCTAAAATTGGTTCAAAAGGTGATTTTGTAACCGCTCCAGAAATTTCTTCCCTTTTTTCTAAATGCCTTGCTCGCCAAGCTAAACAAGTGTTAGAAACTTTAGAGTCTGCCAATATTGTCGAATTTGGTGCAGGTAAGGGAACTATGGCTAGGGATATTTTGCTAGAACTTGCCGAACTTAATCAGCCTGTAGATAATTATTATATTATTGAGCTTAGTGCCAACTTAAAACAAATACAGCAACAAACAATTGCTACATTACCTGAAAAGCTGCAAAACAAGGTGGTTTGGCTAAATTCTCTCCCCCCCCCCCTCTCTGCCGTGGTTTTAGCTAATGAGGTGTTAGATGCTATGCCTGTTGAGAGATTAAGTTTTAAGCCAAAGTCTACCTCGCAAGCATTTGTAGATATAAAAGATGATGGTATTACATGGAATTATCAAGCTATTTTAGATCCTAAGTTACAAGAAAAAGCAGATGATATACTGAATTATATTGGTAAACCCAGCCTTGCTGGTTATGAAACGGAAGTAAACCTAAATATTGAACCCTGGATAGCTAGTATAAGTGAGTTTTTGACTGCAGGAATGTTACTAATTGTAGATTATGGATATAGCAGACAAGAATACTATCAGCCTGCCAGAGTTATGGGTACTTTACGCTGTCATTACCAACACCTTGCCCATAATGACCCTTTTTTTTACCCTGGTATTCAAGATATTACCGCCCATGTGGATTTTACTGCGGTAGCTGAAGCTGGAGATTTTGCAGGGTTTGATATAGATGGTTTTACTACCCAAGCTCACTTTTTAATGGCAAGCGGTTTGCTAGAAATGTCTACAGAATTTGCAAATGGTACAACCGATGCTATTAAAATATCTCAACAGATAAAAACCCTAACCATGCCCAATGAAATGGGCGAAACTTTTAAGGTAATAGCCTTAACTAAACAGTTTGAACAGCCACTAATTGGTTTTCAACTACAAAATCTACTTCATACTTTATAAATAAGGAATCGCTAGCATGCAAGATCCTCTAGATTGGATACAAATTACAGTTCTAGCTCTCATTCAAGGTTTAACGGAATTTTTACCTGTTTCAAGCTCAGGGCATTTAATCCTTGTTCCACAATTATTAGATTGGCAAGACCAGGGGCTGGCATTTGATGTTGCTGTGCATATTGGAACTCTATCCGCCGTAATGCTCTATTTTAAAAAAGATATTTGGTTAATGTCTAAAGACTGGAGTGTTTCTCTTATTACAAGGCAACCAACTTCTAATAGCCGCCTAGCATGGTGGGTAATAATTGCAACTCTTCCCGCCGTTGCCTTTGGTCTGATTATTCATGGTGAGCTAGAAGAAACCTTAAGGAACCCTTTAATAATTGCCGCTACAACTATCGGTTTTGGTGTGTTGCTTTGGTGGTCAGATGTAAAAGGTAAACAAATTCGTGATGAATTCAGCCTAAGTTTTAAGGATATAATGATTATAGGATTTGCTCAAGCACTTGCTTTAATCCCTGGCACATCCCGTTCAGGAATAACCATTACCGCCGCACTAATGACAGGGCTAACAAGACAAGCTGCCGCCAAATTCTCATTCCTTCTGTCTATTCCTATTATTTTAGGTGCGGGGATCTTAAAATTAAAAGATTTATTAGAAGACTCAGGGCAAGTTGACTGGCAAGCAATTATTGGAGGGGCATTTATTTCAGGAATAAGTGCCTACATAATTATCGCCATTTTTTTGAAATGGATTCAAAAAATAGGCATGGCTCCATTTGCATGGTATAGATTTGCACTAGGTGCTTTGTTGATTTATATGTTTATTTAAAAAACAGTACCTAGGGTAAAAAGTTGTTTAAATTTTCCATCGTTGAAAAAAGCTCTTCTGCAGTGTCGGCGAGGATATTAATATGCCCTAACTTTCTACCTTTTCTTTCTGCTTTATCATATAAATGTAAGTGAACATTCGGCATAGCTAATACTGAATTTACATCACCAGTTTGCCCTATTATATTAACCATGGCTGCAAAATTATATTTAGGCTTGGTTGAGCCTAAAGGCATGCCGGTGATAGCTCTAATATGATTTTCAAACTGGCTAGTTGCTGCACCTTCCATGGTCCAGTGCCCAGAATTATGTACTCTTGGAGCAATTTCATTAGCAATAAGACCATCATCTGTTTCAAATAATTCTAATGCCAAAACCCCTACATGACCCAATTCATCAAGTAGTTTTTGCATATAAATTTCAGCCGCTTCTTGTACTGAGTCTATAATTTGCTGTGCTGGGGCAATGGTGTATCTTAAAATACCTTCATGGTGAACATTTTGCACTAGCGGATAATAGACATGCTCATTTTTTTCATTTCTTACTGCAATAATAGAAAGCTCACGAGTAAACTCGACAAAGCCTTCTAAGATAAGTTCTCTATCGCCAATTTCCTGCCAAGCTTGTTCAATTTGTTTAGCCTCTTTTATTACAAACTGTCCCTTACCGTCATAACCTTCGGTAGTAGTTTTAAGTACAGCAGGAGTGCCAATTTCATCTATGGCTTCTTTTAATTCATCAAGAGAGCTAACTATTTGATAAGGTGAGCAAGGTATTTCTAACTGCTCAAATAAGGATTTTTCTCTACCTCTATGTTGCGAAATAAATAGTGATTTTTCAGCAGGGAATACGGGAACTGTTTTTGCTATTTCACGAACCTGCTCTACGCAAGTATTTTCACTTTCGTAGGTAATAACATCTGCAAATTCTACTAAAGAACTAATTGCACAATCTTTTTCTGTAAACATATGCCCTAACATTGCAGAAGGTTCTTCATTGCTGTTGCCAGAAAAAGCAAACTTTTGCCCTAGCGGATAACCAGACATTGCCATCATTCTGCCAAGTTGCCCTGCACCAATTACGCCTATTTTTTTGGAGATTGGAGTCATTTTAATTACTTTCTTGGATCTGAGTTGTTTAAAACGGATTGAGTTTGTTTAGTTCTGAATGTTTGCACAGCTTCGCGGATAGAGATAATTTCATTACCAACTATTTGTGCGGCTAATATGCCTGCGTTTTTAGCACCAGCATCGCCAATAGCCAAGGTTGCCACAGGGATTCCACCAGGCATTTGCACAATAGATAATAATGAGTCTTGACCATTTAATGCTTTTGATTGAATTGGTACACCTAATACAGGAACTAATGTTTTTGCCGCTACCATACCTGGTAAATGTGCTGCTCCTCCTGCCCCAGCAATAATTGTCTTTAAACCACGAGCTTCAGCTTTTTCTGCATAATCAAACATTAATTCCGGAGTACGATGCGCAGAAACAACCTGCACCTCATGAGGAACCTCAAATAATTCTAACATTTCTACAGCTAGTTGCATTGTTGGCCAATCGGACTTTGAACCCATAATAACGCCAACAAGAGGATTAGATGAGTTTAATTTAGTGCTAGACATATTTAAGTTACTTATATTTAAAAAAGCCGACTATTTTACCCTTTTTAAGAAAAAAAGCAATTACGCCTTTAAACCATTATATTCCTAGTCATAAATAGGTGGCTCATCATCTATACCATTTTTATTTAGATCATCATCATTTGTTACAACAACTATACTTTCAGTAACTTCATTAGAATTTTTGTCAGTATATTTCAAAACCTTATCGCTATCATCATCTGTACTAGCAAAAGTATTGTCTAGTTGTTTGTGTAATGAGTTTTCATCATTATTTAGTAACTCTTCAATATCCATAGATAGTAATACTTTATCTAAAGGTAAGTTACCACTAACTTCATACAATTCAGATTCCTCTAAAAAGCTATACCGGTTGAATGATTGATTGTCGTTGTCATCGTCATCATCGTCATCATCGTCATCATCGTTGTCATCGTCATCATCGTTGTCATCGTCATCATCGTCATCATCGTCATCATCGTCATCATCGTTGTCATCGTCATCATCGTTGTCATCGTCATCATCGTCATCATCGTCATCATCGTCATCATCGTTGTCATCGTCATCATCGTTGT
>CAZMHA010000082.1:0-6917 GCA_964565985.1 uncultured Piscirickettsiaceae bacterium | reverse complement strand
TGATGGGCTATAAGTCCGCGCAGAATTTCAATCAGTTGTTCAGTGTCTCCTTAAAGATCCTTTTTCCTCAATAAAACTCTAATCACACGGTTAAATATTAAAAGAACTGACTTCTAGTAAACACAAACTACTATTATTATGAATAGCATTTTGTAGTAAAATAGCAATATTAAATTTTAGTAAGAAAAGTTAAATGAAAGCGATTTCAAGCTATAAAAATTTTGAATTTTCTGATAATTGGAAATTAGTTTCTAGAATTGTTGCCGCCATATTTGGTGGTTATTTTCTTACTCTTTCCAGTTCAATGTTGCTTTCTCAGCTACTAGATATAGTCGGTATGGATAGGGTTAATGCGAGCATGACCGCTATGTTGTTAAGTTTTGCCATTTATACAGCAATTGTTATTTGGTTTTTTGCGATAGCATCAGTTAAACAAGTTTGGATTAATTTATTATTTTCGCTTGTTATAACAGGTGTTTTGGTTTGTTTAATTAGGTATATAAGCCTTTAGGAGAAAATGTTGAAAGGTGCTTTTCGTCGCTCAATGAACTGGTTACATACTTGGACAGGACTGGCACTCGGCTGGTTGCTGTTCTTTGTCTTTGTTACCGGAACGGTTGGCTATTTTGATACAGAAATAGACCGGTGGATGCAACCAGAATTACCACTTAAAGCACAGAATGTTTCTCAAGAAAAGTTAATAAATATGGGGCTTTTTCACTTGCAAGAAAAGGCAATATGGTCTAGCAAGTGGCAAATAACTTTACCAGAAGGTAGGTATGAAACTTTAGGTATTGCTTGGAAAAAACCTGATACAGGAGAGGTAATGCGTAATGGTGGTAGTATGAATAGAGAATTAATTGACTATGAAACAGGGTTGATTGCAGAGCCTAGAGATACTGCAGGTGGTCAAGCATTGTATAAAATGCACTATCGACTACATTATATGCCAGCTATTGTTGCTTTTTGGCTTGTAGGATTAGCAACTATGTTTATGTTATTAGCAATTGTTACTGGTATTATTATTCATATTAGAATTTTTAAAGATTTCTTTACCTTTCGACCAAAAGAGGGAGCAAAATCTTGGTTAGATGCCCATAGTGTAGTAAGTGTAATTGCCTTACCTTTCCACCTTATGATTACCTATAGTGGGCTAGCATTTTTTGTGTTTACTTTTATGGGCATGGTTATTATTGCTAACTATGATGTTAGTGATATTAAAAACATTCGTAGTGAAGCCTTTCCTCGCCACACCCCTGCTGAACCTGCAAATATAGATGCCTCAATGGTTAGCTTAACCCCTTTGTTAGTTGATGCTAAAAAACAACTTGGAGAGGGAGTTCATTTAATTACTGTTTTTAATCCTAATGATGAAAATACCGTAATTTCTTTCCGTCGTTCAAATACCACACTTTTTGGAAAACAAGACATTGATGAAGTTCAATTTAGTGGAGTTACAGGCTTACAATTACCAATTATTGGATTAGATAAGCCAGAGGCACCGCAAGTTAGAAGTGTTTTACTTGGTTTACATGAAGGGCATTATGCCAATATTATTATGCGTTGGTTTTATTTTATCGCTGGTGTACTGGGTTCAATGATGATTGCGACTGGTATGCTTTTGTGGGTAGAAAAACGCCGTTTTAAGTATGAAAATAAACAAGCACCAACTAGGGGTTATCTTTTTGTACATCGTACAAATGCAGGTATTATTGTTGGTTTACCTATGGCAATTGCCGTATATTTTATTGCTAATAGATTATTACCTATTGACTTATTAGACCGCAGTGCTTGGGAAATTAATGCACTATTTTTTAGTTTGCTCGCCTTTATGATTTTTCCTTTCTTGCGTCCACTTAAAAAGTTTTGGGTAGAAATGTTAATTGCTGCGGCGGTGTTATTTTTTGCAGTTCCTATTGTTAATGCAATTACTACAGACAAGCATATTATTGCGACGGCTATTGCCCAAGATTGGACATTATTAACTTTTGACTTGTTAATGCTAATATTTGGTGCAAAATTCTTATTTGCAGCCTATCGTGTTAATCAAAGGCAGGCATCTCCTACTAAAAAAATACCTACAAATAAAAGAAGAAGAGTTTCTCCTGTTAAAAAAGTAGGAGCTAATCAGGTTGTTGCAACTAGAAGTAGCCTTCCCTATACTAAAGAAGTTTAATTGTGGAAATTGTATTTCTCTCTTGTTTAACCTTTACTTCTTTAGTTATTTTGTCATTATCCATGTCCAAAAATTATCGACAAATCCGTAAAAAACCCCTAGATAAAAATCATGCGAAACCTATGCGACAAGCGGGTTGGTTATTAATGAGTTCCACCATTATTTTCGCTATCTACCAATTAGAATTTGGGCTAGGCTTAGCAATATTTTTTAATGCCTTAGCAGTGGTGGCATTTTTGCATATTTGGCTACTTAGTTATGCGCCTAAATACCTTATTCCCCTATCAATTATCCTACCTCTAGCTAGTGGTATTGCTTGGGGGTATTAATTAAATCTCTTACTAACATTGTCGCATAGCTACCTACGGGTAAGAAAAATTCTAGGCTTAGTGTTTTACTATCTTGCCAAGTCCAATTTAGGTTTTTAGGGATTACTCTTAGTGCGCGTCTTTCTTGTTTCATGCCTACAGATACTAACCCATTTGCCCAGATAGGATGTTGTTGAACAATGGTCTTTTCTAGTTTTAAAACATTTGCTTTAGTCGGCAGGATTCCTTTGCCCATTAATGCTCCTGTTGGGTGAATGTCTTGTTCTTTTACTCTATTGATTAGTTCTTTGCTGGCATCATCTATAAACCATTTTTGTGAGCCTTCTAATTGAAAAACATCACCTTGTTGGTAGCTATTCCAACTTTTATTATCTATTCTGGCACTAAGTATTTCATTAAATATCCATGAGCGAGCGGCAGATAAATACATGGTTTTTTGGTGTCGTTTTGGTCTAATTTGTTTATTAAAAAACTGCGTTGCTTTATTTAGGTTTTCAAAGTCATTACCAAATCTTTGTTCGCCAAAATAATTTGCAAATCCTTGCTGTTGAGATTGCTTTAAACGCTCTTCGGTTTGTTCTTTATCGCCGATAAAATTTTGTAGAATTAAAGTAAATTTATTACCTGATAACCCACCAGTTTGTAGTTTTTTGGTATGGCGAGTAGTTTTTAATATTTCCACTCCTAGGATATCTATTTTAGAAAAATCTGGAGTATTTTTTTGTGGCAGATGAATGCTTATCCACTGATAGGTTTCGGCTTGCTTGTCTTTTTTGCCTGCAATCCCTATCTCTCGGTTGGTTACACCACAAAATTTAGCTAGTTGTTTGCCAACCCATTCGCTATTTTGGTTAGTTTTTTTAACCCAGCACCAAACATGCTCGCCTTCTCCTGCTAGGGGAAAAGCAATTTGTTCTTCAACAATAAAATCTTTTGGGGTTTGTTTTAAAACGGCGATTGCCTTTGGCTTAACCGAAGAGGTGTACGAAAAGTTAAAGATTTTTATACAATCTCTCGGTCATAGGACTCTCTTTAGCTTCAGGTTTTTCATCATAAATTCTAATCAATAATTGATTAATATTACCAGGGGTCATATAGTCTTTAATCATCTCACGCGCACCAACTGGTGAGTTGCGATTAATATAGTTGTAAAGATTTCTAGTTTGGCATTTGTTATCTGGATCAGATGCTAAAGGTCGAAGCGTATTACCGCCTTCTAACTTATATGATTGGTGGGTTATTATTATTATTTTATGATAATATTTTGAGCTAATTGGCTTAGTAAAGCATATTTCAATCATACGATCAAAGTTACCAGAACCCTTGTCCTTATCAACGAAACTAACGGTAGTCAGTTCTACTTTGTCTTTTTCGCAGGCAGTTAATCCAAAAGCTAAGCTAACCAGTAAAATAAATTTAAGCCATTTCATATAAAGTCCTTTAGTTTTGTTGAATACCAGATATTTGCCAGTCACCTTCACCGATTGATAACCTACGAATATGCCATATTTCGTTAAAGGCATGAGCATCAGCACCTTGTTCTTCAACGATATAACCTGTAAACCTAATTGATACAACAAGATAGTCACTATCTATAACAGCTTCTAGCATCTCAACATCTAGCTCATCTACCTGTGTATGGTTGTCGCCGGCTTGTACACCAGCCATTTCAGCAGATAATGCATCAAATAACTCTGGAGAGCAGTAATTTTTTATCTCTTGTATATCAGCAGCATCCCATGCTTTTTGAACAGAAATAAAATGTTGCTTGGCATTGTCGATAAAGTTTTGTTCATCAAACCAAGCTGGTAAAGAATGAACAGCTTGTGCATTTTCAGTAATTGCAGTACCAATAATTGAACCTGAATTAATACTTGAAGAAGTTTGTTGTACTGCCTCTCTTGCTTGATAATCTTGTGTATTAAATCCATCTTCATAAGGGCTTTGATGTTCTGCATATTGGCTATTTAAGCTTCTTTTTCTGCCAAATAGTTTAAACAACATGAACCCAGCTAGGGCAATTAGCAGGATGTCGAACATTTGTATTCCTTCAAAGCCATCACCAAATATCATAGCCGCTAATAGACCACCTGCAGCTAATCCAGCTAAAGGACCTAGCCATTTTGATGCACCACTTCTTGCTCCAGCCGTTTTTGGTATGCTTTTAGGGGTTGATTTTGGCGTGGAGCTTTGCCCAAATTTTTTGGAGGGCATTTTTTTAAAATAACCAAAACTCTTTCCACCACCAAAGCGTTTAGCTTCGGCAATTTGGGTAAACATACTGAATGTTGTAATGGTGATTAAAACTAATAATATTTTTTTCATTTTTTTACTCTTTAAAATTTTTAAGGTATTTTAACACAACGCGAGATTGTGTAGTCCTTGCCTTGTTTTACTTTTTTGTAGTTGCCAAATACTTCCATAAAATTTCGCTTCATGTATTGTCTTAAGCCATTAATAGTTACCACCACAAATTGTCCACCAGGGGTTAGATGTTGATGCACATCATGTAGCATAATCGAGAGCATTTCTTTTCCTACCTTGGCAGGAATGTTTGACACAATGGTGGTAAATTTAGTATCTTTTGGAACGGCACTTAAGCCATTTGAAAGATATGCCTTAGCATTTGATAAGTTATTTTGCTGGGCATTTTTATTAGCATAGTCAACCGCAACAAAATCCTTATCAACCATATGCACCTCGCCATTTTTAGCATAGCTGGCAATGCATAGACCAATTGGGCCATAGCCACAACCAATATCTAATGCGATTTCATCTTCATTTATTTCAAGATGTTTTAAAAACAATTGGGTACCAGCATCAATTTCTCGTGGAGAAAAAACTCCCCAAGTAGTGTTGAACTTAAGTAGTTGTTCTTTTAAGGTTGTCTCAAATTGAATGTCTTTTTTTAATTTTTCAATGGGATTCATAGTTACTAGGTGTTTATTTTTAAAACAGTGATTTTACTCTATCTTCTAAAGGTAGTAGAATTTATGTTAAAATTTAACAAAAAAAGAGCGGTTGATTATGGCAATTGTACAGATAGATATCAAAGAACAATATATTGATGAGCTAAATGATTTTATGAACTCTTTGCCTAGTGATGCCATGAATAAAAGTTTAATTGTGAAAAAAAATCTTGATATGGAAGTAAAAAAAAGAGTAGAAGAATATCAAGCAGGTAATCTAGCAACAATACCCTTTGCAGAAAATTTAGGAGATATAAGAGAGAAGATTGTATCTCAACTTTAGCCTTAGAAAAATCAAGCAGATTTAATCAAGAATTAGAAGTTATCATAAGTTTTATTGCTGATGATATCCCAACTAGAGCATTGAAGTTTTTTGACTCTATTATTAATAAAATACAACAAATCCCTTTAACCCCTTATATGTACAGACAAAATGCCTTATCTAGTAATGACAAAACTAGAGAAATGATTTTTAATAGCTATACAGTTCCCTTCTATATTGATGCTAAAAATAGCAAAATAATCGTATTGGGAATTTTTAGTCAAAATATTTGGCAATAATCTTATCTATGCACTCTTTAAATGAACGACAATTACAAGCTGTTTTACATACTGAAACCCCTGCCTTAGTTCTGGCTGGTGCTGGTTCAGGTAAGACTAGAGTTATTACTGAAAAAATTGCCTACCTTATTCGTGAAAAGCAAATTCAGCCCTATCATATTTATGCCTTAACCTTTACTAATAAGTCTGCTAAGGAGATGAAAGAGAGGGTTACTAAGCTATTGAAAAACGACAATACTCAAGGGGTTAATGTTTCAACTTTTCATAATTTAGGCTTAAATATCATTCGCCAAGAACACAAAACCCTTGGCTATAAAGCAAATTTTACTATTATGGATGCCTCTGATACCCGACAAATAATGAAGGATTTGTTAAAAAAGAAAAATTTAGATGAAGAGGCTTTAGAAAATGCTCAATGGGACATTTCAAATTGGAAAAATGCTTTACTTACACCACAGCAGGCATTAGAAAATTGTGAAGATAATTTGGAACAGGCTCGTGCAATTTTATTTGATCTATATGAAAAACAGCTTAAGGCATACAATGCAATTGATTTTGATGACTTAATTGGTTTGCCAGTAAAGTTATTTCAAGAAAACCCTGAAATTTTAGATAAATGGCAAAATAAAGTTCGTTATCTATTAGTTGATGAGTATCAAGATACTAATGCCTCACAGTATGAACTAGTAAAGCTATTGGTAGGTGTGCAAGCAAGGTTTACCGTGGTTGGTGATGATGACCAATCTATATATGCTTGGCGTGGGGCTCAACCTGAAAACTTAAACCTGTTGAAAGAAGATTTTCCTCAGTTAGAAATTATTAAACTGGAACAAAACTATCGTTCTTCTAATCGCATTCTACAAACAGCCAACCAGCTTATTT
>CAZMHA010000081.1:1227-6922 GCA_964565985.1 uncultured Piscirickettsiaceae bacterium | reverse complement strand
TAAAAAAAAAAAATTATACAAAAAACCCCCCCTTTTTTTGTATATAAGAAAAAAAAAACTTTTTAAAATTTTTTTCCCCCCCCCCCCCCCCGAATTTAGGGGGGAAAGATAAAGGGAGGAAAGTAAAAAAAAAGGAAAATATATGGGTTGGGAATACTGGGCTTTAGAACATATTTGGCTAGTAGCAGGCGTAAGCTTGCTAGTTAGTGTTATCCTGCATTTCGTTATTACTTGGTTATTTAAAAACTCAGGTAGTTAAATTTTTATATAATGTTCCATTAAAGTTTAAGTTATAAATAGAGAGCTATTACCAATATGATGTCCTATATCAAAAAATACCTAATAGCAGGCTTGCTTGTTTGGATACCTTTAGGCGTAACCATAGTTATATTAACTTTTTTAGTTAACTTTTTTGACCAGAGTTTACTACTACTACCCGTTGAATTTCGCCCACAGGAAGTTATAGGCAAAGATATACCAGGTTTTGGAATACTCCTTTCCTTTTTAATTATCCTTATTACAGGAATGCTAGTAGCCAGTTTTTTAGGCAAATACCTTTATAGAATGGGCGAAAAGTTTTTAGAAAGAATACCGTTAGTTCGTTCTATTTATACAGCAGTAAAACAGATTTCAGAAGCTATATTTGGCAACGGCAACCAAACTTTTAAAAAAGCCTACCTAATTCAATACCCACGCAAACACCTATGGACATTAGCGTTTCAAACCAGCACAACGCAAGGAGAGGCTCAAAAAAAGACCCAGCTAGGCAAAGTAGTAAACTTATTTGTACCTACTACACCCAACCCAACATCTGGTTTTTTTATTATGGCAGCAAAAGATGAAATTATAGAATTAGAAATGTCAGTAGATGAAGCTCTAAAAATGGTCATATCAGGCGGAGTAGTAGTACCAGATTGGCACATGGCAGAACAGCAAAACCTAAAGCTAGACATAGACCCAAATAAACAATATATAGAATACAATCTGAACCGATTTAAAAAATTAGACCAAGAAAAACTTAAACAAAAGGCAAAAAAAGATGATGCGTAGTCACTATTGTGGGCAAGTTACGGAGCAATTAGAAAACCAAAAAGTAACCGTTTCTGGTTGGGTGCATCGTCGCCGTGATCATGGTGGCGTAATATTTATCGACCTACGCGATAAAGAAGGGCTAGTGCAAGTTGTAGTAAACCCAGATGATGCCAACAAATTTGCCAAGGCAGAAAAAGTTCGTTCAGAATTTGTTTTAACCGTACAAGGCACAGTACTTGGTAGAACGGCAGAAACCATTAACCCCAAAATGAACACAGGTAAAATTGAAATAGTAGCAGACAGCATAGAAATACTAAGTGTATCAGCACCAATCCCATTTCAGCTTGATGACAAAACCATCTCCGAAGAAGTTCGCCTAGTTTATAGGTTTTTAGACCTAAGAAGAGATGAAATGCAACAGATAATGCGTACTCGTTACGAGATTACTCGCACCATGCGTCGCTACTTAGATGACAGAGGGTTTATGGACATAGAAACCCCAATTCTAACCAAATCTACACCAGAAGGAGCAAGGGACTACCTAGTTCCTAGCCGAACCCATAAAAACAAATTTTTTGCACTACCACAATCACCGCAACTATTTAAACAACTACTAATGATGTCAGGATTTGACCGATATTATCAAATTACGCGTTGTTTTCGTGATGAAGATTTAAGAGCCGACAGACAGCCAGAATTTACCCAGTTAGATATAGAAACCTCCTTCATGAGCCAAGAAGAAGTAATGGAAATTATGGAAGGACTAACTAAAACAATCTTTAGTGAAGCAGGCAATATCGACCTAAATTACAACTTTCCACAAATGACCTACGCAGAAGCAATAAGGGACTACGGAATAGACCGACCAGATTTAAGAATAAACATGAAACTGATAGATGTAGCAGACCTACTGCAAGATATCGACTTCAAAGTATTTGCAGGGCCAGCAAAAGACCCACAAGGCAGAGTGGCAGCACTAAGAATACCGCAAGGTGGCAAAATGACCCGTAAAGAAATTGACGACTACACCAAGTTTGTCAGTATTTACGGAGCAAAAGGACTAGCCTACATAAAAGTAAACAAACTTGCCGACGGGCTAGAAGGGCTACAATCACCAATCGTAAAATTCTTCCCCGAACAAGCACTAGCAATAATGGCAAGGGTAGGTGCAGAAGATGGTGACCTAGTATTCTTTGGGGCAGACAAAGCCAAAATAGTAAACGAAGCACTAGGAGCATTGCGCTGTAAAGTTGGTGAAGACCTAAATATGCTAGAAAAAGAATGGGCACCAGTTTGGGTAGTAGATTTCCCAATGTTTGAAACCGACCAAGAAACCGCAAGTCTAACCGCAATACACCACCCATTTACCCAACCAAAAGCCACCACAGAAGAAATACTAAACCACAAATCTCCAGAACAAATGCTCTCAAAAGCCTATGATTTAGTTATTAATGGTTTAGAAGTAGGGGGGGGGTCAGTGCGTATTCACAACTCGGCAATGCAATCGGCCGTATTAAAACTACTAGGTATTTCAGAAGAAGAAGCCAACGACAAATTTGGTTTCCTACTAAACGCTCTAAAATACGGCTGTCCGCCACATGCAGGAATGGCATTTGGCTTAGACAGGCTAGTAATGATAATAGCCAAGTGCGACTCAATAAGAGATGTAATCGCCTTTCCTAAAACTCAATCTGCAGCATGTATGCTAACCGAAGCACCAGGAAAAGTAGCAAATGACCAACTACAAGACTTAGATTTACGCTTCCGTAAACCCGTTAAAGAGTAAAATAGAAAAAATAAAATAATTTTTTTGGATTACAGGAAAAATGTCCACGCAAACTATTAATTTAGCACAATCAATACCAGTAGAGTTAGAAAAAAGTATTAACGACTTAGCTAGCTCTGCACCTATGCCTGCCTACTTAACAGAAATAGAAAAAGCCTCGCTAACCAAACGCACAAAAATACTTTTAAAAGAAAAAAATGCCCAGATAGTAGCCCACTACTATGTTGACCACGACCTGCAAGCCCTAGCTGAAGAAACAGGAGGCAAGGTTGCCGACTCATTAGAAATGGCAAATTTTGGAGCTCAGTCAACCAACAAAACCCTAGTTGTTTGTGGAGTGAGGTTTATGGGCGAAACCTCCAAAATGCTCAGCCCAGAAAAAACAATTCTTATGCCAGATTTAGATGCCACCTGCTCGCTAGACAAAGGCTGTCCTGCGGATGACTTTCAAGAGTTTTGTAATCAATACCCCGACCATAAAGTTGTAGTGTACGCCAATACAAGTGTTGAAGTTAAAGCCATTGCCGACTGGGTAGTAACCTCAGGCAATGCACTAGAAATAGTAACCCACCTTAAAGAGCAAGGCGAAAAAATAATTTGGGCACCAGACAGACACCTAGGCAGTTGGATACAAAGTGAAACAGGTATTGACATGATACTTTGGCAAGGGCAATGTATTGTTCATGATGAATTTCAAGTATTTGAACTACAACAACTAAAAAAGCAAAACCCACAAGCCAAAGTACTAGTTCACCCAGAATCGCCAGCAGAAGTTGTAGCACTAGCCGATATAGTAGGTTCAACCAGAGTAATGATAGAAGCGGTACAAAACATGGCCGACCAAGAATTTATTGTCGCAACCGACCACGGTATTTTTTGGAAAATGAAACAACTAGCCCCACATAAAAAACTAATAGTAGCACCAACCGGTGGAAAAGACGGGCATTGTATTAGCTGTGCCCACTGCCCATGGATGGCAATGAACGGACTACAAAACCTACACGACTGCCTAGCCCACGGTACCGGCGAAATACACCTAGAAGAAACCATACGACTACAAGCCCTAGAATCAATCAACAAAATGCTAGATTTTTCCAGAAAAAAAGGACTAATCGCCAAAAAAACTACCAAAATAGGCTAGTTATTCAAATACCAATATGAAAAAAATAAACAGAATACTAGGCATAGATCCTGGTTCACGCAAAGCGGGTTTTGGTATTATAGAATCTGGACGCTATCATGCAACCTATATTGGTAGTGGGGTTATAAATGTAAGCAAACTAACAGGCTCACAACGGCTAAAAGTAATCTTTGAATCTATTAACCAAATAATAGAACAATATCAGCCAGATATTATGTCGATAGAAAAAATGTTTGTTTACAAAAATGCCAATACCGCAATTAAACTAGCCCAAGCAAGAGGGGTGATAATTTGTGCAGCCGCCCTACATGATATACCTATTATGGAATACACCCCAACGCAAATAAAAAGTACACTGGTAGGAAAAGGGCACGCCACCAAACAACAAATGCAATATATGGTAACTAGCCTGCTAAAACTAACAGAAACACCCCAAGAAGATGCTACCGACGCACTAGCCGCGGCACTATGTCATGATAGATACCTAACTTTAGGCATAGACCCAGAAAAAATATCTAAAGGCAGTAGGTTTTAATTACAATTTAAGCCAGGTCTTAGTGGTGGTAGTTTATCCTCGAATTTCTTATCGGTTAATAGTCTCAAAAAGCATTCTAAACCATCAATATTATTATCCGTTAGTTTTTGCATACCAAGCTTGCCATGATCAATGGTGCTAGGAAATCTAGTTGCTAACCAAGGCAGTCCTGTCTCTGGATTATTAGGTCTTCTGTTTCCTGTTGTATTGCTTCTAAAGTCATAAAACTCTAAAACAGTTTTTAACTCCTTAAAAACGCCATTATGCATGTAAGGTCCTGTAACTGCTATATTTCGTAAAGTAGGTGTTTTAAACTTACCCTTTAGGCTTATATCATCAACCTTAGGGTTTTCAAACAGGCCAGCGTCGCCATTGGCTAAAAAATTAGGGTGTAATCCTTTAGATTGAATAGCATCTTTAAGAGCAATGTTTTCAGGAACACCTAAATTAAAATATTTATAATCAGTAAAAGTTTGTTTTTTGTGTTGAATATGTAAGCTATCATTAATCATATGACAATTAACACAACTACTATTTGCCGCAGAAAAAAACACACTTTTACCTGTCAGTTCAGGAAAAGTTAAGGTATATTCCCCCTTTAAGTGTCTATCCCATTTAGAGTCAAATGGAGCGAATAGAGGGGTTTTTTCAAACTTAGCTATGGCAACAGTCATTTTTAGATAGGCATTATCAACATTATCAAATACTTCTGCGCCATAAAAATTTTGAAAAGCAGAAATATAATTACTATTTTCCTTTAATCGCTCAACAACAGAAGCCTTATTTGGCATACCCATTTCAACGGGGTTTAGTGGAGGCCCACCAGCTTGCCCTTTTAAATCTAGCTCTCTACCATCTAAAAACTGCCCGCCTATAAAGCCATTTTCATCAGCAGGTGTGCCAGAAGGCAAGGCAGAAAAGCTAGGAGAAAACATTGCATAACTTGCCGTGGGGGTGTTTCTTACCCCAATAGAAAAATTATCATCACCTAAAGAAACTCCAAGAGCTAAAGCTTCGTTATTTCTAGTATCCACAAAGCCATGTTGTGGGTTATGGCAACTAGCACAAGATTGGTTACGATCTCTTGATAGGTTTTTATCGCTAAATAATGCTTCACCTAAGTCCTCTTCAGTTTTAAATACAGGGCTACAAGCAGAAAGCATGAATGTAATAAAAATAATGATAATTTTTGTTTGCATAT
>CAZMHA010000081.1:0-1127 GCA_964565985.1 uncultured Piscirickettsiaceae bacterium | reverse complement strand
AAAAAGCGTCTTGATAATTAGTATTGTTTAGATTAGTATATCTTAGTGCTTATTAATATAAATAATTAATAACCTAAATCTTTATTAAAATTTTAAACCTTGGAGTTAAATCAAATGAAATTAAAGAAAATAGTAACAAGTATGTCTTTGGCATTATTGTCTGGAGCTTTATTAACAGGTTGTGCTGGTAGTGATGGTAGTGATGGTAGTGATGGTACAAATGCACCAAGTGCAGACTCGGTTGCTAGTGCATATGCACAATTAGTTGATGCCAGAAAAGTATTAGACACTAATGCGGATATTGCTTATGCCGCCTATAGTGATTCTGTTACTACAGCGATAGCTTTAAAAACTGCAATAGATCTTTTTGCGGCAACTCCAACAGATCCTACACTATTTGAAGCTGCTAAAACTGCGTGGCTTGTTTCTCGTGAGCCTTATGGGCAAACAGAAGTATATCGTTTTCGTAACAGCCCAATTGATTCAACTGATTATTCATCAGAAGATGGTCCAGAAGGTAACATTAACGCTTGGCCACTAGGTGAAGCTTTAATTGATTATGTTACTACAGGTACGGATTTTGGAGATGACCAAGTTGGTGTAACCGAGCATCAAACAGGCCTAAATAGTGGAGCAGCAATTATAGGTGGTGCCATAACTAATGCCAACACAATTATAGGGTCTAATATTACTATTGATTCTGCTTTAATGGATAATAATATGACTGCTGCTGATGAACATGATGTTATTTCTGGTTACCATGCAATTGAGTTTATGCTTTGGGGTCAAGATTTAAATAGTGCTATACCTACTGCAGATACACCGCGTGATGCAACAGCAGGGCATCGTCCAATATCTGATTTTGGAGGACCTACTGGTGCTCGTAGGTTGCTATATTTACAAGTTGTTGTAGATAAGCTAATTGCTGATCTGACCACTGTTCGTGAGGCTTGGGCACCAGGAGCCGCTTATAGAGATGCATTTACTTTGGTATCTAATAAGGAGCAAGCGGATCAGAAAATTGAAGAAATTCTAACTGGAATGGGTACTCTTTCTGAGGGTGAATTAGCTGGCGAAAGAATGCAAATTGCTTTAGTTAATGACTCGCAGGAAGATGAGCATTCATG
>CAZMHA010000080.1:3590-6965 GCA_964565985.1 uncultured Piscirickettsiaceae bacterium | reverse complement strand
CTAATAAAGATTTTCATAGCCTAGTAGTTAAGGATAAACCTGCCATAGAAATTAATGAGGTATCTATAAATGCTACAGCCTTACAAAAAGACTGGAGAGAGCTAAGCGATGTTCACCAACTTGGTGCTTTGTTAAAGAAACACAATGCTACCAGACCACAGGCTTATCGCCATTTAGGTGATGATGCTGTTAGACTTAAAAACAGTGCTTTACGGGCAATGCTTGAAATAGCTTCTCCTAAAAAAATACCTTTGCTAATGTTTGTTCCTAACAGTGCTTCTACCCAAATACATAATGGCTTAGTTAATAAGTTAATGGAAATGGGCCCTTGGTTTAATGTACTTGATCCTGGGTTTAATCTGCATGCCAATATGAAATTAATTGCAGAAACTTGGTTAATAGCAAAAATAATGAATGATAAGACAACCTATTCTATGGAGATTTTTGATAAAGACCATCAGGCATTAATGATGGTTTACCTGCATTCTAGTGCAAAACAAGATGATGAAATGCAAACTCTTTGGAAAGATACTTTACAAAACTTACAGGAAACAAACTAATGTTAATTAACAAACTTATTACGGCTACTGGAGTAACTCTGTTACTTTTATTACTAAGTATTACGGCATCTGCAGACAATAGCAGAATTGTGGCTATTGATGGTTCTTTAACTGAAATAGTTTATGCTTTAGGTGAGGGAGATAACATGGTTGGTAGAGATATTACTACAGTTTATCCACCAGAATCGTTAAAACTACCAAGTGTAGGTTATATGCGTACTCTATCTGCAGAAGGTATTTTATCACTTAAACCAAATTTGGTAATTGCTACTAAAGATGCTAAACCTCGTAGTGTTTTAGATAGACTAAAAGATGCAGGTATTAGGGTTGAGCTTATTGATAATGAATTTACTCTAAACGGTGTAAAGGAGAAAATAAGACAGGTTGCTAAGGTTTTAAATAAAGTTAAAAAAGGCGAAGAGTTAATTAAAAAAATGCAAACCTCTGTTGATAAAGCAATTATTGTAGCTAAACAAGCCAAAAATAAGAATGGTGCGGCAAAAGCTGTATATATAATGAGTATGCGAGGTGGCAACATGATGGTTGCAGGAAAAGGTAGTAGAGCCAATGAAATGTTAAAACTTGCCCTAGTTAAAAACCCCGCCGCTGCTGACTTTAATGGTTATAAACCTTTAACTTCTGAAGCGGCTATCCAGTATAATCCTCAGTATATTATTACCATGACTCATGGTTTAAAAGCTGCTGGTGGTAGAGATGGTATTTTAAAAACACCTGCTATAAGCATGACTGAAGCAGGTAAGAAAAAACAATTAGTTGTTATGGAAAATGGCTTTTTAACCTTTGGTCCTCGCTTAGGATTTGAAATAGAAAATCTTGTCGCTAAGGTCTATGCTAATTAATTGCTATAATTCTTTATCCTTATAAAAACATAAAAATACCACGAGAGATATAATCTGTGAGACTATTTAACTCGCCTATTTTAGGCTTAACTATAATCACTTTTTTGCTAATACTTTTAAGCCTTTATTCACTTACGATTGGTGCTATCCCAATTAATACCTTAGATGTTATTAGTTCTTTACTAGGTCAACAAGAAGACTTTCAAACCTCTTTGGTTGTTAATGAAATTCGCCTACCTAGATTAATATTAGGTGTAATAGTTGGGGCAGGTTTAGCGGTTGCTGGTGCCGCTATGCAAGGCTTGTTCCGTAATCCTCTGGCTGACCCTGGTTTAGTTGGAGTATCTAGTGGAGCGGCCTTGGCAGCGGTAATTGTTATTGTATTAGGAGCAGGACACCTAAGCCAGTATGTTGTTTTTTGGGGGTACTTTGCTCTGCCTATGGCTGCTTTTTTAGGGGGGGGGGCAGTTACTTGGTTAATCTACAAAATAGCGACTAAAAATGGGCGTACCGATGTAGGCTTAATGTTGCTAACAGGTATTGCCATAGGTGCAATTGCAGGTGCCGCAACTGGGCTACTTACTTATTTTGCTACTGATGCCGAATTAAGAACCCTAACCTTTTGGAGTATGGGCTCAATTGCTAGTGCTTCATGGCAAGATATTTCAATTTCTGCTGGTCCTATCCTTATTTCAGTAATAGTTTTACCTTTTTTTGCACGAGCTTTAAATGCATTTTTAATGGGAGAAGCAGTTTCTTCCCATATGGGATTTAATGTAAGGCAACTTAAAATTATTGTAATTATTTTAACCGCTTTGGCGGTTGGTGCTTCCGTAGCGGTAAGTGGTATGATTGGTTTTGTTGGTTTGGTTGCTCCGCACCTAGTTAGGTTATTATTGGGCCCAGACCACAGGTGGCTATTGCCTGGTAGTGCAATTTTAGGTGCAATATTAGTACTAGCTTCTGATATGGTCGCAAGAACTATACTATCCCCTGCTGAACTACCTATTGGGATTGTAATGTCTGCTATTGGTGGTCCTTTTTTCCTTTGGTTACTTATTCAACGCCGTTCTAGGGTGGGATTTTAATATGTTAAAAGTTAACCAATTAGATGTTTCTTTACAGTCAAAACAAATCCTTTTTAATATTGATTTTGAAATTAACCCAGGAAGGTTTATTTCGGTACTAGGCCCAAATGGAGCTGGAAAATCAACACTTCTAAAAAGTTTATCTGGTGATATTAATTCTGCTAAATCAGTAGTTATGCTTGAGGGTAAGTTATTAAAAGAATACTCGCCAAAAGAGTTAGCAAATCTTAGATCTGTTATGCCACAATCAATTCAATTAGACTTCCCATTTCTTGTTTCTGAAATAATAGAAATGAGCTTAATTAATAATATAGCCCATCATGCCAGAGCAAAGTATGTGAAACAAGCCCTTGAAGTGTTTGATGTAAACCATCTGCACGATAGAAATTATTTAACCCTATCTGGTGGCGAACAACAACGAGTACAGCTTGCCAGGGTAATTGCTCAAATTACACTTAATAAAGACAATGAACCTAGATATTTGTTTTTAGATGAATGTACTGCTAACCTAGATTTAGCACATCAACATCAAGTATTTGAGGTGGTTTCTAAAATAGCAAAGGAAAACAATATTGCAGTTATTTCAGTACTGCATGATTTGAACCTTGCCGCACAGTATTCAGATGAACTGGTATTAATGCAAGAAGGTAGAATTATCAGCCAAGACACTGTAGTAAAAGTACTAACTGCAGAGCAGATTACAAAAGTGTATGGATACCCTGTACAAATCATCCAACACCCTACTAAAAACTGGCCAATAATTATTCCTGCTTAAGGAATCCCTGAACAATCGCTCTAAACCCTTTAAAACCACCGTTTTCAAGGGGGGGGGGGGGGGGGGGGGAAAACGTGGGGTTTTGCTTGATA